>HF985756.1:0-3537 GCA_000432375.1 Firmicutes bacterium CAG:103
GCCGCTCCGGCGGCGAAACTCTGCGAGGCTTTGGGACTGCACAGAAAAACCGCTCTGCTTTCGCAGAGCGGTTTTTCTGTTCTTACGAAAATTACTTGCCCTCGATGGCGTCGGCGAGGCTGCTGAGCCAGTCGCCCTGCACGTCCTCGATCCGGCCCGCGTCGCACGCCGCCGCGATGGCGGGGTCGATGGGCAGCTTGGCCGTGTTGGGGATGCCGTGCTTGGCGGCAATGGCCTCAATGTGGCTCTCGCCGAAGATGGCGTGCTGCTTGCCGCAGTCCGGGCAGGTGTAGTAGGCCATGTTCTCGACGATGCCGAGCACGGGCACGTGCATCATGTCGGCCATGTTGACGGCCTTGTCGACGATCATGCCGACGAGCTCCTGCGGGGACGTGACGACGACCACGCCCGCCACGGGCAGGGACTGGAACACCGTCAGCGGCACATCGCCCGTTCCGGGAGGCATGTCGACGAACATATAGTTCACGTTGTCCCACTGCACGTCGGTCCAGAACTGGGTCACGGCGCCGGCGATGACCGGGCCGCGCCAGACGACGGGGTCGGTCTCGTTCGGAAGCAGGAGGTTGATGGACATGATCTCGATGCCGGTGCGGGTACGGTTGGCATACAGGAAGTCCTCGCCGCCCATGGCGCCGCCGTGGACGCCGAAAGCCTGCGGGATCGACGGGCCGGTGATGTCGGCATCGAGCACAGCGGCCTGATGGCCGCGGCGCTGCATCTCGCAGGCGAGCAGGCTCGTCACGAGGCTCTTGCCGACGCCGCCCTTGCCGGACACGACCGCGATGACCTTATCGACGCGGGAACCGGGACGCAGCGGCTGCTGCAGGGACTCCGGCTCGTGCTGGGCACAGGCCTCGCCGCAGGTCGAACAGTCGTGCGTGCAGTTTTCGGGTGCTTCGTTGTGATTGTCACTCATTGTGGTGGATTCCTCCATTTCAACAGTATGTTAACCTTATTATACCCTGAAAGTGCAGGAAGTCAACCGGCAAGCGCTGCCGGCTCTGCTGCGGCCGGCTGCGCGGACTGTGCGTCCACATACTTCTGAAGGCGGCAGAGCACCACACACGCCTCGGCGCGCGTGGCGTTGGCCTGCGGGGCAAAATTGGAACCGCGGCCGTTGAGCAGGCCATGCTCATAGCAGAAGCAGACCGGCTCGAGCGCCCAACCGCCGATGGTGTTCAGGTCGTTGATCGGATACGACGAGATCTCGGACGACGGCGTGGTGTCCAGCCCCTTCCAGTTCAGGTATTTTGCCATGATCTTCGCCATTTCCTGACGGGTGATGTTGTTTTGCGGGAGGAATATCCCGTCGCCGTAGCCGTCCACGATCCCGTTTTCCGTGGCCCAGACCACAAACGACGTGTACCACTCCCCGTCCGGGACGTCCCGAAACACGCTGGTGGTGTAGTCCGTATCCTTGACGCCCGCCATGCGGCCGAGCATCGTCACAAACGCGGCGCGCGTGAGCGTGCCGTTCGGCTGGAACAGGTCGCCTCCCACGCCGTTGACCCAGCCCGCGTCCGCCGCGCGGTTGATGTCGTCCTTCGCCCAGTGGCTGCGGCAGTCACGGAACAGCGGCTCGACATCGACCTCGCCGGGGTCTTTCTTCTGAAGACCATAATAGGCCGCGATGCCGCGCGCGTCCGCCTGCGCGATGGCCTGCAGCTTGGCGTCACTCGACAGGAACTGCTCACACTCGCTGTTGTTGCTGATAAAGCAGTGCTCCACGATCATGGACGGGACATTGTTCTCCACACCGTAGCGGACGATGCCGTAGTAATCGGCGAGCTCGCCGTTGGGATAGAGCGTGTTGTCCTGCGAGCTCTTTTTGACCAGGCCGCGATTATAAATGCCGAGATTTTTGAGCTGCATGAGGATGTTCGTGCCGACACCGTCGAGCACATCGGCGATCTTGGGCCGGTAGTTGCCGTTACTGACGAGCACCTCAGCGCCGTGCGCCGACTGGCTGAGCGCGGAATTCAGATGCAGGCTCACGAGCAGATCGGAGTGCTGACCTGCTGCAAAGAGCACGCGGTTTTCCACCTTGCGCAGCGGCGCGGTGGCGCTCGTGCCGTAGCTGTCCGAGCGCGTCATGTCCACGTGGACATGACGGTACGTCTCGAGCTCCTCTTTTAAGTACAGGCTGATCTTGAGCACAAGATCCGCCTCCTGATAGCCATATTTTTCGTTGACCGCGCCGGAGTCGTTTTTGCCCGCGCCGTTGCCGCCGTGGCCGGGGTCGAGCGTGATGTACAGCCAGTTGGTGTCATTGCCGTCCGTCTCGTTCGCCGCCGCAGCCGCCGGGCTCAGCAGCGCCGCCGTCAGCACCAGCGAGAGAAAGATAGATAGGATTCGTTTCATCGCTTCTCCGGACGCGCCGCGTGCGCGTCCGCCCTCCTTCTTGGGAATTATGACAACCTTTGTCGAAGCTGATTGTACCCCATCCTTCCTGCTTTTGCAAGGGCATAGAATGTCAGCGGCAGAAATTTAAGGCAATCAGCAAAGTTTGACATTTCCCGCCGGGTTGTGCTATGCTGTATAATACTCTATGACAAAATGAGGTTGCATACATGGATATGACTCTGGTAGTGATGGCGGCCGGGCTCGGCTCGCGCTATGGCGGCGTCAAGCAGATCGAGCGTCTCGGCCCCGACGGCGAGATCCTCATGGAATACGCGATCTACGACGCGCTGCGCGCCGGGTTTGACCGCATCGTGCTCATCATCAAGCCGCAGATGCTGCAGGACGTGCGCGCCCTCTTCGGCGACCGCATCGAGCAGCGCACCGGCATCCGGATCGACTATGCGTTTCAGACGCCGGAGCGCTTCACCGCGGCGCGGCCGGAGCTGGCGCAGCGGCAGAAGCCGCTCGGCACGGTGCACGCCGTGCTGTGCGCACGCGATGTGATCGAAACGCCGTTCGCCGTCATCAACGCCGATGATTTTTACGGCCGCGGCGCGATCGACGCCATTGCCGCCGCGCTGCCGGAGCTGCACGGCGCGCAGGACGCCGCCATGGTCGGCTACCGGCTGAAAAACACCGTGAGTCCCTTCGGTACGGTCACGCGCGGCGTGTGCGCGACCGAAAACGGTCTGCTGCGCAAGGTGCACGAGACATACAAGATCCAGCTGTGCCCGGACGGTACGATCCGCGATACGTCCGGCGAGGGCGCGGGCGTCGCGCTCGACCCCGAGGCGCTCGTGAGCATGAACATGTGGGGCTATCACCCGGCGATGCTGGACGTGATGGCGCAGTATTTTGACGCCTTTGTGCGCGATCTTGCCCCCGGTGACGAGAAGCGCGAGTGTCTGCTGCCCGTGATGATGGACGCGCTCACGGCGCAGGGGCGCGTGCGCACGCGCGTGCTGCAGACCAGCGAACGCTGGTTCGGCCTGACGTATCAGGACGACAAGCCCGGCGTCGTCGCGGCGCTGCGCGCCCTGCACGCCGACGGGACGTATCCCCCGGCGCTGTGGAAGTAAATCTGCCGAAACTGCCAATCGCGGCGATCTGTCC
>HF985756.1:3560-4335 GCA_000432375.1 Firmicutes bacterium CAG:103
TCGCCGCGATTTCTTTACAAATTTCTAATGGTTTTTTAAGTGTCTCCCGGTATAATAAAGTAACCAAAGTTTCAGGAGGCACCCGCGATGGACGAGATGCTGCGCATCGCCGTATTCGGCGACTCGCTGATGAAGGGCACGCTGCCGGACGAGCAGCTGCGGTATCATTTTCACACCGACCTGTTCGAGGCACCACTCGCCGGTCTGCACGCCGAGGTGACGAACAAGTCCGTCTTCGGCGCGACCTCGCGCAAGGGCGTCACGCTCGTGCAGCGCGACCTCGCCCGCGGCCACCGCTATGACTGGGCGCTCGTGGAATACGGCGGCAACGACTGCAACTATGACTGGCCCGACGTGGCCGCGCACCCGGAGCAGGACCACGACCCCGTGGTGCTGGCGGACGAATTTCGCGCGAACATGACCGCCATCGTGCAGATGCTGCGCGAGGCCGGCATCCGCCCGATCTTCACGACCCTGCCGCCCATCGACGAGGTGAAGTACCTCGCCTGCATCGACCACAACGGCGCGAGCGCCGCGGGCGTGATGCAGTGGCTGGGCGACGTGCGGCGCATCTACCGCACGCAGGAGCGCTACTCCGGGCTCGTGCGCACCATCGCCGCCGAGCTGGACGTGCCGTGCGCCGACCCGCGCGAGCGCTTTCTCGACGGGGGCGACCCCTGCGCGCTCAACGCGGACGACGGCATCCACCTGTCGGAGGAAGGATACCGGCTGTTTTACGGCGCGCTCATCGAGCAGGTGCGCGCGATCATCTGAG
>HF985757.1 GCA_000432375.1 Firmicutes bacterium CAG:103
CGCGTCCGGGATGCGCCAGCCGCGCGCGCGCAGCGCCGTCACCGTCTCGAGCGCGACGGCCGCGTTGCGCAGCTGGTGCGCCCCCAGCAGCGGCAGCGTATATTCCGCGCCGCGGTAGGTGAAGGTCTGCCCGTCCACGCCGTCGGTCAGCGGCACGATGGCGGCTGCGTCCGCCTCCGTGAGCGGGATGCCCCGCTGCGCGCAGATCTCGTGCAGGACGGCGCGCACCTCCGGCGTCTGCGGATAGCTGACGGCGCGCGTGCCGGGCTTGAGGATGCCCGCCTTCTCGCGCGCGATCTGCTCGAGCGTATCGCCGAGGATCTCCGTGTGGTCGAGGCCGATGTTCGTGATGACGGCGCACGCCGGCGCGGCAATGACGTTCGTCGCGTCGAGCCGGCCGCCGAGGCCGACCTCCAGCACCACGACGTCGCACCCCCGCCGCCGGAACCACAGCATGGCCGCCGCCGTCACGAGCTCAAACTCCGTCGGCGGGTCGTCCATGGCGGCGATGCACGGCTGCAGCGCCTCGCACACGGCGGCAAACTCCGCGTCCGGCACGGGCACGCCGTTGACCTGCATGCGCTCGGCGAAGCGCTCGAGATACGGCGATGTGAACAGCCCCGCCGTGTAGCCTGCCGCGCGCAGGATGGATGCGAGCATCGCCGCCGTGCTGCCCTTGCCGTTCGTGCCCGCGATGTGCACGAACTGCAGCCCGTCCTGCGGGTCGCCCAGGCGGTGCAGCAGCTCGCGCACGCGAGAGAGCCCCGGGCGGGAGCCGCGCCACGCGACGCCATGGATCAGCTCCATGGCCTGCTCAATCGTCATATCGCCACACCTCCCGCGCAAAAAATCAGATGCTGCGATTATACCACGTTCCGCGCAGCGCGGCAACCGGGGTACTTGCGTTTTTGCGCCGCATGGGGTAAACTGTTACTTTAGTGATTTCCTGACGAACGGAGGCAGCATATGGAAAATCTGATGATCTCGGCAAACGCCGTGCTGCCCATGTGCCTGGTCATGGCGCTCGGCTACGGCACGCGCCGCCTCGGCTGGCTCCGCCGTGAGGAAATCTCCACCATCAACAAGATCGCTTTCCGTATTTTTCTGCCATGTTTGCTTTATTATAATATATATTGCTCCGATCTGTCCGGCTCGTTTGACCCGCTGCTGATGGCCTATGCCGTGGGCGGCGTGCTGCTGACGTTCGGCCTCGCGCTCGGCTACACGCTGCTGACCGAAAAGCTGCCGGAGCGCCGCGGCGTGCTGATCCAGGGCATGTTCCGCAGCAACTACGTCATCATGGGCATCCCCGTGGCGACGGCGCTGCTCGGCGCCGATCAGCTCGGCACCGTCTCGATCCTGATCGCGGTCATTGTGCCGCTGTTCAATATGCTGGCCGTCGTCGTGCTGGAGGTGTTCCGCGGACAGAAGCCGAAGCCGCTGCATATCCTCGGCCAGATCGCAAAAAATCCGCTCGTCATCGGCTCCGTGCTCGGCATCCTGACGCTGGTCGCCGGCATCCGCCTGCCGCACATCCTCGAGCAGACCATCCAAAGCGTCAGCGCCATCGCATCGCCGCTGCAGCTGTTTCTGCTCGGCGCGTTCTTCCAGTTCTCCGGCCTGAAGACCTACCGCCGCGAGCTTGTGACCGTGTCGATCGCCAAGCTGATCGTCTCGCCGGGCCTGTTTCTGGGGCTGGGCGCGCTGCTCGGGTTCCGGGGCGTGGCATTCGTGTCGCTCATCGGCATTTTCGCCTCGCCGACCGCCGTCAATTCCTTCACCATGGCGCAGCAGATGGGCGGCGACGCCGAGCTCGCCGGCGACATTGTGGTCACGACATCGGCCGCGAGTATCCTGACCATGTTTTTGTGGATCTTCCTGTTCAAATCCCTGGGCATGTTCTAGGCGCCTGGGGCTTCCCAAACCGGACAAACCGGCGTATAATACCGTATTCGGATAACGAAAGCATAGAGAGGGCAAAACCATGAATTTTCGAATGATCGGGCAGGTCGTCGGCCGCGTGCTGTGCATCGAGGCCGCGCTGATGCTCCTGCCGATGATCGCAGCTGTGATCTATGACGAATCTCCGGTCCCGTTTCTGATCACGATCGGCATCACCGGCGGCGTCGGGCTGATGATGTGGCGCGTGCGCGCCAAGTCCGGCAGCATCACCGCGCGCGACGGTTTTCTCATCGTCGGCCTGTCGTGGATCGCCATGTCGCTGCTCGGCGCGATCCCATTTGTGCTCACGGGCGACATTCCGAACTACATCGACGCCCTGTTTGAGACGATCTCGGGTCTGACCACGACCGGCGCCAGCGTCGTCACATCGCCGGAGAGCATGACCCGCGGCGGCATGTTCTGGCGGCTGTTCACACACTGGATCGGCGGCATGGGCATCCTCGTGTTCGTGCTGGCCGTGCTGCCCATGAGCGGCAACCGCTCGATGCACATCATGCGCGCCGAGGTGCCCGGCCCGACGGTCGGCAAGCTCGTGCCGCGCATCCGCAAGACTGCCTCCATCCTCTACCTGCTGTACATCGCGCTCACACTCGTGGAGACGGTTCTGCTCATCGCCGGCGGCATGAGCTTTTATGACGCACTGCTGCATTCGTTCGCCACGGCCGGCACCGGCGGCCTGTCCACGCGCGCGCTGAGCATCGGCTACTACAACAGCGCCTATATCGACATCGTCGTGGGCGTGTTCATGATCCTCTTCGGCGCCAACTTCAGCCTGTATTACCTCATTCTGCTCGGCAACATCCGCACCGCGCTGCGCAACGAGGAGCTGCGCTGGTTCCTCGGTGTGATTGCCTTTTCCGTCATCACGATCGCAGTTGACATCCGCAATCTCTACGGCGGCGTCGGCCACGCCCTGCGCTATTCGTTCTTCCAGGTCACATCCATCATCTCCACAACCGGCTTTGCCACCGCGGACTTCAATCTCTGGCCGGAATACTCCAAGTTCTTGCTCGTGCTGCTGATGTTTGTCGGCGGCTGCGCCGGCAGCACCGCCGGCGGCCTGAAAGTCTCGCGTGTGATGCTGCTGTTCAAGTCCTGCACGATCGAGGTCAAGAAGATGCTGCGCCCGCGCTGCGTGGAAAACGTCCGCCTCGACGGCAAGCCGGTCGACGCGCAGACCGTCTACAACGCCCTGACGTATTTCACGTTCTACATCATCATCATGCTCATCGCAGGGCTGATCGTGTCGCTCGACGGGCTGGACTTCACGACGAATTTCACCGCCGCACTCTCGTGCCTGTCCAACGTGGGGCCGGGGCTCTCCCTTGTCGGACCGACCGGAAGCTTTGCCATCTTCTCGCCGCTGAGCAAGATCGTGCTCATGATCTGCATGCTGCTCGGCCGTCTGGAGATCTTCCCGCTGCTGCTGCTGTTCGTGCCGTTCACGTGGCGCTGGAAATAAGCGCCGCCCGCAGCCGGAAACGCACATTGCATAGAACCGCCCCGCAAGTTCTGTGACTTGCGGGGCGGTTTTTTCGATACCCACTCCTTGCCGAACGAATGATGCAGCATTTCACCTGCGCAGCAGGGGAGCCCGCCGCATCTAACATACCGCAGGCAGCGACAACCCCGCTGACCGAAGCCTGCGGGGGTGCCTCCGCGTTTCCGCGGTTCATTGCACCCGAGGCGGGCCTTG
>HF985758.1:0-1547 GCA_000432375.1 Firmicutes bacterium CAG:103
CCAAAGTATTTCATAGTATTTACTTCCTCCTGAATGTTTTTTTATGTCCGATATACGTTCAAATGATCCAAATTACCAGGTGACCTCGTCATCGATGTCAATGAGCGTCGGGTCGACCGGCTCCGCGTGCATGACGTTGACCATGTAGTTGTTCACACGGCCGCGCATGTCCTTACGGGAAACGGTACGCGGATCCATCAGGTCGTGCTCGACCCAGATCAGGTGGATACCAAGCTCACGAGCCTGATCGTCGAACAGGCCCTGCAGGCCGGCCATCGTCTTGCAGCAGACGTGCTGATACATGATGACGACGTTCGCGTTGAAGTTCTCGCACTGTCTCCACAGCTCGCCCAGAACGTGATCGTGGCCGCCGTTGGTGTGGCGACGCATGACCATGCGCTCGTACAGACGGCAGAGGTCGTTGATGGCCTCGTCCTTGTCGGTGGTGTTGAGCATCTTGGTCATGTTCAGCGCTTCCATCTCGGTCAGCGCGTAAATGCCCCAGCAGTTGGCCAGCCAGTTGGAGAAGTTGGCATAGAAGTGAGCCGGGCAGCTCCAGATGAGCGCACGGTACTTCTCATAGCCGCCGACGTAAGCGGGCAGCTTCTTCTCGTAGGTCTCCATCATGGTCTTGCAGATCTTGCGCTGCGTCTTCAGGCCTTCGGGGAACAGGCCGCCGTCCATCTCGTAGTTCCACTTGCGGAACAGCTCGAAGGAAGAACCGACCAGCTGCGGATAGTGGGTCTTGTTGATCTCCCACTTCTCCATCTCGAGCCGGGTGCACTCGTTCATCTTCTCCATGGTGGCGAAGTAAGTGTCCCAGTTCCAGGTCTCGCCGGTGAGGCCCTCGACCCAGTGGATGCAGTCCTTCATGTCGGCAGCCGCCATCTCGGTGGTGTCCTCGTCGTCGTAACGGACGGGCATGCACAGCGGGTAGCTCGGCATGAACTTGCTGAAGCGGCGATCCTGGAAGGACGTCGCCATGACGGAACCGTCGCACGGCATGGAGGAGGCGATGAAGCCCTGGCCGCACATCGGGTACTCGTCCTTGACCGCGCAGCCGCACTCAGCCGTCGGCAGCGGGCAGGTATCGGACGGGAGGCCGTAGCTCTCGATGGCGTCGATGTACGGGATGAGGGTCAGCTGGTCCATTTCGGAGACCATGAAGACCGGGATCATCTGGTACGGGATGCCGAGCAGGTTCGGGAAGCCGGCCATCATCTGCGCCATCGTCATTTCGTCGAACATGATGATGCGCTTGTTGATCTTCTGGTTGCCGCCGATCTTCGCGTCCGCCATGATGAGGTTGGCGATCAGATCCTCGGCCCAGTGGGTAATGGCGACCCACATATCAAAGTCAGCCTGCAGCAGCTTGCCGCGGCGGCCGAACACGCTGCGGTCGACCACAGCCGGGGTAGCCAGGTAGGAAGCGAACCAGTGATACTCGAACACGGCCAGCATAATGGAAATGGGGTCCTTCATGACCATGTTGAGCATGCCGCCCCAGATCTTCAGCCAGCCGACAAAGTCGTAGCCGACGCTCTTGA
>HF985758.1:1554-7786 GCA_000432375.1 Firmicutes bacterium CAG:103
CGACGCTCTTGAGGCCCTTCCACTCACGGCGGGCAAACGCGATGGCGTCTTTCTTATACAGATAACCGAGGTGACGGTCGCCGTTCATGAGCCAGTCGATCTTGGCGCTGGTGTCCATGGCGGCGAATTCCTTGAACTCGGCCGTGATGCGGTCCTTATCGCGCTGGAGGCTCAGCTTGGTCTTCGCTGCGACCTGGGACCAGTCGATATCCTGGATCATGCCCTTCCAGACCTTCAGGTCGGAGGGGACATTTTTCTTCATCCATGCAATGTTACTTTTCAGCATTTATTTGTCCTCCTTCGCAGCCTTATGAATCTGCTTGATCTCAAGGCTCTCGACAAAGGCCTGCAGTCTCGTGCGGAGCTGACCGGAGGAGCGAGCCATATACGGGCGGTCGATGGACAGGACCGGCCAGCCATACTCTTCGTTCATGATGTGGCTTGCCAGCGCGCGCTCGAATGCCCAGAAATCGCAGAACTTCATGGATTCGTAGATGATGCCTTCGGCACCGTTCTCGGTGGCGAGACGGTTGATCGTGTCGCGGCGCTCCTGGATCTTCTCCTGGCTCATGTAGCGCGGGCACTGCGTGGTCTTCAGGTAGTGGGCGCAGATCTGCGTGAGGACGTCGTCCGTGTCGTTGAGCTCGATGACTTCACGGCCCGGCGTGCTGCCGAAGCAGAAACGGTCGGCAACGATCATCGCGCCGGCGTCTTCGACCATGCGGGTCATGTCGAGGTCGTCGATCTCGGAGCCGATGAGGGCCACGCGGCAGCGGTACCACGGCTTGGCGTCGACTTTTCTCTTCTTGATCTCTGCCAGCGTCTCCTTCAGGTACGGGAGGATCTTGCTCTTCGGGCAGCAGTAAGTAACCAGGTTGAGGACGTGGAATTCATAACCGGTGATGGGCGGGTTCTCCAGCTTGCGCATATCGCCGATCTCGGTGATGATCTTGCAGACCTCGTTGTGCTCCTTGACGGCCTTGCGCAGCGCCTTGTCGGACGTATCCACGCCGTAGGTCTCAGCCAGCACGTTCAGGAAGCGGTTGCGGATCTGCTTGACGTAGTGCTTGAGGGTGTAGTCCTTGACTTTGTACGGGATGTCGCAGTGGGTAACGAACATCTTCTTGTTGGGCATGTCGGGGGCAGCGACCAGCTCGATGTTCTCCATGCAGCGGTTCATCTCCGCGCAGGCGTCCACACCAGCGATGGCGTCGAGGAAGTTATAGCCGCCCTCGATCGCACGCTCCACGAGTGCTCTGCAGTACTCGCAGGTGTAGTTGGACATGTAGTAGGATGCGATGTCGAATGAACCCGTTTTCGGCGCACGAAGTCTGACCGAGAAACAGTTGTCTACGTTGAGGACCACTTCGGGCATGTGATAGCAAGTGTAAGCGATGGGGTGCATACCCTCATCCTTGGCCTGCTGCACGAGCTCGTTGTTGGCGCTGTCAAGAAGGTTCTCAAAGTAGATCAGATGCTTTAAATCCTTCAAATGTTACACCTCTTCTTCCCTTTTTTATGGTTTTCGTTTGATTGGGCTCGCCGGGGGCGTTCCCCCATGGTGGTCACGGACATGGAAACCGTCGCTGTGTCTCCAGCCGAAACGTGCGGTTCTTCAAAGTGTACCACCCTTATGTAACACTTCAAAGCATTCCGTCCGAAAAACGCAAGGATAGCTTCCGTTATCACGTCAACAGATTAACATATTCGCGCATAATTTACAAGTCTTTTATCACATATGGGGGCAAAAAATTGTTGATTCTTACAAGAGGATATGATAAACTTTTGTTAATCCATTCAGAGCAGGGTGTTTTTTTCCGCACGGCGGCCCTGCCCCACTTAGAAAGGAGTGTTCCCCATGCACGAACATGAACACGATCACGACCATGCACATCACTGCCACCCGCACAGCCACGAGCACACCGGCGACAAGCCGATGAGCCCTGAGGAAGTGCTGGCGCTGCTGAACTATATGCTTGACCACAACCGCCACCACGCCGACGAGCTGCACGACATCTGCCACGCGCTGGAAGATGAGGGCAAGGCCGAGGCGGCCGCGGCTCTGGCCGAGGCGCTGCATGCATTTGACCATGGCAACGACAAGCTCGAAAAAGCCCTCGAGCTTGCCAAGCAGGCATAACGGGTAAAAAGGAGCGAACGACCATGTGTCTTTCTGATGCATATGAGATCAAGGACGGCAAACAGAACCTTGTCTGCTCGCGCGTGTGCAACGTGTCCGCCGACGGCGAGAACGTCACACTGACCGACCTGATGGGGATCCGCAAGATCGTCCCCGGCAAACTCAAAAAAGTGGACCTGATGAGCAACGTCATCCTCATCGAGCCCTGCTGAAACGAAGCTGCCAGCCGGCGCCCGGAAGATCCGGGCGTCGGTTTTTTCTATGCGGGGGAAGCAAGTTTTCCTTGCATTTTCCTGCCCTTTCCTTTATAGTATGGGGAATCTGCGGAAAAAGGGACGTGAAGATATGGGGTTTTGGGAAATGGTCGTGCTGGCCGTCGGCCTGTCGATGGATGCGTTCGCCGTGTCCATCTGCAAGGGGCTGGCATTGCAGCGCGTATCATGGAAGGAATGCTGCATCGCCGGGGCGTGGTTCGGCGGTTTTCAGGCGCTCATGCCGCTGCTGGGCTATCTGCTCGGCACGCAGTTTGAGCAGTTTGTCACCTCCGTCGATCACTGGATCGCGTTCGTGCTGCTGGGCATCATCGGCGGCAACATGATCCGCGAGGCGCTGTCAAAGGACGAGGATAAGCTCGACGGCTCGCTGGCGTTCAAGACCATGCTCCTGCTGGCGATCGCAACGAGCATCGACGCGCTCGCCGTCGGCATCACGTTCGCGTTCCTGCCCGGCACGCGCATCGTGCCTGCCGTGGCGCTCATCGGCTCGATCACCTTCGTCTTTTCCGCGGCCGGCATCCGGCTCGGCAACGTGTTCGGCCTGCGCTACAAGAGCAAGGCCGAGTTTGCCGGCGGCGTGATCCTCATCCTGCTCGGCACGAAGATCCTGCTCGAGCACCTCGGTGTTTTGTAAAAAAGGCCCTTTCTACTCCACGATCCTGCCCGGATTGTGGAGTTTTTTCACGCTTTGTGCGTTTGGAGGCAAGTTTTCACACCCGCGCGAATATGTTGAATCAGCAGCAAAAATTCTCCAATTCAAGGAAGTAGAAAACGGAAAATCTGCACAACAATTCCTTTCACATTTGTTGAAAAAGGCAATTTTTTTACGCCGGAAAAAGATTTGGCCGGTTTCTCTTGCGATTTTGTGAAATTTAAGATATAGTTTAGGTCAAGCGTTCGGTATTAGACTGAAAAATGCTTAAATGAGTGGAGGAACGACATGAAAAAAGTATTACTCACGATCATCAGCGTCTGCCTGATCGCTGCGAGTATCTTTGGCCTGTTCGCCGGAGTGACCAGCATCAGTGACATCATGAATGTCAAAGAGTACAAAGAAAAAGACGCAGAAGAGGGTCTGGAGTCCATCGACACGCTCGATGCCGGCCTTGACCAGCTGCAGGAGAACGAGGGCACTTACCTCGCCGGCGTGGACACCTACACCGCCGGCCTGGTCTCTTACTCCGAGGGCAAATCGACGCTCTCCGCGGGCTACGCCGCCTACTACGCCGGCAAGAAGCAGCTCGAGGAAGGCAAAGCCGCCTATGCCGCCGGCAAGAAGCAGATCGAGGACAACACCGCGGCCTACAACGAAGGCAAAGCGACCCTCGCCAAGATCGAGCCGCTCATGCCCTACGTCGACCAGTACGTGGAGTTCCGCAACGGTACGATCTCCAACCTCGCCGGCTTCTCGAGCGCCCAGGCGTGGTTCGTCTCCGTCGTGCGTCCGATCGCGGCCAGCAAGGGTCTGGTCATTCCGGACGATGTCACCGACCTGCCGGCTTACGTCCAGCAGATGGTCGCGGACGGCAAAGCGCAGCTCAAGCAGTATGAAGACGGTCTGGCCCAGCTGGCCGAGGCCGAAAAGACCATCGCCGCCGGCGAAGCGCAGCTCAAAGACGCTGAAAAGCAGCTCGCTCAGGGCGAAGTGGATCTTGCCGCAGGCGGCAACAAGCTGGCCGACGGCAAAAAGCAGCTCAACACCTTTGAAGACGGCTGCGCGCAGGTCGCCGCCGGCTGTGAGCTCCTGATGAGCCAGCCTGCTTACATGAACGACGAAGGCAACGGCGACAAGAAAATGTGCCCGAGCGTTGCCGACATCCTCAAAGAGCGCTACGGCGACAACTTCTCCATCTGGGAGCTCGACGACAACGGTGAGATCCGCGTCGTCAACGGCTGCCAGTACCTGAACCTCGAAAACTGCCGCGCCGTTGGTCAGGCCGGCCGTGACTACATTTCCGTCTACCAGACCGCTGCCGTCACGAAGGAAGTCATGGGCAGACTCGGCGTCGTCGCCACGATGCTCCTCGCGTCCGTGCTCGGCCTCATCGCCGGCCTGTTCGGCATCCTGTCCGTGATCCGCATCAGCAAGGGCAAGATCGTGACCGCCTCCGTCTGCGGCATCATCTCCGCCGTCATCGCCGCTGCCGGCAACGTCATCGGCATGCTCACCGGCTACACCGGCTACACGTTCGCCTGCCGCTATGGCGAGGCTCCCGACCCTGTCACCTACGAGTTCACGGGTCACACCCAGTTCGTCGCGATCGTCATTCTGGCCATCGTTGCGATCCTGTTTGCGATCATCGCGTGTGTCGTCTCCGGCGCTTATAAGCGTTCGCAGAAAGCCGTTGCCGCTCAGGCTGCCGCCGCTGCCGCTCCCGTGGCCGCTCCGGTCGCTGAGCCGGTCGCCGCTCCCGCCGAGGACGACAAGCCCGCTGAGTAAACCACAGTATCAACAAAAAATCTCCGGAGTCAGACTCCGGAGATTTTTTTCTGTATTGTCCGAACCGGCGTTCCCGGTGCGGACATTTTGTTTGTCTGAAAAGCAGGTTCACTGCCAGAGCTCCGCCGTGACGAACTGCCGCCCCTTGCGCGACATGCCGCCCATCTCCGTGACGCTGCCCTTGCCCGCGCCGCGCAGCGACAGCACGTCGCCGGGCGCGACCGGCGCATCCGGCCGCAGGCACTCGGTATAATTCAGGTACACCGCGCCCGCGCGGATCTGCGCCGCGGCGCTCGTGCGCGAAAGGCGGAACATCCCGCTCACGACGGCGTCCAGCCGCGCCGACTGCACCGTGAACGTCACGGGACGCACCTTCCGCTCCGGCACCGGCACGGCGGCCAGCTCCACAGCCGCCGCCTTCACGCCCGTGCGGCCCACCTGTTCCAGCTCCAGCAGCGCCGGCGCGACGCTCGGCAGGCAGAACACATACGCGCCGTGCTCCTGCACGAGAATGTCGCCGACCCACTCGCGCCGGATGCCGAGACCGAGGATCGCGCCGAGATAGTCCCGGTGGCCGGGTGCGCCGAACGGCGCCGAAAAGTGCACGGCGCACAGGTGCTCTGCTGGGTCAAAGTCCTCGGCCGCAAGGTAAAACGGCAGGAAAAACGCCGCCCGCCGCTCACAGCCCGCGCCGCCGCCGTGCAGCACGAGCGTGCAGTCACGGTGACGAGCCCAGTTCGTGAGCGCGTACTGCTCCGCCGGCGTCAGAAACGCCGTGGACGTGACCGTCGCCGTGCGCTCGCAGCGCTCGGCCAGATCGGCCGCGCGGCGCAAAAGATCTTCCTCCATTGCCCTCACCTCCCGTTGATGTCGCGGATGGCGGCCTCGAGCTGCTGCGCCACCTGCGCCAGCTCCTGACGGAACTCGCGCGCGCTCATGCGCAGCACGCCCGCGCGCAGTGCCGTGAGCTGGATGAGCGCGTCGGACGTGACGACGCGCACGGACTCGTTTTTGCCGATCTCGTCGGCGAGCTTTTCCATGTAGGCGTCCGCCGTCTCACCCTGGCGCGTGAAGACCACGTGCAGGCCGCTGCGGTCGAACTTCTCCCCCTGTCCGCCGGGCACGCGGTAGCCGTCGAACACGACCACGACCTCGCGGCGCGTGAAGGCAGCGTAGTTGCTCAGCGCGTCCATGAGCCGCTCGCGCGCAGCGTCGATGTGGCCGCTGTCGGCCAGGGCGCGCAGCTCGTCCCAGGCAAAGATGACGTTGTAGCCGTCCACAATCACGCGCTCGCGCCGGGGATGGAACAGCTCCGCGCGCTCGGTCTCGTCCGCGCCAGGCGCGGCGTTGCGCACGGGGGCGGCATACTGCGCGCGG
>HF985758.1:7824-11370 GCA_000432375.1 Firmicutes bacterium CAG:103
GCGCTGCAGAATCTCCTCCAGCTCCCGGTCGTCGAGATCGAAGCGGCGGCGGAACATGCGCGGCGCGGGCGGGGGCGTCTGCGTCTCCGCCTTGCCGAAGCCGGTGTCGATGTGCATATAATCGCGCACGCGATCCCACGGGATGACCGTGCCCGCACCGTGCGCGCAGAACACGCTGTCCGGTGTGTTGTCCAGGTCGCGCGTGGGGTCGTAACCGCTCTCGGCGATGACCTCCTGCGCGTTGTGGCAGGTGTCGTAGCCCGCGACGCTGCACGAGATGCGCCCGCGCCCGCGGGTGTAGGCCGCGACCTCGGCGGGATAATCGCGCATCGTGGCCACCGGCGCGCGGCCGGTGAGCACGGCCATGTCGCCGTGCGTCTCGGGCGAGGAAAACGTGCCGGACATGAGGCGCACGTCGCTGATCGCGCGGCCGATCTGCTCGGCCGGGACCTCGATGCGAAAGGCGTAGTACGGCTCGAGCAGGACGCTTTCCGCCTGCATGAGCCCCTGCCGCACGGCGCGCCACGTCGCCTGCCGGAAGTCGCCGCCCTCGGTGTGCTTGACGTGCGCGCGCCCGGCCAGCAGCGTGATCTTCACATCCGTCAGCGGCGCGCCGGTAAGCACGCCGCGGTGGCACTTCTCGGCCAGGTGCGTGAGGATCAGGCGCTGCCAGTTGCGGTCGAGCACGTCCTCGCTGCAGGCGGTGTCAAACGTCAGGCCAGTGCCGCGCTCGGCAGGCTCGAGCAGCAGGTGCACCTCGGCATAGTGACGCAGGGGCTCAAAATGGCCCACGCCCTCGACCGGCGCCGCGATCGTCTCCTGATAGAGGATGCGGCCGGAATCGACCTGCACGTCCACGTCGAACCGCTCGCGGATGAGGCTCTTGAGCACCTCGATCTGCACCGTGCCCATGAGCTGAACATGGATCTCGCGCAGCGTCTCATCCCAGACGATGTGCAGCTGCGGGTCCTCCTCCTCGAGCTGGCGCAGGTGCGGCAGAAACGCGCGCGCGTCCACATCCGGCGGCAGTCCGATGCGGTAGGTCAGCACCGGCTCGAGCGACGGCGGCATGGACGCCGCCGCGCTGCCGAGCCCCTGCCCCGGATACGTCTGCGTCAGGCCCTGCACGGCGCACACGCCCCCGGCCGGGACGGTCTCCGCCGCGTCAAATTTCTCGCCGGAGTAGAGCCGGATGGCGTTCACCTTCTCCTGCACGGGCGTGTCCGCCCCGCGGGGGAAATACGTCAGCGGCGCGCGCACGCGCAGCTGCCCGCCCGTGACCTTCAGGCACGTGAGGCGATTGCCCTGCGCATCGCGCATGATCTTGAACACCCGTGCGCCGAATTCCGCCGGATACTCCGGCGGCGCTGCGTAACGTTCAAGCGCCGCGAGAAAGGCGTCCACGCCCGTGAGCTTCAGCCCAGAGCCGAACAGGCACGGGAAGAGCTTACGGCTGCGGATGAGCGCGCACACGGTCTCGTCCGGCAGCGCGCCGGTGTCAAGATACTGCTCGAGCGCCGCCTCGTCGCACAGGGCGATCTGCTCCGGGTCGGGGTCGGTGAAGTCCACACACGCGCCGCTCAGGTGCGCGCGCAGGTCGGCCATGAGCGCCGCACGATCCGCGCCCGGCAGGTCCATCTTCGTCACGAACACGAACACCGGCACGCGGTAGCGCCGCAGCAGCTGCCAGAGCGTTTCCGTGTGCGCCTGCACGCCGTCCGTGCCGCTGATGACGAGCACGGCATAGTCGAGCACCTGCAGCGTGCGCTCCATCTCGGCGGAAAAGTCCACGTGGCCCGGCGTGTCGAGCAGCGTGACCGCCGTGTCGCCCAGCGGCAGGCGCGCCTGCCGCGAAAAGATCGTGATGCCGCGCGCACGCTCGAGCGCGTGCGTGTCCAGGTGCGCGTTTTTGTGGTCCACGCGCCCGAGGTCGCGGATCGCGCCCGTGCGGTAGAGCAGCGCCTCGGACAGCGTCGTCTTCCCGGCGTCCACGTGCGCCAGAATGCCCAAAACCAGTTGCTTCATAAGCACCTCGTGAAAATGCAAGAATAAAAACAGTATACCACAAAAACGCGCCCGCAGGGAAGTCCCCCGCGGGCGTGTCTGTGAGAACCCGGCGAAGCGGTTCTCGTTGGGCGGCGCTCACCAGATGTTGTCCGGGTACTTGCCCGCGTCGCGCAGCGCGCGCAGCGCCGCGACCACATCCGGCAGGTCGTCGTGATATGTCACGCCGTGCCAGGCGTCGTCCGTGTGCAGCATGGTGACGTCCGCCGTGCCGGCGCGCAGCTGCGCGTCCACGATCGACGGGACGAAATACTCGCACTTGAGCGGGTTGCGCGGCAGGTTCTCGTCCAGAAACGCCGGAAACCGGCGCGCAAGCTCGCGCAGGTACAGCGGCGAAAAGCCCCAGAAGTTCATGGACACCGTCGTATCGCCCGGCAGGTCGATGAAGTGCTCACCGTCCTCGGTGTAGGCGGCGTCCGCGCCGCGCTGCTCGATGTGCGTGCGCTCCGTGATGCTCTCGAGCATGCCATTGCGCTCCGTGCAGACGCCGCGCGACACGCTGCCGTTGGCCGTGACGGTGTTGCGCAGGCGGAAGCCCACCATGGCATACGACCGCTCGGGGCGCGGCACGGCGAGAAAATCATACAGCAGGCGGTAGGCCTCGATGCCGTAATAATCATCGGAATTGATAACGGCGAACGGCCCGTCAATCTCGGGCGCAGCGCACAGCACGGCATGGGCCGTGCCCCACGGCTTCGTGCGGCCCGCCGGCACGGCATAGCCCGCCGGAAGCGTGTCGAGCTTCTGATAGGCATAGCGCACGTCGAACGCCGCGGCCACGGCCGGGCCGACGCTCTCACGAAACTCCTCGGCCGTATCCTCCTTGACGACGAACACGACCTTGCGGAAGCCCGCGCGGTAAGCGTCAAAGAGCGAATAGTGCAGCAGAAAATGGCCGTACTCGTCCACGGGCGTCGTCTGCTTCGGGCCTCCGAAGCGGCTGCCCATGCCGGCGGCCATGATGACCAGACAGGGTTGATTCATTGTTTTTCCCTCCATATTTCCAAACGGGTCTGTGCCATTATAGGCCGCGGGTCACAATTTGTCAATTTGCCGCGCGGTCATCTTGGCTTCCCGCGCAGAATATGGTATACTGCTTGCTATCTTGGCAGTTTGGACGGGAGGAGATCATCATGCCCCAGAAGATCGGCACGCTGCGGCTGGCACTGACGTTTGCCGGGTGCTTTCTCGGCGCGGGGTACGTGTCCGGGCAGGAGCTGTGGCAGTATTTCGGCGCGTTCGGTGCGCGGGGGCTTTTGGGGCTCGTGCTCGCGGTCGCGCTGCTCGGCGGCACCGGAGTGCTGCTCCTGCGGCTGAGCGCGCGCACCGGCATCGAGACGATGGACGCGCTGATCGTGCGTGCGGACATCCCATGGCTGCGTACGGTCGTCGGCGTGCTGACGGCGGCGCTGCTGTTCGGCGTCGTGTGCATCATGGCCGCCGGCATCGGCGCGCTCGGCGAGCAGATGCTCGGCCTGCCGG
>HF985758.1:11378-16328 GCA_000432375.1 Firmicutes bacterium CAG:103
GGCCTGCCGGTGTGGCTGGGCGCGGCCATCGCGTGCGTGCTCATCGCGGCGGCGGCGTATTTCGGTCTCGGCGGCATGGTGTCGGTGTTCACGGTCGCCGTGCCGTGCATGATCGTGGCCGCGCTCGTCATCGCGGGCATCCGGCTGCACCGCACAGGGCTGACCGCCGCGGCCTTTGCCGCCGGGGATACGAACCCCATGCTCGGCAACTGGGCCACGAGCGCCGTGAACTACGCGGCCTACAACTTTTTCGCCACCGTGGGCATCCTCGCCCCGCTGACGCGCCACCTGAAGAAACCCGGCACCGCCGTCTGGGGCACGGTGCTCGGCTGCGTGCTGCTGCTGGCGGTCGCGCTCGGCGTGCTCGCCGCGCTGGCCGTGAGTCCGGAGAGCGTCGGGGCACAGCTGCCCATGCTCGACCTTGCCTGCCGGCTGGGCACGGCCGGCGTTGTGTACGCCGTGCTGCTGTTTCTCGGCATGTTCGGCACGAGCGTGTCCTCGCTCGTGGCCGTGCTGACCTACGCCGGGCAGAAGTCCGCGCGGCTGGCCGGACACCGCACGGCCCTGCTGCTCGTGCTCACGGCCGCCGCCTTCGCCGGAAGTCTGTTCGGCTTCGGCGACCTGATCGGCACCGTCTACCCGGTCTACGGCTATCTGGGCATGGCCGCCATGCTGCTCGTGGCCGAGCACGCCGTGCACGCGCGGCGCGCGGGAAACCACTGCGCCGCAACTGGAGATTGACCCGCAGCGGCAGACCTGATACAATGAAGGCAATGACAAATACCGCGTTTTTCTGGAATTTTTACAGGAGGAACCGCAATGAAACATCTCAAAAAGGCGTTTTGCCTGCTGCTGGCGGCCGTGATGCTGCTGGCGCTGGGCGTGCCGGCCATGGCAGCGGGCGAGATCCCGGTCGATGCCGAGCACTTCCCGGATGCGGCGCTGCGCACGTACGTGACCGATTACTGCGACACGAACAAGGACAACAAGCTCTCCGCGGCCGAGTGTGCGGCCGTGCAGTGCATCGACCTGTTTGAAATGAAGATCACAAAGGTCGCCGACCTGACCGGCATCAAGCACTTCACGAACCTGCACGAACTGATCGCGTGCAACAACCAGATCACAACGCTCGACCTGAGCGGCATGACCAAGCTCGAAAAGCTCGACGTGTCCAGCTGCCGCAAGCTGCAGAGCCTGAAGCTCGCCGGCTGCACCGCGCTCACGGCGCTCGACGCCTCGAGCTGCGCGCTCACGGCGCTCGATCTCACGGGCTGCACCGCGCTGAAAACCGTCGCGTGCTCGTATAACAAACTGACCGCGCTCGACGTGTCCGCCGCCGAAAAGCTGACCACGCTCGAGTGCAGCGCCAACCACCTGACCGCGCTCGACCTGAGCGGACACAAAACGCTCAAGGTGCTCACATGCAGTCTCAACGATCTGGCTGCGCTTGAACTGACAAGCTGCACCGCGCTCGAGTCGCTCGACTGCAGCGGCAACGCGCTCGCCGCGCTCGACCTGAGCGGCTGCACCGCACTCAATGCCACCGCGCAGGGCGACGGCAAGACCGCAAACCCGATCCTCAGCCCGCAGTACCTGCCGGAGCAGACCGGCGCCGTCACGGACGGGCAGCAGTGCACCGTGTACCTGGACGCCATCGTCGGCAAGGACAACATCGGCAGCGTTGCGCGCGTGCCGGACGCAAACTATGACAAGCAGACCGGCGCCGCCGTGTATGCCAAAACGCCGGACTATTTCACCTATCAGTACGACACCGGGCGCAAGGGCCTGCCGTCCATGGCCGTGTATTTTGAGATGCAGGGACTGACGACCGGCGTCGCGCTCGATGAAAAGGCGTTCCCGGATGCGGCCTTCCGCACCCTGCTTGCCGAGGCCGCCGACGTCAACGGCGACAGCCGGCTCTCGGCGCTCGAGCTGCGCCACGTGTCGGAGCTCAACTGCAGCAACTACGGCATCGCCGACCTGACCGGCATCGAATACTTCACGGAGCTCGTGGCGCTCAACTGCGAGGACAACAAGCTCACCGCGCTCGACGTGTCGAAAAACACGCACCTGAGTGAGATCTACTGCGGCGGCAACCAGCTCGCCACGCTCGACCTGACCGGTCTGCCCATCAAGGACGCCGAGACCGACACCGGTCATGTGCAGACCCTGCCCGGCAGCTACGCGCTCACCGGCACGGAAAACGGCGTGGGCCTGTTTGACCTCAGCCAGATCGTCGGCAAGGACAACATCGGCAGCATCACCGCCGTCAAGGGCGCCAGCTACGACAAAGAGACCGGCATCGCGCGCTACAGCGCCGCCGTCGAAAAGCCGAGCTACACCTACGCCACCGGCAGCAGCGCCGTGTCGCTCACCGTCTCGTTCTCGCTCGATATGAGCACCCTGCCCAAGTCTCCGTTTACGGATGTCGTCGCCGGCAGCTGGTACTTCGACGCAGCGCTCTATGCCAGCAGCCACAACCTGATGCTCGGCACGTCCCCCACCGAGTTCAGCCCGAACATCACCATGACGCGCGGTATGCTCGTGACCGTGCTCTACCGCATGAACCGCAGCCCGAGCGTCAGCGGCAAGACGCCGTTCACGGACGTGAGGACCGACGAGTGGTACTCCGCCGCCGTCCTCTGGGCCTATCAGAACGGCATCGTCACCGGCACGTCCGACACCACGTTCGACCCGATAAACAACGTCACGCGCGAGCAGATGGCCACGATCCTCTTCCGCTACACGAAAACGGCCGCCCCGGGCAAGGCCAAAGCCTCCGCAGACCTGAGCGGTTTTGCCGACGCGGGCAGCGTGAATGACTGGGCCGTGGACGCCATGCGCTGGGCCGTCGGGCAAAAGCTCATCGCCGGCATCACCCTGGGGAAGTCCCTCTATCTGCAGCCGCGCGGCAATGCCACCCGCGCGCAGACCGCCACCATTCTCACCCGGTACTACGCACAGTAAGCGTACCGGAAATCCAACCGGAGAAGGAGTTTTCACCATGTCCAGAACGAAGTTCATGGGTATTTTCCTCATCATTCTCGGCGTCATCAGCGTGGTCGTGGGCATCGTCCGCGGCGACATGACCAGCAGCGCCGCGATGTTCATCGGCTATCTCGTGCCGGCGCTGCTCGGCGCCATGATCCTGATCGTCGACCACATCGGCGGCGGTGAGAGCAAGACCGAGACCGGCCCGTCCGATGCGACGCTCGCCGGGCAGAAAAACAAAAAGAAGAAAAAATGAGAAAAAGCCGCTGCCCGGCCGGGCAGCGGCTTTTTCTCATTTTTTCTTCTTTTTGTACGCAAACATGTTCCGCCGGACATTCCCGTCCGGCGGAACGCATAGGGTTAGGATGATATGGTGCTCAGCAGACCTTCGGCTCCGGGAATTTGGAGTGGAAGCTGTTGGCCTCGACCCAGTCGATGGCGGCCTGAATGCCGTCCCAGGTAGCGGGCTCGCCGCGGCCGACAGTCGCCATGGTCAGGCAGGCCTGCTCGGCGGGCGTGAGCGTGGTCTTGGCAGCCTTCGCGTTCAGGCGCTTGGCAATGTCCTTGATCTTCACCTTCATGATCAGGCGATACGGCAGCGGCAGACGCTTCAGGTCAAAGCGGCCCTGCAGCGGGAACACCGCAATGTCGGTGCCGAGGCCGTTCTTCTTGCGGCAGACTTCCTCCGCGTTGGCAGCCGGAGCACCCATGCCGACCGAAACCACGCCGACCACGTTATAGCGCTCCTTGGCCTTGTTCAGGCCAACAACCTTGCCGGCCAGCAGCCAGCCGATGTAGACCACCTTGCGGCCGGTCGGGCAGATGTGCGACTGCTCCGTAAAGAACGGAACATGCAACGCTGCCGACATGCGGTGGGCGTACTCCTCACAGGAACCGGAGAGCGAAGAATAAACAATCGCGTCAATCATCGTGAAAAATCCCCTTTCAGTTTGTGGCGGAACCAACTGTGTCCCTTGTTTCCTTGTTTTATCATAGTCAAATCTTAAACGAAAGTCAAGATTCACTTTACAAAATTAGCATGGATACCCGGCGTTTGGGTAGAAAAAGGTACATAATTCCGCCGTTTTCGCGCACAAAGAGAAAATGCAGTCATTTTCCCTGCGCGCACCTCTTGCAGATTGCCGGCGGATTCAGTATAATGTAGATTGGTTTGATAACAAGATTTTCACCCTGATATGGAAGGCGGTGCAGATCGCACATGGAAGAACGATTCCGCAATCTGGACTATCAAAACTGGAAACCTGTACGTACACTCGGCACTGACTCCTACGGGACGGTGTACGAGATCGCGCGCGACGACGGCTTCGGCATGGTGGATCACGCGGCGCTGAAGGTGCTGTCGATCCCCGCCGCGCCGGAGGACTTTGACGCCCTCGTCGCCGAGGGCCGCACGCCGGAGGAAGTGACCGCCCTGCTCCACCGCCAGGTGGAGACGATCGCGCGGCAGCTCATGGCGGTCGATGCCATCAGCGATGAGCCGAATCTGCTGCGGTGCGAGGATCACGTCATCCGCGCGCACCCGGACGGCCGCGGCTGGGACATCTATGTGCGCACGGAGCTGCTGCCCTCCCTGCCGGACTACCTGCGCAACCATCCGCACGGCGAGGCGGACATCATCCAGCTCGGCGCCGGTCTGTGCAGCGCGCTGGAGACGTGCCATCGCCGCGGCATCGTGCACGGCGATATCAAGCCGCGCAACGTCTTTGTCGGCGGCGGCAACTTCAACGAGCAGGTCACGTATAAGCTCGGCGACTTCGGCATGGCGCAGTTTTCCGCCGTGGACAACACAAACGATTTCATGGCGCCTGAGGTGCTGTGCGGCGCGGAGGTCTCGCCCGAGAGCGACCTCTATTCCGTGGGCATGGTGCTCTACTGGGCGCTCAACGAGCGGCGCATCCCGTTCGTGCCGCTGCCGCCGACGGCGGTGGAGGCCTCGGA
>HF985759.1:0-12712 GCA_000432375.1 Firmicutes bacterium CAG:103
GCTCGCCGAGCAGGTCGGCCGCGTGCTGGGCAGCGTCGCCCTGCACGTCCTCGCCGTAGTAGATGGAGACGATCTCGGGGTCGAGATCGTTGGCGGCGTCCGCGATCTTGGTCAGCACCTTGTCGAGGTCGGCGTCGCTGCCGAGCAGCGCACCGTCCATCAGCGCCAGATACTCGCCCTTGCGGATGTTGTGGCCGTCAAAGTCGGAGTCGCGCGCGGCGTAGGTGATCTGCGCGGTGTGCACGCTCTCGATCGCGGCGCTCATCTCCGCCTCAATGACGTCCTCGGCGCTCGCCGGGTCAAACGAGAGCATTGCAGTGATGCCCTGCGGCACGGTCTTGGTCGGGATGACGATGACCTTCTTGTCCGACAGCGGGATGCACTGCTGGGCGGCCATGATGATGTTCTTGTTGTTCGGCAGCACGAACACGACCTCCGCCGGGGTCTTGTTGACCTCGGTGAGGATGTCCTCCGTGGAGGGGTTCATGGTCTGGCCGCCGGTGACGACGCGGTCCACACCCAGTTCGCGGAAGAGATTCGCCATGCCCTCGCCGGCAGACACGGCCACGACGCCGAACTGCTTTTCGGGCTTGGCCACTTCGGGCTCGGCCTCCGCGTTAGCGGCAGCTTCGGCCTCGGTCTCCTTGCCGGAGAGCGCAGTGTGCTGGTTGCGCATGTTTTCGATCTTCACGGTCTGGAGCGGGCCGTAGGTCAGCGCCTCGGTCAGCACCTCGCCGGGCACGTTCGTGTGCACGTGCACCTTGATGATCTCGTCGTCGTCGACCACGACGACGCAGTCGCCGAGATTCTTCAGGAACGAGCGCAGGAGCTCCGGGCTCTTGCTGTTCTCGCGCGCGACGATAAACTCCGTGCAGTAGCCGAACGTGATCTCGCCGGTGTCGAACTCGGAGAAGTCCGCGCCCTCTTTCGGCGCCTGCGCGGCAGCCGGAGCGGCGGAGGTCACGGGGGCGGCGGTGCGGCCCTGCAGATAGCCGAGCATGGCGTCCATGACGAGCACGAAGCCCTCGCCGCCGGCATCGACCACGCCTGCGCGGCGCAGCACGGGGTTGATGTTCTGCGTGTCGGCCAGCGCCTCGCGCGCGGCGGCGAGCAGCGCATCGAGCATGCCCTCAAAGTCCGTGCTGTCCTTGGCGAAGGCCACGGCGGCCTGCGCGCCCAGACGGCTGACGGTGAGGATCGTGCCCTCGGCCGGCTTCATGACGGCCTTGTAGGCGGCGTCCACGCCGGCGGAGACGGCGGCGGCAAATTCCGCCGCGCTCGCGGTCTCGCGGCCCTTGAGGGACTTGGCGATCCCGCGGAACAGCAGCGACAAAATGACGCCGGAGTTGCCGCGCGCACCGCGCAGCAGCGCGCTCGCGGCGCAGTCGGCCACGGCGCCGACGGTGTCGGTCTGCTTGCGGCCGAGCTCGATGGCGGCCGAGTTCATCGTCAGGCTCATGTTCGTGCCGGTATCGCCGTCCGGAACAGGGAAGACGTTGAGCTCGTTGATCTTCTGTTTGTTTTCTTCCAGTGCCGCGTTTGCGCACAGGAGCATTTCCCGAAGCGCTGCGGCATCAATGATTTCTCTCAAATCTGTACACCTCCGACAGGGGGAATGAAAATGGCCCGGAAGCGCGGCTCCCGGGTGGGAAGCAGTGCGAAATGTCCCCGCTTAATCGAGGAACATGGTGTCCACGTACACGTCCACGCGCGCAACGGGGACGCCGGTGGCCTGGTTGACCTTGTAGCTGACCTCGTTGATGATGCTGTGGGCAAGCGCGGAAATGTTCACGCCGTGATCGACCGCGATGTGCAGCTCGAGCGAGATGCTGCCGTCATCGGCGAACGTGGCGTTGACGCCCTTGGACATGGATTCGCGGCGCAGGAGCTGGAACGGTCCGCTGTCTTTGCTGCGGCCGACCATACCCTTTACGCCGAAGCAACTGGTCGCGGCGTCGCCTGCAAGGTTGGTGAATACTTCGTTGGTGATGCTGATGGTGCCATTCGATTGTTCGATTTTGACCATGTAGACAGCCCCTTTCTTAACAGCAGTGATATATTATATAACAATAGGTGAGAAATCACAAGCGAAAAATTAGCGAAAAAACTGGACATTTTCCGTGAAAACGCCGGTTTTCACCCGGAAACTTGCACGTTTTCAATAGTTGTGTTTCGAAAATTGAAACAAGAATCAAAAAACTATTATTTACGTTTTTTTGAAACTATGTTATCATATTGACGTGAATGGGCGGATAGGTGCCCATTGCACGAATATAGGATAACATATAAGAGAAATAGGAGATGAAGTTTATGGCAAGAAAGCTCGTTACCATGGACGGCAACAACGCTGCCGCCCACGTGTCCTATGCGTTCACGGAAGTGGCTGCCATTTACCCGATCACCCCGTCGAGCCCGATGGCCGACCTGGTCGATCAGTGGGCCGCTGCCGGCCGCAAGAACATCTTCGGCACGAAGGTCCGTGTGCAGGAAATGCAGGCAGAGTCCGGCGCAGCCGGCGCTGTCCACGGTTCGCTGAATGCCGGCGCCCTGACCACGACGTACACCGCCTCTCAGGGCCTGCTGCTCATGATCCCGAATATGTACAAGATGGCCGGTGAGCTGCTCCCGGCCGTGTTCCACGTGACGGCCCGTGCGCTCGCGTCGCACACGCTGTCCATCTTCGGCGATCAGTCCGACGTCATGGCCTGCCGCCAGACCGGTTTTGCCATGCTCGCCGAGGGCAATGTGCAGGAAGTTATGGATCTGTCCCCCGTGGCGCATCTGGCCGCCATCAAGGGCCGCGTCCCGTTCCTGAACTTCTTTGACGGCTTCCGGACCTCGCATGAGATCCAGAAGATCGCCGTCTGGGATTATGACGATCTGGCCGAGATGGTGGACATGGATGCGGTCAATGCCTTCCGTCAGCGCGGCCTGAACCCGCAGCATCCGCAGATGCGCGGCAGCCACGAAAACGGCGATATTTTCTTCCAGAACCGTGAGGCGTCCAATAAATATTATGACGCCGTGCCGGATCTGGTCGAGGAGTACATGGGCAAGATCAATGCCAAGATCGGCACCAACTACCAGCTGTTCAACTACTATGGCGCTCCGGATGCTGACCGTGTCATCATCTCCATGGGCTCCATCTGCGACGTGGCCGAGGAAGTCATCGACTACCTCAACGCGCACGGCGAGAAGGTCGGCCTCGTGAAGGTCCGCCTGTACCGTCCGTTCCGCGCCGACAAGCTCATCGCGGCCATCCCGGCGACCTGCAAGAAGATCGCCGTGCTCGACCGCACGAAAGAGCCCGGCGCTCAGGGCGAGCCCCTGTACCTCGACGTCGTCACCGCGCTGGCCAATGCCGGCCGCAACGACATCGTCGTCACCGGCGGCCGCTACGGTCTCGGCTCCAAGGACACCCCGCCGTCCTCCGTGTTTGCGGTCTATGAAGAGCTCAAGCGCGACACGCCGAAGCGTCAGTTCACCATCGGCATCGTCGATGACGTGACCAACCTCTCCCTGCCGGAGACGGACGCGCCCGACACTTCCCCCGAGGGCACCATCGCCTGCAAGTTCTGGGGTCTCGGCGGCGACGGCACCGTCGGCGCGAACAAGAACTCCATCAAGATCATCGGCGATCACACCGATAAATATGTTCAGGCCTACTTCCAGTACGACTCCAAGAAGACCGGCGGCGTGACCATCAGCCACCTGCGCTTCGGCGATCACGAGATCAAGAGCCCGTACTACATCAACAAGGCCGACTTCGTGGCCTGCCACAACCCGTCCTACATCACCAAGGGCTTCAAGATGGTCCAGGATGTCAAGCCGGGCGGCGTGTTCATGATCAACTGCGAGTGGACGCCTGAGGAGCTCAGCCACCATCTGGACGCTTCCGCCAAGCGCTACATCGCCAAGAATAACATCCAGCTCTACACGATCAATGCCATTGACCTGGCCATCAAGATCGGCATGGGCAAGCGCAACAACACCATCCTGCAGTCCGCATTCTTCTCCCTGGCGAAGATTATGCCGGAAGAGGACGCCATCCGCTACATGAAGGAGAAGGCCAAGGCCTCCTACATGAAGAAGGGCGAGGACGTCGTTGAGATGAACTACAAGGCCATCGACCTCGGCGCGACCGCGTATGTGAAGATCGACGTTCCGGCCGACTGGGCCAACGCCGTCGACGAAGCGCCTGCCAAGGAACTGACCGGCCGTCCGGCCACCGTCAAGATGGTGCGCGACATTCTCACCCCGGTCGACAAGATGGACGGTGACAGCCTGCCGGTCTCCGCGTTCGTCGATCACGCCGACGGCACGTTCGAGCTCGGCGCCTCCGCGTATGAGAAGCGCGGCGTGGCCGTCTCCGTGCCCGAGTGGGACAGCACCAAGTGCATCCAGTGCAACCAGTGCGCTTACGTCTGCCCGCATGCGACCATCCGCCCGTTCGCGCTCACGGCCGACGAGCTGGCCGCCGCGCCCGCGCAGACCAAGGCGGTCGACTTTAAGGTCGGCGCCGGCAAGGGCGTTTACAAGTTCTCCATGGCCATCTCCCCGCTCGACTGCATGGGCTGCGGCGTCTGCACGCACGTCTGCCCGGTCGGCGCGCTGACGATGCAGCCGCTCGAGAGCCAGGAAGATCAGCAGCCCGTGTTCGACTACATGGTCGCCAAGGTCGCTGAGAAGAAAGAGCTTCAGGACTTCACCGTCAAGGGCAGCCAGTTCCGGCAGCCCATGCTCGAGTTCTCCGGCTCCTGCGCCGGCTGCGCCGAGACGAGCTATGCCCGCCTGGTCACGCAGCTGTTCGGCGATCACATGATGATCTCCAACGCGACCGGCTGCTCGTCCATCTGGGGCGGCCCGGCTGCCACCAGCCCGTACACCGTCAACAAGGAAGGCAAGGGTCCCGCCTGGGCCAACTCCCTGTTCGAGGATAACGCGGAGCACGGCCTCGGCATGTACCTCGGCCAGAAGAAGATCCGCGACGATCTGGCGGAGGACATCCGCTACATCGCCGAAAACGGCAAGGATCCCGCCAAGGTCGCGGCTGCGAAGAAGTATCTTGAGACCTATAACGACGGCGAGGCCAACCAGACCGCCACGGCGGAGTTCCTCGCTGTGATGGAGGCCAAGCCCGCCTGTGACTGCGAGCGCTACCAGCGCATCATGACCAACAAGGACTTCCTCAACAAGAAGAGCTGCTGGATCTTCGGCGGCGACGGCTGGGCCTACGACATTGGCTTCGGCGGCCTGGATCATGTCCTGGCGCAGGACGAGGACGTGAACGTGTTCGTCTTCAACACTGAGGTCTATTCCAACACCGGCGGACAGGCGTCCAAGGCCTCCAACATCGGCCAGGTCGCGCAGTTCGCGGCTGCCGGCAAGGAGCTCAAGAGCAAGAGTCTTGCCGAGATCGCCATGAGCTATGGCTACATCTACGTGGCGCAGGTCGCCATGGGCGCAAACCCGGCGCAGACCATCAAGGCCATCAAGGAAGCGGAAGCTTACCCCGGCCCGTCCCTGATCATCGGCTACGCCCCCTGCGAGATGCACAGCATCAAGAAGGGCGGCATGACCAACTGCCAGGGCGAGATGAAGCGCGCGGTCGACTGCGGCTACTGGAATCTCTTCCGTTACGATCCGTCCGCTGAAAAGCCCTTCGCGCTCGACAGCAAGGAGCCGGCCGGCGGCTACCACGACTTCCTCATGAACGAGGCGCGTTACGCCCGCCTGACCAACGAGTTCCCGGAGCGTGCCGAGGAGCTGTTCGCCAAGTCCGAGGCCAACGCCAAGGCTCGCTACGAGCACCTGCTCAAGCTCAAGCAGCTTTACGACGAGGCATAAGTTTACCTACCCACGCAGGCGGGGCTGATTTCAGCCCCGCCTTTTTGCGCTGAAAAGCGCAAAAAGGCACCACCGCAAGCCTTCACCAACGCCCTGCCCGCCGGAACGTGTTGAAAACCGGCGGGGCATGGCGTATACTAGATAACAAATCCCGCACGAAAGGGGAGACCGCCATTTGAATACGGACACCTATCAGAACGCGCTCGAATCCACGAAAGACAGCATCGAGGACGTGAACAGCGCCATCGGCTTCAGCCTCGGCAATCTCACGCTCGAAAAGCTCATCACCTCCGCCATTACGCTCGTGATCTGCGTGCTCGTCATCTGGCTCGTCATGCGCGTCGCGCGGCGCATCTCGGCGCACTCGCGGCTGTCGGAGAGCCTGAGCAGGTTCATCCTCAAGGTGCTCAAGATCGCGCTGGAGTTCATGGCCATCCTCATCGTGGCCGACAGTCTCGGCTTTAACGTTACAGCGCTGCTGGCCGTGTTCAGCCTGCTCGGCCTGGCTTTGTCGCTCTCGGTGCAAAACTGCCTGTCAAACGCCATGAGCGGCATCACCATCCTGCTCACGCGGCCGTTCGAGGACGGCGATTTCGTCGAGGCCGGCGACGTGAGCGGCACCGTCAAGGACATCGGCCTGATCTATACGCAGCTGTGCACGCTGGATAACAAGGACATTTACGTGCCGAACAGCGACCTCTCCGCGTCCAAGATCGTCAACTACAGCCGTGAGCCGCAGCGGCGCGTGGATCTGACCTTCGGCGCGGACTATACCTGCCGCCCGGAGCAGGTAAAGGCGGCGCTGCACAACGCCGTGTCGCTCGTGTCCGGTATCCTGCCGGAGCCGGCGCCGTTCGTGCGCGTGTCGGGCTACGGGGAGAGCAATATTGAGTATACGGTGCGCGTCTGGTGCAAAACGGCCGATTACTGGACCGTGTATTATGACCTCATGGAGGCCGTCGGAGCGGCATTTGACGCGCACGGCGTGTCCATGTCCTACCCGCAGATGAACGTGCACGTGCTCGATACGCCGGAAAGTGCAAAAAGGGATTGACTTTCTCGCTTTTTCAGGTATAATAATATGGCCTGCGTGTTGACGTGGGTGATCCTTGCTCTCATTTGAGATGAGGGCCACTAGACCAGAAGGAGGTGCAACTGAAATGGCAAAAACCACCGAAAAGTACGAACTGATGTATATCATCAACCCCAATCTGTCGGAGGAAGAGACTGCAGCAGTCGTCGAGAAGTTCAAGGCGCTTGTCGAGCAGAACGGCACGCTGGAGGAAATGGAGGAGATGGGTAAGCGCAAGCTCGCTTACGAGATCAACTACATTTCTGAGGGCTACTACGTGCTCGTCAAGTTCACCAGCGGCCCGGATTTCCCGGCCGAGCTGGATCGTGTGCTGGGCATCACGGACGGTATTCTCCGCTCCCTGATCACCCGTCGCCCGGAATAAGGAGGCACGGCAATGCTGAACCACATTGTGCTCATGGGCCGTCTGACCCGTGACCCCGAGCTTCGTTATACCCAGTCCCAGATCCCCGTGGCGTCGTTCCGGCTGGCGGTCGGCCGTGATTTCGGCGGCCGTGACGGCGGCGAGCGGCAGACGGACTTCATCGACATTGTCGCCTGGAGAAGCACGGCGGAGTTTGTCTCCAAGTACTTCACCAAGGGCAGCATGGCCGCCGTGAGCGGCCGTCTGCAGATCCGCGAATGGACTGACCGCGAAGGCGGAAAGCGCACGACCGCGGAGGTCGTGGCGGACAATGTCTACTTCGGCGAGAGCAAGCGCCGCGACGGCGGCGATACGTCTCGCCCGGCAGCGCCGAGCGCATCGGCCCCGGCTCATCGCGGCAGCTATGGCGGATATGACAATGTCCCCCAGGGCGGCAGCGCATTTTCCGAGCTGGACGACGATGACGGCGATCTGCCGTTCTGATTTTGATAAAGGAGGATTACAGTCTTGGCTTTTGACAGAGATAAGAGCAAGAACCGCAAACGCAGAAAAGTTTGCCAGTTCTGTGTGGACAAGTGCACTTATATCGACTACAAAGACACCGCGAAGCTTCGCCGCTTCCTGTCCGAGCGCAGCAAGATCCTGCCGCGCCGCACGACCGGTACCTGCGCGATGCATCAGCGCGAGCTCACCGAGGCCATCAAGAGAGCGCGTCAGATCGCCCTCCTGCCGTACGTGACCGACTGAGTTTCTGTTCACAGACAGCAAATCGCCCCCATCGAACGATGGGGGCGATTTTTCTTTTTCTTTTTCTTTTGTGCCGTGTCAGTCCCCGAGGTGCAGCGGGATGTTCTCGACCTGCGCGATAACGGAGACCATGGCGCGGATCTGCGGCGTGAGCACCTTGTCGCGGTGGTGCACCAGCTGGCTCCACTGCTCCATGTGGCAGTCCGTGACCGGCAGAATGGCAAGCCGGCCCTCTTCCGCGCGGCGGCGCGCCGTGTAGCGCGGCAGCACGGACAGATAGGGGTTGTGCTCGAGCAGCTGCATGACCATGCTCGTGCTCTCCAGCTCCAGAAACGGCCGGATCGACAGCTTCTGGTGCGCCAGCTCCATGTCGAACTGGTGGCGATAGCTGTTGAACTGCGGCATGAGCACGAACGGCTCATTGACGAGGTCGGCCAGCTTGAGCTGCTTGGCGGCGGCGAACGGGTGCTTGGGGCTGGCGACGATGACGATCTCCTGCGGACACTCGAACAGCTTGATCCGCTGCGCGTCGTAACCCATGTCGTCGAGCGTGTAGATCAGGTCGACTTCATTGTGCATGAGCATATCCGAGAGCGTTTTCGTGTCGCCCTCGATCAGCTGCGTGTTCACGTGCGGACAGTGCTCGTGATACAGCGGCAGGATCTCCCCGAAGCTGGCCGTCATGATGGATTCGATCGTGCCGATGCGCAGCGTGCCGGTCAGGTCGCGCTCCTGCACCGTGAACGACACGGCGCGTGCGGCGGCCGACACGACATCGCGCGCGTAGGGGATGAACTCCTGCCCGTAGTGGGTGATGGATACGGTTTTTCCGATGCGGTCAAACAGGCGCACGCCCAGCTCGTTTTCGAGCTGCTGGACCTGCACCGTAACGGCGGACTGGGAATACCCCAGGGATTCTGCGGCTTTGGAGAAGCTCTGTAGCTGCGCGACCTTTAAAAACGTGGTCAGCAAACGAAGTTCCATAAGGCGATGCCTCCTTATCCCGATTTGGTTCCGTTTTTTTCTCGAGCCTATAATACGTCGCAAATCCGGCCTGCGTCAAGCATTTTTTCGCCTATCCAGCAGATGGCAGGGAAGGATTGACAGGAAAATATCATTTTTGCGAAAGAATATCATCAAAATTTTGAATTGAATCAAAAACGCAAAATGTACCTTTCGGAATTGTGAATTTTACAACAGGCGCGCGATATGCTATCATGCAACTGTAAGCGAGGGGATCGGCTGATGGCCTTCCCAGAACCGAAAAAATTTCAGGAGGTAGCTGCTATGAAAAACATTTGGCTGAACATTCTTGCGTTCGTTGCGTTTCTCGCGATCGAGATCGTCGCTGTCTCCTTTATGAGCGCGTACTCCGCGGGCTCTGCTGCGATGGCGTTGCTGGGTGTGCTTGCGCTCGTGATCGGCGGCATTTACACGGTCCTGCTTGGCAGAGACATCGTGAGCATCCGTCGCTGATCTCATTTTCCTTTGCTATTTTTCATCCATTTCTGTTTTTTTCTCCAAGGTTTCCGGGAGTAACCGCCTCCCGGTGACCGCCCCCCAATGTGCGGTTTCCCGCACAAAAAATCTCCTCCCGTAACCGCCGGGAGGAGATTTTTTTATCCGTGCCGACGCTCGGAAAAAGATTTACAACCGTTCCGGCCTGTGATACACTACGCTCAGAACTGTATATTGCGCAGTCTTCGCCGCTTCGGGCGGCAGGGGAAATGTGGGTGCAAAGCCCCGCGAGTCGGTCACTGTGAAGCCGCCGGAAGGCGGATCAGTCAGAATACCCGAAGGCTGCAGGCATTTCTGCCGGAACCGGAAGTTGCATGGCTGAACGAAGAAATTTCGTTCGGCCGGTTTTGCTGCACCTGTCCGCCGGTTTCGGCGGGCAGAATTTTTTCTTTCAGGAGGGAAACACATGAAAAAACGGTTACTGTCCCTGCTGCTGGTGCTGGCAATGGTGTTCAGCCTCATGCCGGCGGCACTGGCGGCGGACAAGCCGAGCTTCCAGAGCTTCTTTGAAAGCGTCCCGGCCAACGCCGAGACGGAGCCCGGCTCCCCGAACAGCACGAACAAATGGAAAGTGGCCTCGTTGGGCGAGGACTATGTGCTCAAGTCCGGCGGAGCCGGAAAAAGCAGAGCCAGCAGCACCCTGCAGTTGACCTTTACCGCAGACGCAAAGCTCACATTTGAGTACAAGGTCTCGTCCGAGCCCGAGTACGACTGCTTCACCATCACCTATGACGGGGCGGAAAAGGTCAAAGAGAGCGGCGACCTCGGCTGGAAGACCTACACGCTCTCGGCCGAGTCCGGCAAGGTGCTGACGCTGACCTATACAAAGGACGTCAGCGGCGACGAGTCCGACGACTGCGTTTATGTCCGCAACTTCACGGCGGGCGAGGCCACGGTCGTCACCTTCCACGCCAACGGCGGCGTGGGCGACGACTACACGCAGAATTTCTACGGTCAGGCCGCGCTCAAGCTCAACGCCTTCACGAAGGCGGACGGCGTGTTCGCCGGCTGGGCGACAGCACCGGACGGGGAAGTCGCTTACACCGACGGCGCGAAGCTCAACCCCACGGAGGCGATGGATCTCTACGCCGTCTGGACGCCGGCGTACACCGTCACCTTTGTCTATAACGACGGCACAACAGCCGACACCACGGTCGCCATCGCGCGCGGCACGGCCATCGGCGCCGGCGCCATCCCGCAGCCGACGCGCACCGGCTATACGTTCGGCGGCTGGTTCGCCGGCAACACCGCGCTGACGGCGGACACGGTCATTGCGGCCAACACGACCTATACGGCCGCGTGGACGGCCAACACCTACACCGTGCAGTACCTGCCCAACGGCGGCACGGGCGAGATGGCCGCGCAGACCTTCACCTATGACGCCGAGCAGGCGCTGACGGCCAACGCCTTCACCCGCGCGGGCTACGACTTCCGCGGCTGGAACACCTCTGCTTCCGGCAGCAGCGTGCAGTATACCGACGGCGCGGCCGTCAAGAACCTGAGCGCGGAGAACAACGCTGTCGTGAAGCTCTACGCCGTCTGGGCCGGTCGGCCGGTGCCGGTGACGGTGAATCGCAACGACGGCTCCGAGCCGACCGTGCGCACCGGCGTTGTGGGCTATAACTATAACTACATCTACGAAAAGGGCAGCGCCCGCTACAACCAGATCCCCGATCCCACCCGCACGGGCTACATCTTCCTCGGCTGGTTCGACGCGGCGGAGGGCGGCACGGAGATCACCAACCAGACCAAGTTCGCCGACGCCACGCCCGTGACGCTCTATGCGCACTGGCAGGAGGGCATCACCGTCCATTTTGACGGCAACGGCTACAAGGGCACGATCTCGGATAAGACCGTGCGCAAGGATGCCGTCGGCAAGAATCTGCCCTACCTGTCGGAGTACAGCTACCCGGCCAACAAGGCGCTCGACGGCTGGTATACCGCCAAAGAGGGCGGCGAGCGCGTGACGCAGGACACGGTCTTCACCGAACCCGAGATCATGCTCTATGCCCACTGGAGAGACTATCAGTATCAGGTCGAATTTAACGTTCGATACAGCGACAAGAGCAGCGTGACCGGCGAGATGGCCACCGTGGCCGTCCCGTTCGACGTGGACTACCAACTGCCTGCCTGCACGTTCCAGCGCGAGGGCTACAAGTTTGCCGGCTGGAGCGAGTCGTCTTATGGCACGACGGTCACGACGGTCAAGTATGCCGATCAGGCGACCATCCACCGTGATTTTGAAGACGACGACTGGGGCGAAGGCAGCGAAGACAACGAGATCTACAAGCTCTATGCCGTCTGGACGAAGGATGCTTTCGGCATCGCGTTTGACGCGGTCGCAGCCGCGCTGCCGGCCGACGGCACCATCCGCACCGCGGATGCGCTCACGCTGCCCACGAGCGGTGACGGCTATACGATCACCTATACCAGCAGCGCCCCAGCGGTGCTGGCTGCCGACGGCACGGTCACGCTGCCGGCCTCCGGCGTGCAGACCGTGACGCTTACCGCCACGGTTACGGACACCGACGGCACGGTAAAGACGCGCGACTATACGCTCACGGTCTATTCGGCTGCGGCCGCCGCGGCCGAGGCACGCCTTGCGCAGGCGGCGCAGACGCTGGGCCAAACGTTTGAGCCGGCCTACGGCAAGGATACGAACGCGGCCGACGCCCTTGCCGCGCTGCTGGCGTCCAAGGGCTACGACGATGTGACCGTCACGGTCAAGGCCGCCGCGGGCGACGCGAAGGCCTCCATTGACGCCGACGGCACGATCCATTATTACTTCGATGCCGGCATGAGCAGCCGCGGCAGCTATTTCTACGCGACGTTTGTCCTCAGTCTGGACGGCGCCAGCGTGGAAAAAGAAGTCTATGTGCACATCACCTGGGATCTGGCGCGCGCGCAGGCCGTGCTGCAGGCGGAGCTGGATCGCATCACGCTCCCGACCGAGCCGGTCACGTCTCTGACGCTGCCGCGCTACCCGGTCAAGGAAGGCATCGACCCGTCGCAGGTCGATTACAGCAAGTACGACAACTTCAACACCTGGGCGACCGTCACCTGGACGAGCGCCAACGACCAGATCGTCAAGGTCGGCTCGGCACCCTACACGCCGTACTACGCGCCCTACGCCACGACGCTCA
>HF985759.1:12727-23960 GCA_000432375.1 Firmicutes bacterium CAG:103
GCTCACCCGCACCGCGGCAGACCAGCAGGTGACGCTCACGGCGTCCATCGTCTGCAACAGCATTGAGGGACTGACGCTGACGAAGGCCTTTACCGTGACGGTGGCCGCCTCGCAGGAATCGCAGGCGACGCTGCGCGAGCAGCTTCAGGCCAAGCTCGACGCGGGCTTTGCCGCCTACGGCGGCCTGCGCGATGCCGTGACCGGTGAGGTCCTGGAGGAGCGCGACGGCAAGTACATCGCCGCCAACGACATCCACTTCCCGACAACGGGTGACTTCGGCGTGGACGGCAAGTATACCCCGGTCATCATCACGAGCAGCGATGCGGACACCATCGTGCCTCCCGGCGTGAACAACGCCGCGCGCGTGGAGGTCTACCGTCCGCTGCCCGGCGAGGATGCCAAGGACGTCACCGTCACCGTGACGATCAAGGATAAGGAGACCGGCATCGCCGTCTCGCGCAATTTTGTCATCGCCGTCCAGCCGCTCACGCAGCAGGAGATCGACGCGGAGCTCGCGCTCATGGCCGAGGTCAAGGCGCATTACTTTGACGGCATCCGCAACGGCAACACCGATCCCGAGCACATTACCGGCAACCTGCACGCCTTCCGCGAGGCGTATCTGAACGCCGACGGCCAGCTCGTCTGGGTGTACGACATTGACGATCAGGCCAACCACGGCATCGTCCCCTCGGAGCTGCCGGGCTGGCAGGCCAGCGAGCGGTGGCGTCTGTTCCGCTCGACGAATCCGGCGGTCATCAGCCACGAAAACCTGCTCGTAACGCGCGCGACGGAGCACAAGGCCGTCACGATCGTCAGCGAGCTCTCGAGCGAGACGCTCGGCAAGTACGCCGCGCGTTACCCGGACAACGCCGATTTCCAGGCGCTGAGCCATCAGGCCGTTTCCGCGCGCCTGATCGTCCGCGGCACGGCCCCCACGAGCGACGAGCCGCAGGTCACGACCAGTACCGTCACCTTCCAGCTGCACACAGACACCAACATGTGGATCCAGCCGACCATCGTCTACGATCAGCCCGAGGGCACGACGGCGATGGACGTGTTCCGGCAGGTGCTCACGGCCAACGGCTACACCTATGAGGCCAAGGGCAGCTATGTGCAGGCGATCACCCACCCCAACGGCACGCGCGTGGCCGAGTTCAGCAAGGGACCGAATTCCGGCTGGATCTTCCGCGTCAACGGGGAGTTCCCGGACGTTGCCATGAGCGATTACCAGCTCTCGGACGGCGACGTGATCGAGGTGCTCTTCACTGCCAACTATATGGACGAGCCGGGGCTGTTCCTGCCGTTTACCGATGTAAACAACCACTGGGCGTACAGCGCGATCAAGCGCGTGTATAACCGCGGCCTCATGCTTGGCGTGAGCGACACGCGCTTTGCGCCGAACCAGGCGCTCAGCCGCGCCATGCTCGTGACCGTCCTCTACCGCTTGGCGGACGAACCGGATGTGACGGCGGATAACCCGTTCACGGACGTTCCGGCCGGTCAGTGGTACACGAATGCCGTGATCTGGGCGGCGGCCAACGGCATCGTCAGCGGCTTCGGCGACGGCACGTTCCGGCCGAACGCGCCGGCCACGCGCGCACAGGCAGCGGTCATGCTGTGCGGGTACGCGAAGCTTGCCGGACGCGACACGACGCAGCGCGCGGATCTGTCCGCGTATGCGGACGCGGCGGAGATCCCGTCCTGGGCGCTGGCGGAGATGCAGTGGGCGAACGCCGCACAGCTCATCCGCGGCCGCAGCGACACGATCCTTGCCCCGAACGCCGGGACGACCCGTGCCGAGATGGCCAAGATTCTCAGCACATTCATCGGCAAATAACACACAAAACAGCAGCACCCCCGAACTTCGGTTCGGGGGTGTTTCGACTGCCGGAAAACCGCAGGGGTTTTCCGACAAAAGGCTTGCAGTCTGCTGCGCGCAGAATTTGTGCGCCGCCGGCGGGCGGTAAACTCTGCGAGGCTTTTTGATACGCTCAACGCCCCCGAACTTTGGTTCGGGGGCGTCAGCGCTTTGGGGAAAGAAGAGGGAAGGGATTCTTTTATTTTTTCGTGCCGCAGACCTGATACATCCGGTCGTCCGAGATGACGACGTCCACGTCAAAATACGGGGCCATGCGTGCAGCGAGCTCCGTCTCGCTGATGAGGGAGATAGAGACCGTGCTGGCCGCGCCCGCGTGATGCCGGTCGAGCATGGCGCGGCTCATGCCGTGCGCGACGGACAGGCGGCCGCCTGGCTTGAGCAGCGTCGCCAGATGCGCGATCAGGCGCGCCGGATCGGGAAAGTGCGGGAAAGCATTGTAGACCATGCAGCGGTCAAACTGCTGCGGGAGCGGCACGGTCTCAATGTCGCCGCAGAGCACGGTCACGCGCGCATCCGGGAACTTTTCGGCGGCGCGCCGGGCCATTTCCGGGGCAATGTCCACACCGGTGACGCTGTGCACGTCCCGCGCCAGATAGTCCGGGAAGAGCACGCCCGTCCCGCAGGCCACGTCGAGCACGTCCACGCCCGCGCGGATGTCCGCATTGTCGAGAATGGTGCGGATGACCGGCTCGTTGCGGATCATTTCCGCGTCCCAGTCCGGGGCACAGCGGTCGAAAAACGAAATGACGTCACTGCGTTCAATCATCGGCAGGCACCTCCTTTGGGTAGCGCTCGGGGATGAGGCGTGCCTTCATGAGCGCGAACACGATGCTCGGAATGAACACGAGCTGGATGACGGTGCCGGGCCAGCTCTTGACGACGGAGCCTGCGACCCACGTGGCCATGGAGTAGCTGCCGCGCGCGAAGATGAGCGCATTGACCAGACCGTTGACGACGCGGCCGGCGACGATGGCGACGATGAGGCTGATGTAGAGGTCGGCGTACACGTGGCGCGTGCGCACGCAGCGCATCATGATGCCGGCGATCAGGCCGTAGACGGCCAGCTCGATCATCATCGACGGCAGGATGCTCACCGGGGGCATGCCGCACAGTGCGCTCGAGAGCGCGGGGCCGGCCAGACCGCACAGCAGGCCGAACTGCCAGCCGCACACGAGGCCGCACAGAAAGACGGGGATGTGCATCGGGCAGAAGATCTGGCCGGCGCCCTGAATGCCGTGAAACAGCAGCGGCAGCACATAGCACAGGGCGATGCACACGGCGGTGATGATGGATTTTTTGACGGTAGACATGGTTTGCATCGGACTTCGGTTCCTTTCTGATTTTGGATTTACAGGAGTATTTCCGCTGCGCACACAAGGGCGCACAGCGCAAGCGCGCCCCAGCCGCTCAGGGGCAGGGGAACGGACTTTTTCCGGGTGCGGCCGCGCGCGCCGCGGTAGCCGCGCGCCTCCATGGCCATAGCGAGCTCGTCGGCACGCTTGAAGGCGCTGAGAAAGATCGGCACGATCAGCGGCAGCATGGCCTGTGCGCGCTCGTGCAGGCGGCGGCTTTCAAAGCGCGCGCCGCGCGCGATCTGCGCCTTGCGGATGGTGTCGGTCTCCTCGAGCAGCGTCGGGATGAACTGCACGGCGACGGACAGGATCATCGCAATGTCCTCGACCGGCAGCCGTACGAGCCGCAGCGGGCTGAGCAGCGTCTGGATCGCGCCGGTGATCTCGAGCGGCGGCGTCGTGCACGTGAGCACGTTGCTCATCACGAGGATGAGCGCGAGCCGCACCGTTACCTGCGCGCCCTGCACGATGCCGGGCACGGACAGCGTGAGGATCCACCAGTGCCAGATGGCGTCGTCGGTGGCGAAAAACAGGGCGTTCATCACAAAGATGAGCAGGAAAAACCAGCCCATGCGCGCCACGGACGCGAGCGCGGTGCGCAGCGGCAGGCCGCAGACGGCCACGACGGCAGCCGTGACGGCGAGCAGCAGCGCATAGCCGAGCCAGGCGTCCGTGCACACGGTGGCGGCGATGAGGATGAGAAAGCCGAAAAACTTTGCCCGCGCGTCCAGCCGGTGCAGAATCGAGGTGCCGGGGGTGAACTGCCCGGTCAGGTGTTCCCTCATGGGCGGCCACCGCCCTTCGCGCGCAGCACGGCCGCGAGCAGCGCGTCATAGCTTGCGATGTCCTGCGGAATGTCCAGCCCGCCCTGCCGGAGCAGGGCGGCGGCGGTACGGCTCTGCGGCACGCCCAGCCGGTGCGCGCGCATCCAGTCGAGGTCGGCGTAGATCTCCTCCGGCGTGCCGTCGCGCACGAGCTGCCCGTCCTCCAGCACGAGCAGCCGCTGCGCATACGCGCCCAGACAGTCGGCGTTGTGCGAGACCATGAGGATGGTCATGCCGCCGCGGTTGAGCTCGGTGATGAGCTGCAAAAACGCCTCGCGCCCGAGCGGATCGAGTCCCGCGATCGGCTCGTCAAGAATCAGATACTCCGGCTTCGCCGCCAGCACACCCGCGATGGCCACGCGCCGCTTCTCCCCGCCGGAGAGGCCCATCGGTGGCTGGTCGTGGACTTTCTCGAACGAGAAGCCCACGGTCTCGAGCGCCCAGCGCACGCGCGCCTGCTTTTCGGCGGCGCTCAGGCCGCTGTGCTTCAGGCCGAAGGCCACGTCCTTTTCCACGGTCGTCTCAAAGAGCTGGCACTCCGGGTACTGGAACACGATGCCGACCTTGCGCCGCAGAATGCTGCGGTCATAGCGGCGGGCGTGGATGTCCTGCCCGTCGAGCATGACGGTGCCGGCCGTCGGCGTGAGCAGGCCGGCCATGATCTGGATGAGTGTGGACTTGCCGCAGCCGGTGCGGCCGAGGATGCCGACGAAGCTGCCGTTTTCGACCGTGACGGACACATCGCGCAGCGCAGTGGTCTCAAAAGGTGTCCCCGCGCCGTAGACACACGTCAGATTCGTTACTGTGATCGGCATAGTTCCTCCGCAAGCTCCTCGAGCGTCAGCGGGCAGCGGGCGAGCACGATCCCGGCCTGCTTCAGGTCGTAGTACATCTGCACCGGCATTGGCGGCGTGAGCCCTGCCGCGGCCAGCAGCTCCGGCTGCGTGAGCATCTCGCGCGCCGTGCCGTCGGCGATCATTTTGCCGTTGTGGATGAGATAGACGCGGTCGGCGCCGATGGCTTCTTCAATATAGTGCGTGATCATGACGACGGTCTTGTGCTGCTCTTTGTGCAGGCGGTGGATCGTGTGCAGCACCTCCTGCCGGCCGTCGGGGTCGAGCATGGCGGTGGCCTCGTCGAACACCAGAATGTCCGGCGACAGGGCCAGCACGCCGGCCAGCGCCACACGCTGCTTCTGCCCGCCGGAGAGCGTGTGCGTCGCGCGGTTTTCATAGCCTGCCATGTCCACGGCGGCAAGCGCCGCGGCCACGCGCGCGGGGATCTCGTCTTCCGGCACGCCGTAGTTTTCCAGCCCGAAGGCCACGTCCTCGCCCACGATCGTGGACACGAACTGGTTGTCCGGGTTCTGAAACACCATGCCGACTTTGCGCCGCAGCGCCCAGCGGTTGGCGGGGTCGGCGGCGTCCATGCCGTCGACGGTCAGCGTGCCGTGCTGCAGCGGCAGCAGGGCGTTGAAGTGCTTGACGAGCGTGGATTTGCCGCAGCCGTTGTGCCCGAGCACGGCCACAAACTCGCCGGGGGCGACGTGCAGCTGCGCGCCGTTGAGGGAGCGGCGGCCGCCCGGCCCGTCGTAGGAAAATCGAATGTCGTGTGCATCAATCATGATCGGATCGCCCATACTCTTTATCGTGTATTTGACACAAGTATAACAAAAAACGACCGCCGCGCAAGCCCGGTGGGGGGATGTTTTTTCGGGAAAAAAACCACACAATATGCAAATGCTTGTCCCGGTTGACGTGCGCACGCTTTGGCGGTACAATAGCAGCACGAATCAGAAAGGATGACTGCCATGTACAACGGTTATTATTATGGCTTTGATATGACGTATCTGGTGCTGGTCGTGCCGGCGCTGCTCATCGCGCTCATCGCGCAGATCCAGGTCAAGAGTGCGTTTTCGCGCTATGCCGGCGTGCGCTGCACGAGCGGGCTGACCGGCGCGCAGGCGGCGCAGCGCATCCTGCAGGCCAACGGTATCACGGATGTGCGCATCGAGCACATCTCCGGCAAGCTCACCGACCACTTCGACCCGCAGGCGAAGGTCATCCGCCTCTCGGACGAGGTGTACGGCGTCGCGTCGATCGCGGCCGTCGGCGTCGCGGCGCACGAGGCGGGCCACGCCGTGCAGTACGCGACCGATTACGCGCCCATCCGCATCCGCGCGGCCATCATCCCGGCCACGCGCATCGGCTCCAATCTCTCGTGGCCGCTGCTCATCGCGGGGCTGATCTTCAACTGGTCGGTGCTCGTCTGGGCGGGCATTCTGCTCTTCGGCCTCGTGACGGTGTTCCAGCTGGCGACGCTGCCGGTGGAGTTCAACGCCTCGCGCCGCGCGCTGGCGGCGATCGAGTCGCGCAACCTGCTCACGGACGATGAGCTGCGCGGTGCGCGCAGCGTCCTGCGGGCGGCCGCCATGACGTATGTCGCGGCGCTGCTGGTGTCGTTCGCGCAGCTGCTGCGGCTGATTATTCTCTACGGCAACCGCCGGGATTGACACGGCCGTTGCAATCGACGGCAAAGTATCGTAAAATAGCAGGTACGAACGGTACCTGCTATTTTCTTTTTGGGGTGATCGTATGCATCGCATTTTTATCGTGGAAGATGACGCGGCCATTGCCGCCGCGCTGCAAAAGCACCTGACGACGTGGGGCTTTGACGTGCGCTGCGCGGAGGATTTCCGCAATGTGCTCACCGAGTGCACGGCGTTTGATCCGCAGCTTGTGCTGCTGGACATCACGCTCCCGTTTTATAACGGCTACCACTGGTGTCAGGAGCTGCGGCGCGTGTCGAACGTGCCGGTCGTGTTCATCTCCTCAGCGTCGGACAATATGAACATCGTCATGGCCATGAACATGGGCGGGGATGATTTCATCGCCAAGCCCTTTGATCTGAACGTGCTGCTGGCGAAGATCCAGGCAATCTTGCGCCGCACGTATGATTTTGCCGCGCCCGCGCCCACGCTCGAGCATCGCGGCGCCGTGCTCAACACGGCGGATGCGAGCCTGATGTATCAGGGGCAGCGCATCGAGCTGACGAAAAACGACTACCGCATCCTGCAGACGCTCCTCGAGCGCAAGGGCAGCGTCGTCAGCCGCGAGACGCTCATGGAAAAGCTCTGGGAGACGGACAGCTTCGTGGACGAAAACACGCTCACGGTCAACATCGCCCGTCTGCGCCGCAAGCTTGAGGCCGCCGGTCTGTCGGATTATATCACGACGAAAAAGGGCCTCGGCTATCTCATCGAGTGAGGGGGCAAGATATGTTTGGTGCCTATGTGCGGGAAAACCGCAAGGTCGTGATCGCGCTCGCGGTCTACACGGCCGTGTTCGCATTCATATTCTGGCTCTACCGGCTGCCGCTGGGCGCGGTGGGGTATGCGGCGCTCGTGTGTCTGTTTTTGCTGCTGGTCTGGCTTGCGGTCGATTACCGGCGCTTTGCCGTGCGTCTGCGCCTGCTGCGGCGGCTGGAGCAGGAGATCACGCTCAGCACCGAGCAGCTGCCCGAGCCGGACGGTGCGCTCGAGGCGCAGTATCAGGCGCTCGTGCGCGCGCTCGATGCCGACCGCCGCGCACAGCTGACGCGCAGCCAGCAGGGCTATCAGGACCTGGTTGAGTATTACACCGTTTGGGCGCACCAGATCAAGACGCCCATCGCCGCCATGCGTCTGCTGCTGCAGGACGCGGATACGGACGAGCAGCGCGCCCTGCTCGAGCAGGTGCAGAGCGTGGAGCAGTATGTGGAGATGGTGCTCGGCTATCTGCGGCTCGAGAGCCCGTCGTCGGACTATGTCATCCGCAACTACGCGCTCGACGATATCGTCCGGCAGGTGGTGCGCAAGTATGCCTCGCAGTTCATCCGGCGCAAGCTGCGTCTGGAGTATACGCCGCTGAACGTCAGCGTCATCACGGATGAGAAGTGGCTGCTGTTCGTCATCGAGCAGGTGCTCTCCAACGCGCTCAAGTATACCCGCAGCGGGTCAGTGTCCATCACGCTCGAGGCGCCGAAAACGCTCTGCATCCGCGACACGGGCATCGGCATCGCGCCGGAGGACCTGCCGCGCGTGTTTGAAAAGGGCTTCACCGGCTGCAACGGCCGCACGGACAAGCGCGCGACCGGCATCGGCCTGTATCTCTGCCGCCGCATCCTTGAAAAGCTCGGCCACACGATCGCCATCACCTCGACCGTCGGCGAGGGCACGACGGTGCGCATCGGCCTGCAGCAGGACGCGCTCGAGGTCGAGTGAGCCTTACAGAATCGTAAGTTTCCGCCGGGAAAATGTAAGCCAGATGCATGGCAGCCATTTCCCCGGCGGTTTATACTGAGCCTGTCATTACACAGGAGGTAACGGTCATGTCGTTTTTGGAAGTTCGTCATGTTCAGAAAATTTACACCACCCGCTTCGGCGGCACGAAGGTGCAGGCGCTCACGGACGTGAATTTCACGGTCGAGAAGGGCGAATACGTCGCCATCATGGGCGAGAGCGGCAGCGGAAAGACCACGCTGCTCAACATTCTTGCCGCGCTCGATAAGCCCACCGGCGGCGAGGTCGTGCTCGACGGCCGGCCGCTGAGCACCATCCCCGAGCGGGAGATCGCGGCGTTTCGCCGCTCGCAGCTGGGCTTCGTGTTTCAGGAGTTCAACCTGCTCGATACGTTCTCCGTGCAGGATAACATTTTCCTGCCGCTCGTGCTCGCCGGCAAGGCGTATCCGGAGATGGCCGCGCGCCTTGCGCCCATCGCCCGGCAGCTTGGCATTGCCGAGCTGCTGCAGAAGTTCCCGTATGAGCTCTCCGGCGGCCAGAAGCAGCGCGTGGCCGTCGCCCGCGCGCTCATCACGCAGCCGAAGCTCGTGCTTGCCGACGAGCCGACCGGCGCGCTCGATTCGCGCGCGACGGACGAGCTGCTGCGCCTGTTTGAGGATGTCAACCGCGGCGGTCAGACCATCCTCATGGTCACGCACTCGGTCAAGGCGGCCAGCCACGCCTCGCGCGTGCTGTTCATCAAGGACGGCGAGGTGTTCCACGAGATCTATCGCGGCGAGAGCTCGGATGAGCAGCTCTATCAGAAGATCTCCGACACGCTCACGATGCTGGCAACGGGCGGTGAGCGCCATGCGTAATCTCTACCCGCGTCTGGCGGCGACGAATCTGAAGAAAAACCGCCGGTTCTACCTGCCGTATCTGCTGGCCTGCATCGTGATCGTGGCGCTGTTTTGCATCATGCTCACGCTCGCGAGCGATCCCTATCTCGGTCAGATGCAGCACGGCGGCAGCGTCAGTCAGGTGCTCGGTTTCGGCGTGTTCATCATGGCGCTGTTTTCCGCCATCATCCTCTTTTATACGAACAGCACCTTCACCAAGCAGCGCAAGCGCGAGTTTGCCATCTACAACATCCTCGGCATGGAAAAGCGCCACATCTCCTACGTGCTCTTCTGGGAGTCGCTGTACACGGCGGCCATGGCGCTGTTTTTTGGCCTCGTGGCGGCGGGTGTGTTCTCCAAGCTCCTGCAGCTCGTGCTCGTGCGGCTCATCGGCGGGGAGGCCACGTTCGGGCTGAACATCAGACTGATGAGTATCGGCTATACGGTGGTGTTTTTCGGCGCGCTGTTTTTGCTGCTCCTGCTCAATACCATCCGCATCATCCATCTGTCGAACCCCGTGCAGCTGCTGCGCGCCGGCAGCGAGGGCGAGCGCGAGCCGCGCAGCAAGTGGATCCTCGCACTGCTCGGCGCGGTGTGCCTTGCCGCGGGCTATCTCATTTCCCTGCGCACAAACGTGGCCTTGTACGCCATCCAGAATTTCTTCCCGGCGGTCATCCTTGTCATCATCGGCACGTATCTCACGTTTATCGCGCTGAGCGTCGTCGTGCTCAAGGCGCTGCGCAAAAACCGGCGCTACTACTATAAAACCAGCCACTTTGCCACCGTCTCTGGCCTCATCTACCGCATGAGTCGCAACGCGGCCGGCCTTGCGAGCATCTGCATCCTCTCGACGATGGTGCTCGTGACGGTCTCGACCACGGTGAGCCTGTACAAGGGGCTGGATGCCTACGCCGACGTGCGCTGGCCGCAGGATATGACGCTCACGCTCATGACCGACACCCGGACGAACACGGTGCCGGACGTCGCGCCGGTTTTGCAGGTGGTGGATGACGCCATGACGCGCGCGGGGCTCACGCAGAGCAACGTGCACGGCTATCGCACCGTCCAATTTTCCGCGCTGCGCAGCGGCGATGCGCTCGATCTCATGAGCGAGCAGCTCACCGGCTCGGGCGTCGATGCATACGACGTCATGGTTCTGGACACGGAGGGCTATGCCGACCTGACCGGCGAGCAGGTGACGCTTGCGCCCGGCGAGGCGCTCGCATGGACGGACGGCGCAGCCTTTGGCGACACGCTCACGCTCGGCGGCGATACGCTGCGGCTGCGGCAGCTCGATAGCTTCTCGCTCGTCAGCGGCAGCTCCATCATGGGTCTGCACACACTGTATCTGGTCGTGCCGGATCTCGACAGCGTGCTCGAGCTGCGCGCGCAGCAAAACGCCTACACCAGCGAGCACGGCGGCACCCGTAGCATGCTCAACTACACGTACCAGTTCGACCTCTCCGGCACGGACGACGAGCAGCTCGACGCGCTGCACGCACTACTCTGCGACCCCGCGTTTGAGTCTGCTGCCGAGGCGGCGAACGTGCAATACACGACCGATATGCGCGCCGACGGCTATCCCACGCTGCGCAGCACGTACGGCGGCTTTTTGTTCCTCGGCTTTTTCCTCGGGTTCGTGTTCCTGTTTGCGACGGTGCTCATCATCTACTACAAGCAGGTCTCCGATGGCTATGACGACCGCGGGCGCTTCCGCATCATGCAGCAGGTCGGCATGACGCCGAAGGAGGTCAAGGCGACCATCCGCACGCAGGTGCTGCTCATGTTCTTCCTGCCGCTTGTGACGGCGGCGATCCACATCGCGTTCGCATTTCCGCTCATCAAGCAGATCGTGTTCGCCTTCGGGCTGCAAAACGTGCATCTGTTTTTGCTGTGCACGCTCGGAACGTTCGGCGTCTTTGCGCTGCTGTACACCTTTGTGTACCTGCTCACGGCGCGCACGTATTACCGCATCGTGCGCATGACGGATTGAATCAAAAAAAGTCCGCACAGGCAGTGCC
>HF985759.1:23987-29618 GCA_000432375.1 Firmicutes bacterium CAG:103
GCGGACTTTTTTTGTATATGCGGCCTCAGCCCCAGAGGGCGGTCAGCATGGGGATGATCTGTTTTTTGCGGCTCATCACGCCGGGCAGGAACACGGCGTTGTCCTTCGGCTCGACCGAGAAGGCGGAGCGGATCGTGTCGTCACTGCCGATGTAGAGCAGGTTCGTGCCCTCCAGGAGCACGTCTGTGACCATAAGCGCGATCATGTCATAGTGCTGCTGCTCGAGCTTCGTGGCCATGACGGCCAGCAGCTCGTCCTTGCGCTCGAGCACCGCGGCCGAGTCGAGCGACGTGACCTGACCGACGCCGAGATAGTGGTCGGCGATGTGGAACTCCTTGAAGTCGGTGAAGCACAGCTCGTCGGCCGACTTGTCGCCCGCGCTCGAGGCGGCAAAGAGCAGGTTGCCCAGCTCCTTGAGCGAGACGTTGGCGATGCGGGCCAGACGCTCGGCCATGGCGATGTCGCGCTTCGTGCACGTGGGAGACTTGAACATGACCGTGTCGGACAAAATGGCGCCCGCCATCAGGCCCGCCATGTTCGGAGACGGCATGACGCCGTGCTCCTGATACATGTTGGTGATGATGGTCGTCGTGCTGCCGACGGGCTCGTTGCGCACGCGGATGGGCTGCGTGGTCTGAATGTCGGCCAGACGGTGGTGGTCGATGATCTCGAGGATCTCGGCCTGCTCGAGTCCGGGCACGGCCTGCGCCATCTCGTTGTGGTCCACGAGCACGACGCGCTTGCGCCGCGGCCGCAGCAGGTGATAGCGCGAGAGCGTGCCGACGACCTTTTCGTTCTCGTCGAGCACGGGGTAGCAGCGGTAGCGGCTCTCGAGCACGACCTCTCGCACGTCGTCGATGTAATCATCGAGGTGGAAGCTGACCAGATCCTCCGTGTTGCACGGGCGGGAGATCGGGATCGCCTGATACACCAGCCGCGCCACGCGGCTGGCATCGAGCGGGGTAGAGATGACGCAGGTCTTGCCGGCGTTTTCAAGCCACGCGGGGTCGACGTCAGTCTGGCAGAGGATGATGCACTGCACGCCGATGTCGAGCGCGCGGCGGATCATATCCGGCTGGTTGCCGCAGAGAATGATGCTGTCGGGGTCGGAGAAGAGCAGGTTGTCGCAGCTCTGCGGCAGGGCGATCGTCACCACGCCGGACACGCGGTCGACCTGCTCGGCGCCGTCGTTGAGGATGCGTCCCTCGATGACGCTCAGGAGGTTGAACAGCGGCAGCGCGTCCACGTGCCGGTCGCTGATCGTGCGCATGCTGTAGGCCGCGATATCGCCGGCGGAGAGCATACCGTAGAGCGTGCCGTCCTCGTTGATGATGGGCATGGCGGAGATGTCCTGGTCGCGCATGATGTGCCAGGCGCGGTCCATCGTGACGCTGGAGTTGAGCGCCGGCGGCGTGTCAAAGTCCAGATCGCGCACCTGCGTGCGGACGTTGCTGATCGTGACCGGCTCCTGAAAGCCGAAGCGATCGAGCAGACGCTTCGTCTCATCGCTGATGTGGCCGAGATGTGCGGCCACGTAATCCCGGTTGCCGAGCGCGTTGCGCAGTGCGGCATAGGAAATGGCGGCCGCGATGGAGTCCGTGTCCGGATTCCGGTGGCCGGTAACGTAGATTCTGTTCATGTATTGTGTAACTCCTTTGGCGTTGTTGTGAGACAAACCATATCATATTATAATCTGACGCCCTGCCTTGTCAATCGTTGTTCGGAAAAGTGCAAAAACTGTCCGGTTTGTTGGCAGGCATCTGGTCGTGGTCTGACCAGATACGTTGTGATAAGCGATAAAAAATGGGACAGTGGACGAAAACCAGTTGCACATTGTCAAAAATTATGCTATCTTTGGTTCAAAAGGCTTCTGGTCGAACCAGATGTAAGACCGGAGACCCGCGACGAACTGTGAGAGGTGGAAGCAAACCATGAAAGACCTGAAGCATCTGATCTATTTTGAGAATCTGCTGCAGGAGGCCAACAACGAGCTGGTACAGCAGGCCAAGGCGGAGGGGGAACACGCCCTGGGCTACACCTGCTATTTCGTGCCGGAGACGCTGCTGAACCTGCCCGGCTGCTTCTCGAGCCGCCTGCGTGCGCCGAACACCGGCAGCATCGACGTGGGCACGTACTACATGTCGAGCAAGATCTGCTCTTACACCCGCAGCATCCTCGAGCGCGGCATCGAGGGCGGTTATGACTATCTCGACGCGCTGCTCTCGTCCGAGACGTGCCAGATGATGCACCGCGGTCACGAGCATTTCGAGATTCTCGGCCTTGTGAAGGAGAAAAACCCGCAGTTTTTCATGAGCATGATGGACGTGCCGTTCTCGGACGAGGACTTCGCCGTCGATCACTATGAGGAGCAGCTGCGCGTGCACGTGCTCGAGCCGCTGCACGAGACCTACGGTATTGACATCTCCGATAAGGCGATCCGTGCGGCGATCCGCGACCACAACGAAATTTCCCGCGTCATGACCGAGATCGGCGACCTGCGCAAGGCGGCGAACCCCGTCATCACGGGCTATGAATTTCACGTGCTGCAGCTCGTGAGTCAGGTGTGCCCGCACAAGCGCATCCTGCCGTACCTCAAGCAGACGCTCACCGAGCTCAAGCGCCGCAAGCCGGACGCGCAGCCGTGGTTCCGTGTGCGTCTGGTCGTGACCGGCAGCGAGATCGACGACCCCGCGTTCACGAAGCTCATCGAGGACTGCGGCGCGATGGTCGTGGCTGACCGCTACTGCTACGGCAGTCTGCCCGGCCGCGAGCAGATCGAAATTCTCGACGGGGAGACGCCGCTGCGCGCCGTTGCCCGCCACTATCTGCGCACGAGCCAGTGCCCGCGCTTCATGGAGCGCGCGCGTTCCGACGGCCGCCGCACCTACATCCGCGACCTGTGCCGGGAATACAGCGCCGACGGCGTGCTCTACGAGCAGATGAAGTTCTGCGAGTTCTGGAGCTATGAGCGCGTGCTCGGCGTGCACATCCTGCAGGAGGAGCTGGGCATCCCGACCGTCGGCATCGAGAAGGAGTACACCCTCGCCGGCGCCGGTCAGCTGCGCACGCGCATTCAGGCGTTTGTGGAGAGTCTCGAGATCAAGCACATTCAGGGAGGGAAACTGTGATGGCGGACAAGAAGGTCAAAGGCGCCGGGGATCGTTTTCTGCCCGGCAGCAATATTGCAAAGCACCGCGAGTGGCGCGGTCTGAAGGATACCTGGTACGACTATGTCGAGTGGGTCAAGGTGCTCGGCATTATGGGCGGCTTTGTGGCCAAGAGCCCGGTGCGCATCGCGCGCGGTATGCTGACCTACCGCTGGATGGGCTCATACCTCGCGGCGCTGAACATGATCGATCGCTGCGTCGAGGGTCTGCGCGGCCCGGCGCTGCGCGTGGCGCGCCTGTACCTCAACACGATCATGAAGGGCTCGACGACCTCCATCGCCGAGATGATGATGGGCGACCGCCGCTTCGGTGACAATGCCTTCGGCCGCACGCAGGTCGTGCTCGAGCAGACCATGTGCCCGGAGATCCTCGCCGGCTTCAAGAACCTGCGCCCCGCGCAGCTCGAGCCGTTCCAGGGGCTGCTGCTGTGCTACATGGATCAGGGTGCAAACCCGTATTATATCGACGCCATGGAGAGCGTCGGACTGCCGGCGGATTCCTGCCGCCTGTCGAACAATGCCGCCGGCGTTGCGCTGCTCGATGAGTTCCCGAAGATCGGCGCCTGCTGCATCTCCAATAACGCCCCGTGCGACTCGTCGACCATGAACAGCCAGCTCATCGAGCGCCACCTCGACGTGGACACGCTGCCGGCTGCCATCCCCATGCGCTGGGACGACCCGCACACGCGCAAGTATGCCCGCGAGTCCTTGCGCCGCATCATCGACTTTGTCGAGCGGCACACGGGCGAGACCTATGACTGGGACGCCTGCCGCGCCATCATGGAAAAGCACAACGACGAGGTGCGCAATGAGCAGGAGAAGTGGGGCTTCATGGCGACGCCCTACACCGCCGCCGCGCTCGCAGTTCCGGCGCTGTTCCACACCTTTTACTATGCCTTCTCCGGCGGCCGGAATCCCGAGGTCATGAAGACCGAGCACAAGGTCATGCGCATCCTCGAGCAGGCGTATGCAGACAAGACCAACTGCTTTCCCAAGACGCGCTATCGCGCCATCACGTGGGGCGGCCCGCCGTGCTACTGGCTGCAGTTCCCGAACTGGCTGTATAACTGCTGGGGCATTCTGATGATCGCGGGCATGGACCTGTTTTCCGGCAACGTCATCATCGACACGACCGATGAGGAAACCATCCTCGACGGCATCGCCCGCAACTACGAGACCGGCGTCATGCGCCGCCACTTGACCGGCGGCTGGCGGCACCTCGTGGAGTTCTGGGACGAGGCGGAGAAGTTCCACTGCGACATGGTCATCCTGCACGATGACATCACCTGCAAGGGCGCGCTCGGTCTCACGGGTGTCATCCTCGATCAGGCGAAGGAGAAGCAGACGAAGCTCATGGTGGTCTCGAACGATATGTTCGACCACCGCACCATCTCCCGTGCCGACATCCGCCAGCAGGTCAACGACTACATGTACTCCGTCATGCAGGCCGAACCGCTCGATGCGTCCCTGCTGCAGTATGACGACTACGAAGGCTGGTAAACAGGAGGAAATGACGATGAAAAAACTGCTGCCAAAGCTGCTCCTCGGCGCGGCCGGCGTCTGGGTGGGGAGCATGCTTATCTACTGGTTCAATCTCGATAACAAGGCGATCTATTTCCTGGTGCGCCCGCTGCTGGATCAGCTCTACGACCACCGCAAGGTCGACGAGAAGGTCTGATGGGATTTCAGCAGATTCAGGCCCCGACGCTCCGGGAACTGTTCGTCGATCAGGTCATCGGCATGATCTTTTCCGGTGAGCTCCGGGTCGGCGACCGGCTGCCGTCGGAGCGCGAACTGTCCGAGCAGATGCACATCAGCCGCTCGATGGTGCACACCGGGCTCGAGGATCTCGAGCGCATGGGCTTCGTGCGCATGGAGCCGCGCCGTGGCAACTACATCGAGGACTACGCCCGCCACGGCAATTTTGAGACGCTCATGGCCCTCGGGAAATACGGCGGCCAGTTCGACCATGCCATCGAGAGCTCCCTCGTCGAGGCGCGCGACGCGATCGAGGGCGGCGCCATGATCCTGCTCGGCGAGCGCGGCACGCCGGCCGATATCGACCAGCTGCGCGCCATCACCGACGGGCTGCGCGCGTCCCTCGCCGCGGGGGAGGGCATCGCTGCCTACGCGCGGTGGATGCGCAAGTTTGACACGACCATCACCGAGCTGAGCGGCAACCTCATCTTCCCGCTGCTCATGAACAGCCTCGCGGACGTGAGCGGCGTGCTCTGGGAGCGGTGCGTGACCTTCTGGGGGCCGGAGACGGTCATCGAGCAGGAGACGCGCATCACTGCCATGCTCGCCGAGGGCCGCGGCCGCGACGCTGCGCTGTATATCGAGAATATCTATCATCACTACTGTGATGCACACCCAAACGAGTAATACCTTTTCACATCCTTCCCCCCTATGCAAATCCGCCTGACGGCTGCTGCCGTCAGGCGGATGCTGCCGTCAGGCGGATG
>HF985759.1:29660-30548 GCA_000432375.1 Firmicutes bacterium CAG:103
CGGTTCAGGTTGCCGAGATAGCCGAGAATGTTGTCATTGATCTCGCCGGTGAGCGCCTGATTGTAGTTGCAGATGAACGTGCCGGCGATGAGGATCATCATCGCCTCGGCCTCGTGCATACCGACCTCCTCGCCGTAGATGCGGATGAGGCACTGCTCCATGAGCGTGCGCCACGCGCGGAACTCCTCCTGCACGAGCCGGCCGATCTCGGGGTCGTAGCGCGCGAGGACATAGGTCTGCGTCGTGGCGTTCGGGCGCTGCTCGTGCGCCGGGGCGTTGGCCACATAGTCCATAAAAGCGTTCATGTACGCGAGGTTGGAGGCATAGTCCGCGCGGTCGTGCCCGGCGAACCACTGGCTGCACTTCTCGCTCATATATTCGCGCGTATAGCGCACATACGCGAGGATGAGATCGTTTTTGCTCTCGAAATAGTTGAGCAGCTTGGCGTGGCTCATGCCCGCCTCGGCTGCAATGTCGCGCAGGGACACGTTCATCATGGGCTTGCGCTCGATGCAGCGCTGAAACGCCATGAGAATGTCCATGCGGATCTGGTCACGGTCGACAATGATCGGCATCTTGGTCGCCTCCGGGCTACTGGGATGTCTCGATTATACTGCGATTTTCGACGTCCGTCAAATGGCCGGGAAAATCCACGCCGCGCCTTGACAAAATTGTGGCAGCGTGCTATCTTTTTTGCTGACCAGTTGGTAAATTACGAAAGGCGGCGGCAAAAATGACGGACGTGATCCTGCGCATCTCGGGCATGGACTGCGGCGCCTGCGCGGTGCGCATCGTGCGCGCGCTGCGGGGGCTGCCGGGGGTGCATGCGGTGTCCGTGAGCGACACGGCCGGCTGCGCACGCCTGACGTATGACGAGGCGGCCGTGGA
>HF985760.1 GCA_000432375.1 Firmicutes bacterium CAG:103
AGCAGGCAGACGATGAGCAGCAGCGGCAAAATGCGATATTTTTTCATATCTTTCTCCATAGAACTATGATATAATGGAATATCCGGCCGGAGACGGCGCTGCCGCGCGGCCGGGACAAATGGCAGTGTCTTGCCCCATTATAATAATTCCGGCGGCGAAAAGCAAATCATTTCCGCGAAAAGACGCAAACGGAGGGACCGCGATGAAAATACTGGTTGTGGACGACGAAAAAACCATCGTCAAGGGCATCAAATTCAACCTCGAAAACGAGGGCTATCAGGTGGACGTGTGCTATGACGGTGAGACCGCCGTGGACATGGCGCGCCGCGGCGAGTACGCCGTGATCCTGCTCGACCTCATGATGCCGAAACTCGACGGGCTCGGCGCATGCCAGCAGATCCGGCAGTTTTCCACCGTGCCGATCATCATGCTCACAGCCCGCAGCGAGGACGCAGACAAGCTCATCGGCTTTGAATCCGGCGCGGACGACTATATCACGAAGCCGTTTAACATCCTCGAGCTCAAGGCGCGCATCCGCGCGCTCATTCGCCGCTCGAGCATGGCCCCCGCCGCCCCGGCCGAGCCGGACGGCGGCAAGCTCGTGCGCGGCCACATCGAGATCGACCCCGAGCGCCGCAGCGCCCGCCGCTTCGGCCAGAACGTGGAGCTGACGCTCAAGGAGTTCGACCTCATCGAGCTGCTCATGCGCAACCCCGGCAAGGTCTACTCGCGCGAGCAGCTGCTCGACCTCGTGTGGGGCTACGACTATCAGGGCGATATCCGCACCGTGGACGTGCACATCCGCCGCCTGCGCGAGAAGCTCGAGCGCAACCCCGCCGCACCCGAATACATCATCACCAAGTGGGGCGTGGGCTACTACTTCGCCGAGGCCTGACGGATGAAGCAGCATCCGTTTCGCCTCCGGCTGCCGCACAGGCTGGTATCGAGCGTGCAGTTTCGCTTCGCCGTGACGTTCACGATCCTCGTGGCGATCCTGCTCACGCTCATGAACACCTACCCCACGCGCGCCTCGCGCGACATCGTATTCACCGAAAAGCAGAGCGCGCTGACAAACCGCGCCGCCGTCGTGTCGTCCTCCCTGTCGCTGCTCGACAATCTCACGCCGGACAACACCCGGCAGGTGCTCGCCCTGCTCGACCTGCGCGACCTGACACGCATCATCGTGACCGACAGCGAGGGGCTGGCCGTGTATGACTCCGCGAGCGAAAACAACATCCGCGGCAAATACGTGCTCTACCCCGAGCTCGTGCGCGCGCTCGACGGACAGGCCGTGTTCTACTCGCACTACACGACCGGCGCGTTTCTCAGCCGCGCGGCCATGCCCGTCATGAACAGAGGCCGGACCGTCGGCGCGGTGTACGTGTGCGAGAGCGACAGCGAGCGCGCCGCGCTCATCGGCAGCATCCAGCGCCGGCTCGCCACGATCACGATCGGCATCGGCGCGGCCGCGCTCGTGGTGCTGTGGTTTTCCATCAAGATGCTCACGCGGCGCATCACGCAGCTGGCCGACGGCGTGCGCACCGTGCAGAGCGGCGACTACAGCTTCCGCCTGACGCTCTCAGGGCACGACGAGCTGACCGAGCTCGGGCAGGAATTCAACAACCTCACCGAACGGCTCGAGACGACCGAGGCCCAGCGCCGCCGGTTCGTCTCCGACGCATCGCACGAGCTCAAGACGCCGCTGGCGTCCATCCGCCTGCTGTCGGACAGCATCTCCCAGAGCGCGGACATGGACAGCACGACGATGCGCGAGTTCGTGGCCGACATCGGCAGCGAGGCCGAGCGCCTGCAGCGCACGACCGAGAAGCTGCTCGACCTGTCGCGGCGCGACGACGGCGTGCAGCCGGACGTGACGATCGTCGACCTGCAGCAGGCCGTGCACGGGACGCTGCACCTGCTGCGCCCGCTGGCCGACCGGAGCAGCGTGACGATCACGTGCCTCATGAGCGAGGGCGTGACCGTGCGTGCGTCCGAGGACGACATTTACCATATCGTCTTTAACCTCGTCGAAAACGCCATCAAGTACAATCTTCCGGGCGGGGACGTGACCGTGCGTGTCGAGACGCGCGGCGAGCAGAGCATCCTGTCCGTGGCCGACACCGGCATCGGCATCCCCGAGGCCGACCGGCCGAACATCTTCAACCGCTTTTACCGCGTGGACAAGGCCCGCTCGCGCGAGCACGGCGGCAGCGGTCTCGGCCTGTCGATCGTGCACGACGCGGCCGCGCTCTACGGCGGCGTCGTGACCGTGGACGGCGTGGAGCCGCACGGCACGCGCTTTACCGTGACGTTCCCACGCGCGGCGGCGAGCGGCGCGCCGGAGACGCAAAAGGAGGTGCCGGAGACATGAAGCGCTGGCTTCCCCTGCTGCTGACCCTCGCGCTCGCGCTCGGCTGCGCGGGCTGCGCCAGGCGGCAGACCGTGACGGTATACCGCATCGCAAAAGAGGGCGCTGCCCTCTTGCAGACGGAGACGATCACCGTGCCCGACGGCACGGATCCGGTGCAGGTGATGATCGACGCGCTCGGCGCGGCGCCCGGCGACAGCACGTGCTTCAACCCCGTGCGCGGGTGGCTGACGCTCGGCGGCTACCGCATCGACGATGCGGGCACGCTCTGGCTGACGGTGACAAGATCCGACACGGCGAGCGGCATCGTGCGCACGCAGGCGCTGGCCTGTCTGGTGCTGTCCGGCACGGCGCTCGACGGCGTGTCGGCCGTCGGACTGGAAGACACGGACGGCGACGCACTGTACGCCCCGCTGACCGCAAATGACCTCGCCCTGACCGACCCGGCCACGGACGCACAATCCTGAACGCAGACCCATTCCCACGGAGGTGTATTTTTCATGCTCAACAACATTGCCCGCATCCAGCGCGCGCTGACACAGGCGCACCTGGACGCCATCCTGCTCACCGACGAAAACGACCGCCGGTTCGCCACCGGCTTCCCGTCCTCGGACGGCGCCGTGATCGTGACGGTGCACCAGGCATTTTTCATCACCGACGCCCGCTACATCGAGGCCGCGCGCGCCGCGCTGACCGGCATCGCCCAGGTGCTGCTGTGCTCGCGCGAGGCGCCGATGCGCACGCTCGTGCAGGGCATTCTGCGCGAGGCGAACGTGCAGATCCTCGGCGGCGAGGAGCAGACAACGAGCTATGCCGAGTTCACAGCCTATGAGCAGCTCTTCGGCCTGAAGCTGCAGCCGGCGCAGAACCTGATCCGCAACCTGCGCGCGGCCAAGCAGCCGGAGGAGCTGGCGATGATGTATCAGGCGCAGCAGATCACGGACGAGACGTTCGCGCAGATCTGCACCGTCATCCGCCCCGGCATGACCGAGCGCGAGATCGCGGCCGAGCTCATCTACCGCATGCTGCGTCTCGGCGCAGAGGGCACGAGCTTTGACCCCATCGTGCTCACCGGCCCGGACACGAGCATGCCCCACGGCGTGCCAGGCGACCGGCGCGTGGCCACGGGCGACTTTGTGACGATGGACTTTGGCTGCCGCAAAAACGGCTACTGCTCGGACATGACGCGCACTGTCGCCGTCGGCATGCCGAGCGACGAGATGCGCAGCGTGTACCAGATCGTGCTCAATGCGCAGCTGGCCGGCATCGCCGCGGCGAAGGCCGGCGTGACCGGCGAGCGCGTGGACGCCGCCGCGCGCAAGGTCATCAGCGACGCGGGCTACGGCGCGTACTTCGGCCACAGCTTCGGCCACAGTCTCGGTCTCGACATTCACGAGCACCCCATCGCCGCCCCCGGCGTGCACGCGAAGCTGCCGGAGCACACCGTCATCTCCGCCGAGCCGGGCATCTATCTGCCCGGAAAATTCGGCGTGCGCATCGAGGACGTGATGCATCTGACGGCCGACGGCGCGGAAATTCTCACCCGAAGCCCGAAAAATCTCATCATTCTGTAAATACCCGCTTGTCAAACCACGCAAAATCGTGTAAACTATATAAGATTTTTGATTCTGATCATTCTTGAGGAGGATTCCTATATGATTACTGCAGGCGATTTCCGCAACGGCGTTACTTTCGAAATGGACGGCCAGGTCATGCAGGTCGTCGAGTTCCAGCACGTCAAGCCCGGCAAGGGCGCGGCTTTCGTGCGCACCAAGATGAAAAACGTCATCACCGGCGCCGTGACCGAGACGTCCTTCAACCCCACCGCCAAGTTCGAGAGCGCCACCATCGACCGCAAGACGATGGAGTACAGCTATAACGACGGCAACCTTTACTACTTCATGGACCCCGAGACCTACGAGCTCATCCCCATCGACGAGAGCGCGCTCGGCAGCAACTTCCGCTTCGTGAAGGAGAACATGGAGTGCGTCATCAGCTCCTACAAGGGCAAGGTGTTCCTGGTCGAGCCGCCCACGTTCGTCGAGCTCGAAGTGACCGACACCGATCCGGGCTTCGCCGGCAACACGGCCACCAACGCCACCAAGCCCGCCACCCTCGAGACCGGCGCTGAGATCAAGGTGCCGCTGTTCATCAACCCCGGCGACCGCATCCGCGTCGACACCCGCGTGGGCGAGTATCTCGAGCGCGCGAAGGGCTGAGAAACAACAAGATAGGAAAAAGACGCTGCCGCGGCAGCGTCTTTTTCCTATCTTGTTGTTTCTCAGCCTGTTTGCGGGTGCGGGCGGAGCGCGGTGCATAGGCGGCAGCGCCGGAAGAAACCGCGGCCCTTCCACGGCATCCGTCGCGGCGTACCGCCGCACCACCTTCTCCTCAGGGAGAAGGCATCGCCTTGCGGCGATGCGTGGCCTTGCGGCGATGCGTGATCTCATCCGAGGCGGGCCTTGCCCCCTCGGACTCCCCTGCTGCGCAAACACATAGGAAATCATGCACCACCTTCTCCTCAGGGAGAAGGCTTTAAAAAAACCAGCGCGCCGGGCAAAGCCGGCGCGCTGGTCATTTTTTCTTTCGCATCCGCGTTATTCGGCGCTTTCCGTCTCCGGGGCCTCAGTCTGCGCTGCGGCGGCGTTGGCCGCGTTGACGTCATGATCCAGATCCTTGATGAAGCAGCGGCGGCGCTTGTGCTGCTCTTTCTCGAGCCGCTTCCACTGCGCGAGGATGTGGTCATTGAGCTCGAGCATCGGGCCGGTCTCGGCAAAGCGCACGCCGTGGCGGTTGCAGCTCTGACAGACATGATCCATCATGACGGCATTGATGCCCTCGGCCTGCAGATCAGGCCGCACGGCCGTGAGCAGCATGATGAGCGTGTCGCTGTGGTGCAGGTCGTTGAGCACGCCCGCCCAGCCGAACGGGAACAGGCGGCCGTCGGAGTGCTTGAGCGCGACCGAGGGGTCAAGCGCCGTGACGCCGAAGGCCACGAGCTGATCCTGCTCGTCGACCACAAAGCAGACAAAGTCCGGATCGACGAGCGGGATGAACTTGTTGGCATAGCGCTCAATCTGCTCGTCCGAGAGCTCCACGACACCGTAGAGCGGCGCATAGGCCGCGTTGACCAGCTCAAAGACCTGGCGGACAAACGGGCCGTACTCGCTCTTATGGTGCACGGTGGCCACGTGCAGGTGCTTGCGCTTGAGGATGAACTCCGAGAGCTTGTGCAGGCGCTCGGCCTCCGCGCCGCCCGGTTCGGGCACGGTGATGCGGTACTCGATCCAGTCAACATCCTTGCGGTAGCCGAGTCGGGTGAGGTGCTCGAGATAATACGGCGCGTTGTAGTTGGTGAAAAACAGGCTTCGGCGGTCAAAGCCCTCGACGAGCATACCCTCGCGGTCCATGTCCGTGAAGCCGAGCGGGCCGTGCACCTGGTCACAGCCCTTTTCGCGCGCCCAGCGCTCGACCGTGCCGAACAGCGCCGCCGAGACCTCGGAATCGTCCACGAAGTCCACCTGGCTGAAGCGCATGCGGTGCGTGCCGAACTTGTCATTGGCCTTGTGGCTGAGGATCGCGCCGATGCGGCCGACGATCTCCCCGTCGCGCCGGGCCAGCCAGCAGCGCGCCTCGCAATAATCAAACGCGGGATTTTTGCCCGGCGTCCAGTCCGAGAGGTCATCGCCGTAGAACGAGGGAATGTAGTTCGGATTATCGGCATAGAGCCGATTGGGATACTGCATAAACTGGCGCAGCTCGTGCTTGGTCGTGACCTCGGTCACGACGACCGGGCTGTGCTTTTCAAACTTCTGCATGAGAATATGCTCCTTACAGCAACAATGACCAGTGGGATCTGGTCTGGCGATAGTATAGCGCGCATTTCGCCGGATTTCAACCTCTGCGTGCGTGGTTATTCACCCAATCGGTACGGTTCGACACAAAAAATCCCCCGGAGCGGTGCTCCGGGGGACCATTTTTCCTGTTTCTGCTTACAGGAGCTCGGGATACCATTTGTCGATCGCGTCAACGATCGCGGCAGCCTTGCCCTCCTTGCAGATCTCCAGAATGTCGGATGCGAGGCCGAGGCCCCAGTGGACGAATGCATTTGCGTTCATGCTGCTTTACCCCTTTCTTGATGTTCCGCCGCCGCACACACTTCGGCGCCGGACAGATTGGCGGCAATACCGGTTACAGGTTTATTTTACCGGATCCGCACCGGATGTCAAGCGGACAAACAGCGCCATGTGCGCAATTTTCCTTACCGCTTTCTTAGCGCGTTCCTGACAGGTTTTCGCGGCTTTTCCCGCCGCGCGGCTTGCACTGCGCACTGGAATCGGCTATAATGAGCGTTGCGCCTGGTTTGTGTCAAAAAAGGCGCGACCATCGTGAGGGGGGAAACAGCATATGCAATGCCGCGAATGCCATGCGGAGCTGCCGCAGGGCGCGCGCCGCTGCCCGCAGTGCGGGCGGCCGGTCCTGCACGAAAAGATCTGGAACAACAAACGGCTGCGTGCGCTGCTCATCGGCATCACCATCGTGCTCATCGCCGTCGGCGCGGGATTCGCCGTCGTCGCCTCGCAGGACGCGGACGTGAACAGCCGCGTCAAGGACGCGATCTGCAACTTCCAGTTTGACACCGCCGAGACCCTGCGCAGCGACGTCAAGCTCTTTCCCGCCGGGGACAATAGCCTGCGCACGGAGATCATCCGAACCGGCCGGCTCTATCAGGCCGGGCAGTACACGCAGGCGCTCATGTATCTCGACGACCTGCACGAGACCTACACCGACGCAGGCCTTGCGGCCTACAGCGGCGTGCTCGACACCATAGAGGCCAAGAGCCTGCCGCAGATCTACGCCGCGGCCGCGGAGGCCTACAGCGCGCAGGATTACCAGACCGCGCTGGCCGACTACACCGTGCTCGCCGCGCGCAATTATTCCGACAGCGACAAGCGCCTGTTTCTCACCAACGCGCATCTGTGCGACAGCCTGGGCCAGCTTGCGCTCACGTCCGGCATGACCAACGCGCAGGCCGCGCAGAAGCTCATGGAGCTTATCGGCTTTTCCGACACCAATCAGGTCATCATGCGCGACGACAGCTACGCGCAGGCGTTTTTGACCGGAAGCTGGAGCAGCGACGCGGGCGAGCTGACCGTTGCCGACGACGGCACGGTGACCTGCTCCCTGCCCGGCCTGAGCGGAAAGGAATGCTCCCTGCGCGACAACGCCATCTACGCCGGAACGGGCGAAGACGCCGTGGCGTTTTACCGCTTTTCCGTGCTCAGCGACCGCATGATGATCGCCGATGCCGTCGGCGACGGCCGTGCCTACACCATGTTCCGGCAATAAACACCGCACATTTTCTGCCCCGCAGCGCCCATGGGCGCTGCGGGGCATTTTTTGCCGGGTCTGAACAGGCGGACGGAAATTGTTCCTTGCTATTTCTATTTTTCATACGTATAATAAAATTGGTTGTATCTGAACTTGCAGACCGACAAAAATGGGAGGAGAAAGAACATGAAAAAGCGCATCATCAGCCTGCTGCTGTGTCTGGTGCTGACCGTGTCGCTCGTGCCGGCCGCCGCCGCGGCGGACACGGGGGACGCCAGGACCGTCACGGTACGCTACGCTTCCGGTCACGGGGTCGACACCCACGACTATGAAGCGGCCTTTACGTACAGCGATGATCTGTTCACCCGGAGCGGCTACACGTACCGCAAGGATCTCGCGCTGATGTCCATGGGCCTCGCGTTCGCGGCCTATACGAGCAAGGACTCCGAAAAGACGGACAACTACGCCACCGGCAACCGCAACTTTGTGTCCATGGCCGAACAGTGCGGCTTTGAGAATATCCAGTCGAACAAATGGATGTTCCAGCCCGCCGAGGCCGACTCCATCGGCATCAGCTGTGCCAGCAAGACCATCCGCGACAACGGCGGCAGCTACACGCTCATCGCCGTCGGCGTGCGCGGCAACAACTACCACGCCGAGTGGGGCGGCAACGCCCGGCTCGATGCTGCAGGCGAGCACAAGGGCTTCGCCCTCGGCCGCGACCAGGTGCTCGACTACCTGCGCGGCTACATTGCCGACACCGGCATCTCCGGCCGGGTGAAGATCTGGATCGCGGGCTACAGCCGCGGCGCGGCCGTGTCCAACATGGTCGGCGGCGCGCTCGACAACGGCTACAGCCTCGGCGAGGGCGTCAGCCTCAGCCCGCACGACCTGTACTGCTACTGCTATGAGCCGCCCATGGGCGCGATGAAAGCGCAGGTGCAGGGCCGCGTGTATGACAACATCCAGAATCTCGTCAATGAAAACGACCTCGTGACCTACGTCGCGTTTGACAACTGGGACTTCGCCCGCTACGGCGTCGACCGCGTCGTGCCGACCAAGGGTGACGACAACTACCTCACCTACAAGGCCGCCATGCTCAGGGAATTCGTGAAGATCCCGAACAACGGAGGCATCTACTGGCCCGACTACTTCCAGGCCTGGGGCATTGACCCGAAGGACATCACGAGCGGCGATCTGGGCAAGATCTTCAAGGTCAACATGACGCAGAAGGAATTCTACGCTGACCTCTGCGAGGCGATCACGACGTGCCTCGCCTCCTCACGCGAAGACTATGCGGAGAACATGCAGGACTTCCTTGTGGCCCTGCTGGCGGATATTTTCGGTGCGGCCGATAAGGACACCTCCGGCGTGGCCGAGGACTTCGCCAAAAAGGTGCAGGACAACTGGAAGAAGCTCTTCTACTCGCTGACCATCCCCGGCATGATCAAAAACGGCACGGCCGCCAAGCTCCTGACCGGCTATCTGGTCGAGGCGCTGCAGGAAAACGGCGTTCTGACCTACGACCTTGCGGGCATCGAGGCCGCGATGGGCATGCTCGCGCCGCGCCTGTCGAAAATGGCGCTCAAATACCCCGGCACAACGATGACGCTGCTGGCAAACCTGCTCGTGATCGGGCTGGCCCACTGCGGCGAGCCGGGCCTCGCCTGGCTGCGCAGCCTGCCGGACGACTACATGACCAGCAAGCAGACCGTAAGCTACACGGGCCTATTTGACGACGTGGCTGCGGACGCATGGTATGCCCCCGCCGTGGACTACGTCAAGTACGGCCGGATCATGAACGGCATGGGCAGCAACCGCTTCCAGCCCAACACACAGATGACGCGCGCCATGTTCGCGCAGGTGCTCTACGCGCTCGAGGGCGCGCCGTCCGTGCGCGGTCTGAGCTGCCCGTTTACCGACGCGGGCGGCAGCTGGTACACCGACGCCGTCATCTGGGCGTACAACGCTGGCGTGGTCTCCGGTGTGTCCCCGACGCGGTTTGCGCCGAACGAAGCGCTGACCCGCGAGCAGATGGTGACCATGCTCTATGGCTACGCCGGCCGCGAGCAGGCGCTCAGCGGCCCGGACGGCGCGCTCGCGGGCTATCAGGATCAGGCGCGCGTGTCCACATGGGCGCGTGAGGCCATGGCCTGGGCCGTGGGCACCGGCGTGATCGCCGGCACGTCCCCGACCACCCTCGCACCGCGGAAGACCGGCACGCGCGCCGAAGTTGCGACCGTGCTGATGCGGTTTTGCGAGCAGTGATCCTGCAATCGAAAAAAACACCCGGATCTCTCACGAGATCCGGGTGTTTTTATGCGGTTTACTGGCCGTTGGCCGCCGCCGCTTTCGCGCTGCGGCAGTTGGCGCGCAGCACTGGCATGAGCGCCGTGAGCGCAATGTCCAGCTTGCGGGAATAGTCCCCTTCCATGCCGTTGTTGATCCAGTCGATGAGCATGCCGAACATCATGTCCGTGTACATGCGGATGATCGCCTCGAGATCCTCGGGCGCGATGTCCATGTTCTGCGCGTAGCGCGTGATGACCTGGCGGGCATAGTAATCGCTCGTCTCCCACGTGAAGCGCTCGAGCTCTTCCTTGCCGTAGCCGTGGTAGATGTTCAGGATGGCCTGCCGGTCGTTCGAGAGGTTCGCCGCCAGCGTCAGAAAGCCCTCGCGCATGGTCTCGAAGTTGCCGTTCGTGTCCAGAAACTGCTGCACGCGCAGCTCAAACACGTACTGCGTGAGCACGTAAACATCCGTGAAATAATAGTAGAACGTCTTGCGGCTGCAGCCAACGGCGTCCGTGATCATCTTGACCGTGATGCGGTCGATCGTGTAGTCGTTGAGCAGGTGCATATATGCATCCGCGAGCGCCGTGCGCGTCCGGTTCTGTTTCATGAAGTGTGCCTCCGTTCCTGCGCCGGGCAAACACCGGCGCTGTTTTTTCTGGCCCTATAGTAACCCACATGTCACCATAATTCATTGGTCATTATTGCGATGATGTAACATTTTTGCACACTTTGCGAAACGATTCTACCCGTTTGTCCGGATTTTTCAGGAATCCAGCTCTCCCTGCAGGCGGCAGGTGCGCATCATGAACAGGGCAAGCTGCGCGCGGTTGGCGCCGGTATTCGGGCTGAGCTCCGTTCTGGTCGTGCCGTAGAGGATGCCCATGGAGACCGCCCACGTCGTGGCGGGATACGCCCAGTCGGGCACGGTGTTCCAGTCCGTATAGCCGCCGATCGGGCGCGGGCGGACGCCCTTTTCCGGGCCGTAGGCGCGGTAGAGCATCGTGACCAGCTGCGCGCGCGTGAGGCGGGCATCCGGCGCAAAGTGCGTGTCGTCCGTGCCGAGCACGACCTTGTTGGCATAGGCCCAGCGCACGGCGGCAGCATACCAGGCGTCGTCCGAAACGTCCACAAACGGCGCCTCCGGCAGTTCGGACACGTCCGGCTCGTCGGCCATCCGATAGAGGATCGACACGAACATGGCGCGCGTCGTCTGCCCCATGGGATCGAACCGGTTCACGCCGACGCCGTTCATAAGGCCGAAGAGCACGCAATAGTCAATGCCCTCGTGCATCCAGTCGCTCGCTGCCGGCATATCGTCAAACACGCCGCCGGCACAGTATTCGTCACCGACGCAGGGATCCGGGATCCTGGCCGTTTCCGTCTTGCCGCAGTCGACGCAGGTGCGCTCCATGTCCACGGCGCCGTCGTCCGTCTTGATGGCCGTCCAGGTGCTCCAGTGGTGCACTGGATAGTAGTACTGCACCGCCTCCGTGACGCGCTCGCTGCCCTTGAAATAATGCACGGTGCTGCCGTTGGTGAGCGTCATGGAATAGATCGACTTCACGGCCGGATCGAGCACGCGGTACTCCGTGGCCGAGACCTGGCCGATGATCATGACATAGTGGCCGTTGGCCGAGTAGCCGTTGAGGTGGATGATCGGCGGGCTGTAGCTGCCCTCGCCACCGACGTAGCGCGCGATGGCCTCGGCGAGCGAGACCTTGCTGTACGTCGCGCCGCTGAAGGCGACGTCATCCGGCGTGGTGGCAAAGGGTGTGCCGTAGTGGCCGCAGCTGCGCCAGTAATCGCCGAGCGCGCCGGGCGTGGCGTCCAGGCCGAGGTACGACAGCGCCATGGAGATGCACGCCGTGAAGCACTCGTGGTTGGCATAGTTCCCATAGCTGCCCCAGTAATCCGAGCAGAACAGATCGCTGTAGGCCGGCACCTGGCAGACGTAGCGGACCGTGCCCGTCTTCACGTCGGCGTTTTTCGCATATTCCACGCTCGCATACGGCGCGGCATCGACCCGGTCGGCCGCCGCAGCACCCACCGTCAGACAGGGCAGCAGCCCCGCCAGCAGGCACAGCGTCAGCGCCAGACTGAGGATTCGTTTCTTCATAGATGACTCCTTATGTTTCGGTATTTTGCCTGGTTGTTGACATAACGCATACACACAATTGCTTATCTTACACCAACTGTTACGGAAATGCAACCTTTTTTGCTTTCTCTGCCAGCTTTCGTGGGGCGCGGCGGGCAAATTGCGCCCGGTTTTGGCGCGGAAAGTGGGGACGCAGCGATTTCGACAGGATCCGCAAATGGCGTTATGTAAACCTCTGAGGCAGAGAATCCGGTCGTGATCACGCGGACGTGCGCGGACGGTGCGGAATATTTTTCGTGACGTACATAATATTTCACTTGACAGATATGCAAATGCATAATAAAATGGAAATAGAAGGGGCCGCTTCCGACACTGTGCGGCCAAGCGCAGCCGATCTCCGACGCGAAGCCGGGCAAATGCGCGGCTTCCACAGCCAAAGCTGCCGCTTCGGCGGGGAAAATGCCGCCGAACCGGCGGATGTACAGCGTTATGTAAACCGTAAGGAGGTGAGGGACCGCCGGAATGAAAAAACGAAAACGATCCGTGGCCGGGCGCGGCCCGGGGCATGGCATGGATTGAACTGCACCAGTCGCTGCCGCAGCACCGCAAGCTGCTGGCCCTGCGCGACGCGCTGGGGCTGCGCACGCCGGCGGCACTCGGGCACATGTGTCTGCTGTGGCTGTGGGCGCTGGACAATGCGCCGGACGGCGACCTATCCGCCCTGCCGGCAAGGCAGCTGGCGGAGATCTGCCAGTTCAGTGAGCGCCGGGCCGGCGACCTCGCGGTGGCGCTGCGCACGTCCGGGTTTGTGGACGCGGACTGGCGGCTGCA
>HF985761.1:0-6285 GCA_000432375.1 Firmicutes bacterium CAG:103
CGGCGCGCCAGCCCCGTGAAGCTCAGCACCTCGGCGTACAGACTCAGGCTGTCGCCGCAGGCGGCGCACAGCGCGCGCTCGGCCTCGTGGCTGTATTGCTCCGGCACGAGCAGCACCTGCCCCGGCGTGCGCGCCGCGACGGCTGTGCGGATGCGCCCCATGAGCAGGTCGGTCTTGCCGCTGGCGGCAGGGCCATAGAGCAGGTGCAGCATAAGATCCCTCCTTGTGGTTTTACTTGAGTGTAACATATTCAGTGTCCAAATATAAGGACAGTATTTAAGAGAGTGCGGATTCGCCATTGCTGATTGGCAAGATTTGTGATACCATGTGCGAAGGAGCAAATTGACGTTTTGGGCATATGTTCCGGAATTGATAGTGCGAGGAGAAAAAGAAAAATGAAAAAGATAGCATGGATGGTTGGACTGACTATTATTATGGCGATTTTATTAGTTGGGTGTGCTGAACAGGGAAAGGCTTCGGCGGAAACAGTTGTAAAAGAAACGGCAAAACCTTCAGAGTGGGAAACATCGTTTGCTGAAGCTGGGTTCAGTGATGATGAAATTGAAAACTACCGAGAAGTGTTCAATACCATTGGTGTGACTGATTTTCATGATGTTTCTATCGTCGATAATAGTCCAATGACTATTATTCGTGGTAAAATTTATGACAGTAATAATTTGCAGCTTAATGTGACGCTTGAAAATCGACAAATTATTTACATTGGATTGGCGGGAATTCCCGATACAAAAGCGGAAGCCTATTTGAATTGGCGTGGAAAAGTGAAGTGGAAAACAGTTGACACAAAAAGAACTGTTGATATGTACTCGGATACAGAGGGCGGATATCTAGCAGTTTTAGATTGGGAAAATAAGACCATTTCGGAGTATGAGGGCTGATATCAAGAAGGAGGCCGCGATGGGCTGCCTGCTGGGAATACGCAGGCGGCCCTCTTTCTTTATTTGCGCTTTTTTGAGCGGAACGATGGGTGTGCCTTCTTTTGCCGCCTTACCACACCTGCCAGCGCAGGGCAAAGGCGATGAGATAGCCGAGCGAGGCGAGCGCGCTCAGGGCGGTGAGGATACGGCCGGCGGCGGGCTTTCGCGTGCACTGCGCCAGTGCCAGCGGCACCGGAAGCAGCACGAGCAGGTAGCGCGGCGCGCTCAGCAGCCACGTCGCGCCGACGGCGACGATGTAATACGCGAGAAACCACGCCGTCTGGCTCGCGCGCAGCTTCGGCGCGGCCGCGGCCAGCAGGCCGAGCGCAGCAAAGCACGCGATCAGGTTCGGCAGCCAGAGGCCGAGCGCGTCGCGCCAGCCGCCGGTGGTCAGACTGCGCAGAAAATAGTCCGTCTGATACGCGGCGGTGCTGAAAAACAGGCCCGTGCGCTGGTTCCAGTGCTCGCGCTGGTAGATGAGAAACTGAAACGGGTTTCCAGATACGCGCCAGTTGATATAGCAATATGCCGCGAAGCCGAGCGGCACGAGCAGCGCGCCGACGACCTGCCGGGCGTCCACCCGGCGGCGGTGCACGGCGTCGTGCACGAGCTCCCACAGCAGCGGCACGAACAGCAGCAGCCCGAGCGAGCGCGTGAACGCGGCATAGGCTCCGCACAGCCCGCCGAGGATGGGCCGGCGCGTGCGGGCGAGGTAGAGCGCCGCGGCCGTCAGCAGCAAAAACAGACTTTCGCTCATGGGCGCGGCGAAGAAAAAGCACCCCGGCGCGAGCGCGAGAAAGCGCAGCGCGCGCACGGCGTCGCGGTGCGGCAGGTCGAGCCGCAGCAGCCGGTAGATCATGCACCCCGCGCCCGCGAAGCACAGCGCCGACGTGAGCAGCCCCGCGCAGATGTCCGAGGGAATGAGGCGCATCACCGCGCGCACCACGAGCGGGTAGCCCGGCAGGAACACGAGCTGCACGACGCGGTCGGGGTCGCCGGCGGCGATGTAGCCGTCGCGCGCGATGTCAAGATAGTGCTGGCTGTCGGTGCAGCGCCAGAATTCGAGCGCCTGCGCGAGCGTTTCCGGCTGCCCGGCGAGGGCGCGGACGCTCCACGTGAGCAGGAGCAGGACGAGATCGAGCGCGAGCAGCGCAGCAAAAATGCGCGCGCCCATGTGCGCGGGTTCGGCCGCCGGAACGGCGGCGGGCGCATCGCCCTCACGCTGCCAGAAGTGCACCCACGCGGGCACGAACCGCAGCCCCACGGCGGCAAACAGCGCCGCGCTGCACCCGGCGGCGATGCCGCCCGGGACGGACAGACCCGGCGTGCGCACGCACCAGAGCACGAACAGTGCCGCGAGCGCGGCAAGGCCCAGCGCATCGAGCACGATGACGGCGCGGCGGGATCGCGGCTGCATGGCGGCACCTCCTGACAAGACGAGAATAATAAATTGTAGCACGTGCGGCGGGAAAAGACAATGCGCGGGCTGCGGTGGGGCAGCGCTGAAGGACGTTGAAAGCCTTCTCCTCAAGGAGAAGGCATCGCCAGGGGCGATGCATGATCTCATCCGAAGCGGGCCTTGCCCCTCGGGCGCCCCTGCGGCTCAGATATCTTGGAATGATGCATGATTCGCGCCTCGATGAAATGGCTTCCGACGCATGGCGCAAAAACGGGGCTGACCGGCCGGTCAGCCCCGTTTCCTTTCCATAAAGTGTTATGCCACCTCGACGATGCCGCCGTCGAGCACGCGCACGGTCTGCCCCGTCTGCACGGCGGCGAGAAATTCGTCGCCCAGGCAGTCGATGACCGGCATATCGGCGTCCGTCCACACGGACGCGAGGATCGCGCCCGAGGCCGCCAGCGAGTCGATGTGCTTGGAAAAGAGCATGCACGCCGGCTGCTGCCCGGAGGCGCAGGCCGTGTAGAGCACCATGCCGCCTGTGGTCGAGCCGATCGTCTCCGGCAGGCACAGGGCCTTGCCGATCATCGGCTTTTTATACAGGTCGGGGTTGTTCTGGTCGCCGCATTTGACCTGCTTGTCGTGGAACATCAAGGCCATCTGATAGCTGGCGAGCGTGTTGAAGCCGCCGTGCGACACGAGGGCTTCCGCCTCGCACGTGCCGGGACAGATGACGCGGCCCTGAAACTGTTTCATATTAGTTGGCCCCCTTCGTAATCATGGTGATGATCTCATCCTCGGTGTAGTAGCGCGCGGTCGTGTACGTGCGCAGCTTGTTCGACGAGGTGATGACAGGCATGGCTTTGCTGAGCGGGTTGTTCATGTACATGAGCGGGCAGATGTAGCTGAGCACGACGCCGGTGCTGCGCAGGCGGGGTGCGTACTCTGTCTTTTCAAATTCCTCGATAACGCCGGGTGCGGCGGTGAACACCGTCGGGATGCAGACCTTGCGCTGACCGTGCGCCCGGAGGCTCGCCTCGACGCGCTCGGTCGTGTCGATGAGCTGGTGGAGCGTCATGTGCGGGCAGCCCATGAAGCACAGCTTCGGCTTGGCGTTGAGGTTCTTCCACACGCACGGATAGCTCTCGCGCACGCGCTGGAGCTCCGCGTCGTCGATGACGTACACGGGCGCGCCGTCGCGGATGAGCGCCTCGCCCTGCTGCACGGCCTCGGGCGTGAGGTGCTCGATGTGGTACAGGCCCACGGCACCGTTGGACGCGGTGGCCGCGCCGAAGTCCTTGAGATACGCGATGGCATCCTCGTTGATCTCCGTGCCGATCCACTGGTCAAGCCCCTTGACATACGGCACTTTTTCCATGACCTTCATGCCGATGGCAGAGCCGAGCAGCTGCGGCTCGGGCTTTTTCGTCGTGCGCACCTCGACGATCCAGTCGGCCTTTCGCCCGTCGTCGGTCAAGAAACCGAAATACGGCACGCAGCCGGCGATAGAGCCCATGAGCTCGATCATGCCGGAGTTGCGGTTGCAGCGCGCGCCGAGCACGCTGTTGGCGTACACCACGGCGGACGACTCCGCCCACGAGAGCACCTCGCCCTGCTTGGGCTTGTTGCCCACCTCGTCGAGGTAGCAGGTGCAGGTGTAGTCCTTGTCGCTGAGGATGCCGAGCTTTCTCAGCTGGGCCTCGTAGCGCGCCTGCTGCTTATACATGAACTGGCGGAACACCAGATCCTGCAGCGGGTTCGAGGGGACGTTCTTGTCGAGCGGGAGCGGGTCGGCGGTGAATTTCTGCTCGGAAAATGCGCCGGCCTCGATCAGCTGGTCGTACAGGTCGTAGACCGGCTTCATGGCGTTGATGCCGAAGCTGATGACCGTGTGGCCGTAGGTGCTCGTGACGGGCACCATCTTTTCCGCGCCGAAGGCGTCGCCGTACATGACGAGCGTTTTCATGACCTTGGCCATGACGGCGCCCTTGCTGCCGTCGAGCACGGCCTGTTGTTCGGGTGTCAGTTTCATGGGGAATCGACCTCCTTATGCATACACTTTCTGTGAATTTCTTGACAAGAATTATAGCCCAATTTTGGCAAAAATGCAAGGGGCATTTGCGCACAAGTGGGCAGGATGGGAAAAACCCCACCGGGCGGCGGGGTTTTGCTTATTTTTCCGCGCGGGCGGTCTTGGCCGGCAGCGGGATCTGCGCGAGGACGACGGCGAGGAACATCAGCGCGCAGCCGAGGTATTCGCGCGGGGTCATGTGCTGGTGCAGAATGATCGCGCCCGCGATGACGGCGAACACGCTCTCAAGGCTCAGCAGGATGGTGACGACCGTGGGGTTGGAGTCCTTCTGCGCGAGGATCTGCAGCGTGTAGCCCACGCCGCACGAGAACACGCCCACATACAGCAGCGGCAGCGCGCACGAGAGCAGGGCGGCGGCGTCCACGTGCTCGAAAAACGGGATGCACACGGCCGACCACAGCCCCGCGAACAGAAACTGCACGCAGCTGAGCTTCACCCCGTCGCACGTTGCACCGAAGTGGTCGATGACCAGAATGTGCACGGCAAAGCACACCGCGCACACGAGCACGAGCAGGTCGCCCGCGGCGAGGCGGAAGCTGCCCTTGATGCACAGCAGGTACAGGGATACGACCGACAGCGCGACCGCGATCCATACCGGCAGGCTGACCCTGCGCCTGAAAAACAGGCCGAACACCGGCACAAGCACCACGTACAGCGCCGTGAGAAAGCCCGCCTTTCCGGCGTCCGTCCCCGCGGCGATGCCGGCCTGCTGGAAGTTCGAGGCGATGGCCAGCGCCGTGCCGCAGCAAAAGCCGCCGAGCCAGAGCTGTCTGCGCCCGGCGCGTTTTTCCGCCTCCGTGGGCTGCGGGCGGTCCTTATGCACGGCATGCAGCACCGCGATGAGCACCAGCAGCGCGAGCACGGCGATGAAATAGCGCACGGCGTTGAACGTGAACGTGCCGATCGTATCGGCGCAGACGTCCTGCGCGACGAAGGCGGTGCCCCAGATGAGCGCGGCGAGGATCGGGAAAACGACTTGACGGATCTGATTGTGTTTCATAGGCGGGACCCCTTGGCAATGTCGGCGGCAAATACAAAAGCAGTCAGACTTTCCTCGCCTGACTGCCGGTAGGTGCACACCTGTGTCCATAGCATAGTACAGGCACGGGCGCTTGTCAATCGGTGTTTTGCTGTAAATCGTGAAATTTCACGCCTTGTGCGCGCGGCCGCCGCTGTGCATGGCGGCGTGCTCTTTGGCGATCTCGGCATAGAGCGCGGGGGCCGTCCAGGCGGCGTTCGTGTCTGTCAGCATGGCCTTGAGCGCGACGGGCGGGATGTGCGCGGCGCGCCATCCCTGCAGCATCCCCTCGAGCAGGCCGGGGCGAAAGTGCGCCATGACGAGCATCTCCCCCGGGAGCGGGGCGGCGGGGGCGTCCGGCTCGCGCGGCAGCACGCCGGCCAGCGCGCCGATCGTCTGGCCGAAGTCGGCCGGGTCGACCGCCTGCACCCGGATGCCGAGCCGCAGGCACACGATCTGCATTTTCCCGAGTTTTTTCGGGTCGATTTGATAGGCGAGTAGGGTGGGAGTCATATCAGAGCACCTGCTTCCAGATCAGAATAAGATACACCACGGCCGCGCACTGCAGGCACAGCAGCGCGGGAAAGCCGAAGCGAAATTCCTTATGTTTCGTCTTGTGGTGGAACACGCGCATGCCCAGCGTGCCGCCGAGCGCCCCGCCGAGCGCGGCGATGGCGAAGAGCGTGCTCTCCGCGATGCGCCACTTGCCGGCGCGGGCCTTCGCCTTGTCGATGCCCATGGCGGCGAAGGCGATGATGTTGATGGCGGCGAGGTAGAGAAAGAGATAGCTCATCGGCGGCCGCCTTTCCCGCGCGGGGGCTGCGTGCCCCTGCCGCCGGAG
>HF985761.1:6330-12342 GCA_000432375.1 Firmicutes bacterium CAG:103
GCGGACGTTCCGGACCGGCCAGGTTTGCCGGATTTGGCGGACTTTCCGGCCCTGCCGCTCTGCGCGGCGCGGGCGGACGCGGGCTTTTTGCCGCCGCCGTAGACCTTGCCGTATTTGCGCTGGGGCGGCTGGGGTTCGGCGGGCCTGGCGGGTTTGCGCCGGTCGGTCATCGGGCGCACGAGACAGTCCTTGCCGAAGCCGATCAGGTCCTCGCGCCCGGCCTCGTGCAGCGCCTGAATGACGAGCCGGCGCTTGTCCGGCCGGCGCCACTGCAGCAGAGCGCGCTGCATGTCCTTTTCATGCGGCGTCTTGGCGACGTAGACCGGCTGCATCGTGCGCGGGTCGATGCCGGTGTGGTACATGCACGTGCTGATCGTGCCGGGGGTGGGGTAAAAATCCTGCACCTGCTCGGGCTGGCGGCCGCGGCGGGTGAGGTACTCCGCGAGGGCCACGGCGTCGGCGAGCGTGCTGCCGGGGTGCGAGCTCATGAGGTACGGCACGACGTACTGTTCCTTATCATACCTGTGGTTGAGCTGGCGGTATTCGTCCATGAAGCGCTCGTACGTGCCAATGTGGGGCTTGCCCATATAGTCGAGCACGGAGTCGATGCAGTGCTCGGGCGCGACCTTGAGCTGGCCGGAGATGTGGTAGCGCACGAGTTCACGGAAGAACGCGTCGTTATCGTCGCAGAGCATGTAGTCATAGCGGATGCCGCTGCGCACGAACACCTTCTTCACGCCGGGGATCTGGCGCAGCTTGCGCAGCAGGGCGAGATAGTCCGAGTGGTCGGCGTCGATATTCGGGCACGGCGTCGGCGCGAGGCACAGCCGGTTCGGGCACATGCCGCGCTCCAGCTGCTGGCGGCACGATGGGTGGCGGAAGTTTGCCGACGGGCCGCCGACATCGGATACGTACCCCTTCCAGAGCGGGTGGTGCGTCATGGCCTCGACCTCGCGGATGACGCTCGCGTGGCTGCGGCTCGTGATCATGCGGCCCTGGTGGAACGCCAGCGCGCAGAAATTGCACCCGCCGAAGCAGCCGCGGTTGTGGATCACGCTAAAGCGCACCTCCTCGATCGCGGGCACGCCGCCAAGCGGCTCGTACATGGGGTGCCACTCGCGGGTATAGGGCAGCTCGGCCACGCGGTCGAGCTCCTTCGTGTCGAGCGGCATGGCGGGCGGGTTGATGATCAGATAGCGCCCCTCGCACGGCTGGATCATGGCGCGGCCGCGGATGGGGTCGTGCTCAGCGTATTCGGTGCGCGTGGCCTCGGCATAGAGGCGCTTATCATCGCGCACGTCCTCGAACGATGGGAGCGTGATGTGGTCAAATTTGCACACGGAGGGGTCACGTGTGATGTAGCCCGTGCCGGGGATGTCCGTCATCGTGCGCACGGACTGCTTTTTCTTCAGCCGGTGGGCGATCTCGATCGTCGCGGCCTCGCCCATGCCGTAGACCAGCAGGTCGGCCGGGGCGTCGAAGAGGATGGCGCGGCGGACGGAATCGTCCCAGTAATCGTAGTGCGCGAAGCGGCGCAGGCTCGCCTCGAGCGAGCCGAGAATGATCGGCATGTCGGGGCCGAAGGCCTCGCGCGCGCGGTTGCAGTAGACGATGGCCGCGCGGTCAGGCCGGCAGCCGGAGCGCTTGCCGGGGGAGTAAAAATCCTCGCTGCGGCGGCGCTTGGCCGCCGTGTAGTGCGCGACCATGGAGTCGAGATTGCCCGCGCCGATGAACACGCCCAGCCGCGGCCGGCCCATGGCGCGGAAGGCCTCCGCGTCGTGCCAGTCCGGCTGCGCGAGCACGGCCACGCGCAGGCCCTCGGCCTCGAGCACGCGGCTGATGACCGCCGTGCCGAAGCTCGGATGATCGACATATGCGTCGCCGCCGACGACGAGCGCATCGTACCACCACCAGCCGCGCTCGTGCATCTCCTCGGCGGAGACGGGCAGGAAATCACACTGTTCCATGCGTCACCGTCCTGTGGATGAGCCGGCCCATGAGCAGCAGGTGCGCGCGCACGCCGGGGTCGCGCCCGATCTGCACGAAGCCGCTGCGTTGGTAGAACGTGATGGCCCGGGCATTGTTTTCCGACACGTGCAGGCGCACGGCCGTGCGGTCGTGATTCTCATAAAACCAGAACGCATAGCCCAGCAGCTGGATGGCCCAGCCGCGGCCGCGGTACTCCGGCAGCATGTACAGCAGGCTGATCCAGCCGCAGCCGGATTGCTCGTCGCGCCCGGGGTCGAGCTCGACGAGGCCGACCACGCGGTCCCCGCTCAGGACGCGCACGACGGAGCCGGGATGCTCCTGCGCGTGCCGGGCGGCGCTGCGGGCATAGAGCTCGGGCACGAAGCCCTCGTCCGTGTCGTGCACGTTGCGCCAGGCGTCCCGGTAGCACTGGAGGTAAAACGCTTCGTCGCGCGGGAAGCGCAGCGGCTCATAGCGCAGATCCTCCACGCCGCTGCCGCTGCCGCGCCACCAGGTCTGGCGGCCGAATGTGCTCAGTGCGGGCGGAAGGTGGCGGTTGTCGTTATAATACTCCACGGTCGTGCGCTCGCCGTCGACGAGCAGCAGGCTCACGGACGTGTTGTCGCCGTAGGGCAGGGTGGCCATCTCGCTGTTCGGGATGCCCAGCACCGTGCACAGATAGGCGCGGATGGCCATGCCGTGGCTCACGAGGACGATCGTCTGCCCGTCGTGCCGCGCGGCGAGATCCTCTATGGCGCGCTTCATGCGCTTTTGCACGTCGCGGATCGGCTCGCAGCCGGGCACGGACCAGCGGTCGGGGTCGGTGTTGAAATAGCGCATCTGCTCCGGAAAATCGTGCGCGATATCGCCCCAGGCGCGGCCCTCCCACACGCCCATGCAGATCTCCGTCAGGCGCGGCGTGACCACGGCCGGAATGTCATGATAGCGCGTGATCGCCTCGGCCGTTGCGCGCGCGCGCGACAGGTCGCTGCAGTAGAGCGCGTCGATGTGTTCGCGGCGGAACCGCTGCGCGAGCGCGTCGATCTGCTGCAGGCCGAGCGGGGTGATGCTCCCGTCCCAGTGCCCCTGGATGCGGCGGTAGAGGTTGCCCTCCGCTTCCGCGTGCCGGATCAGATAAATTTTCGTCATTGCGGGCCTCCAAAACTTGACCATAGTGGAATCATACAGTATAATAATCTGAATCCGCGCTTTGATTTCGCGCGGGAATGTATCAGCACCTGTACGAGCGCATTATACCGTGTTTTCGCGGCGCGCACAAGTGCTTTGGAGGGCAAAGTGAAAGTAATCCACCTCATCAGCGGGGGCGACACCGGCGGCGCCCGGACGCATGTTTACTCCCTGCTGAAATATCTCGGTCAGATCATCGACGTGCAGCTCGTGTGCTTCCGCGGCGGTGATTTTGCCGACGGCGCGGCCGCGCTCGGTATCCCGACGATGGTGCTTGGCAAGGGCTTTTTGGCAAACCTCGGCGCACTCAAAAGGATCATCCGCGACGGGGAGTATGACATCGTGCACTGCCACGGCTCCATGGCCAACGTCATGGGTGCCATGCTGCGGCCCAGCGTACACGTGCCGGTCATCAGCACCGTGCACAGCGACTACCGGCTCGACTATCTCGGCCGGCCGTTCGCCCGCGCCGTCTACGGTACGCTCAATACCTGGGCCCTGCACCAACTCGATTACCGCGTGTGCGTGTCCGACCCCATCCGCCAGCGGCTCATCGACCGCGGCTTTGAGCCGAACCGGCTCTTTTCCATCTACAACGGGCTCGACTTTTCCCACGTCGTGCCCAAGACCGACCGCGCGGCGTATTTCGCGCAGTTCGGCTATACCGTGCATGAGGGCGACGTCATCGCGGGCATTGCCGCCCGGCTCGACCCCGTGAAGGATATCCCGACGCTCCTGCGCGCGGTGGCGCTGGCCAAAAAGGCCTGCCCGCAGCTGCGCCTCGCCATCGCGGGCGACGGTAAGGAGCGCAAAAAGCTCGAGGCGCTCACAAAGGAGCTGGGCCTTGAGGACAGCGTGTTCTTCCTCGGCTGGGTCAACGACCTCGACAGCTTCTACGGCGCGCTCGATATCAACACGCTCTCGTCCGTGTCGGAGGCGTTTCCCTATGCGCTGCCAGAGGGCGCGCGCGCGCATCTGGCCACCGTCGCCTCGAACGTCGGCGGCGTGCCGGCCATCATCGAGCACGGCGTGACCGGTCTGCTCATCGAACCCGGCGACGTGCGCATGCTCGCGGCCTATCTCGCGCGCTACGCGCTCGACGAAAACTACCGCCGCGAGATGGGCGAGGCGCTCTACCGGCGCGGCAAGGCCGACTTTTCCGAGGAGGCCACCGGCCTGCGCCAGCTGGAGATCTACCACGCGGTCTTCCGCATGGAGCGCAACCGGCGCGACGGTGTGCGCGACGGCGTGCTCATCTGCGGCGCCTACGGCTTCGGCAACACCGGCGACGACGCCATTTTGCAGGCCATCATCGGCGAGATGCGCCGCATCGACCCGCATATGCCCGTGACCGTGCTCTCCCGCCGGCCGAAGGACACGCGCAGCGCCTGCGGCGTCAACGCCTGCCACCGGTTTCATCTTTTTGCCATCCGGCGCATCCTGCGCCGCAGCCAGCTGTTCATCAGCGGCGGCGGCAGCCTCATGCAGGACGTCACGAGCCGGCTGAGCTTATGGTATTATCTCGGCACGATCCGCATGGCGCACCGCTGCGGCTGCAAGGTGCAGATGTACGGCTGCGGCATCGGCCCGATCGTTTATGAGCGCGACCGGCGGCTCGCCGCGCGCATCATCAACGACTGTGTCGACAAGATCACCCTCCGCGAGCCGGACAGCCGCGAGACGCTCAGCGATTTCGGCGTCACGGACCCGGAGGTCATCCTCGCGTCCGACCCCGCGCTCACGCTGCCGGCCGCAGAGCGCAGCCGCATCGACCGCATCCTGCGCGAGCACGATATGGATCCGGACGGCAAGTATATCGGTTTCGTGCTGCGCAAGTGGCCCGGCATTGAGGAAAAGGCCACCGTGTTCGCCGCCGGCGCTGTGTACGCCTACCTGAAATACGGCCTGACGCCGGTGTTCCTCAGCATCAATTTCCGCACCGACGGCGAGGCCAGCCGGCTCGTCACGGAGCATTTGAGCATCCCGTATTATATGATCGACGAGCAGATGTCCACCGGCGAGGTCATCGGCGTGCTCTCGCGCATGACGACGGTCGTGTCCATGCGGCTGCACGGACTGATCTTTGCCGCCGGACAGGGCGTGCCGCTCATCGGCGTTGCCTATGACCCGAAGGTCACGGCGTTTCTCGACTATGTCGAGCAGAATAACTATATGCAGTTCGAGGCGTTCAACGAGAAGGACCTGTCCGACCTGATCGATTCGGCCGTCGCGCTCGCCGGCAGAGGCGAGGAGCTGCGTCGCCGCACCGAGCTGCTCAACCGTCAGGAGGACAATAACCGCGCCACGGCCGCACGGCTGCTTGGGAAGGAGTAAACGAGCAAAATGATCCGCAGTGCTGTTCTGGTTTCCGGCAAGGGAACAAAATTGCAAAGTCTGCTGGACTCCGTGTTCTTCGGCGAGATCCCGGAGCTGCAGCTCGTCGCCGTCATCTCGTCCGACGCCAATGCCTACGCGCTCAAGCGCGCGCGCAACGCCGGCATCGAGACCGTCGTCGTCGAGCCAGCCATGTTCCCGAACGACACGTCGTACGACATGGCCATCCGCAACAAGCTCAAGGACATGGACATCGAGCTCGTCATCAACGCGGGGTTTTATCCCGGCGTCGGCCGCGAGACGGCAAAGAGCTTTCGCAACAAGGTCATCGCGGTGCAGCCGTCGCTCATCCCGGCGTTTGAGACGCTGCGCGGCGACGCGGTGCATGAGGCGGTGCTCGCCCGCGGCCTGAAGGTCACGGGGGCGACGGCGTACCTCGTGGACGAGAACGGTGGCGTTGGCCCGGTGCTGCTGCAAAAGGCCGTGCCCGTGCTTGAGGACGACGATCTCACGACGCTCAAG
>HF985761.1:12352-14383 GCA_000432375.1 Firmicutes bacterium CAG:103
ACGACGCTCAAGCGCCGCGTGCTCACTGACGCGGAGTGGAAGCTGCTGCCTGAGGCGGTCAAGCGCTTCTGCGCCGGGAAGATCCGCCTGCACGGCGGCCGCGCGCAGCTGCTTGAGTGAAAAGATAAATCGATATGAAGCGAAAACAGCCCCGGACCGTAGTTGGCCCGGGGCTGTAAAACTGTTGGAACCTGCGCGCAAGTGCAAAGCGGACAGAGCAGCGGGGGAGATCGAGGGGACAAGGCCCGCCTCAAATCCGATTTTGCTGTCCGTCTGTTAAAAAGTTCGGCACGGACTTTTTAACGGACGGACATCCCCGGATCGTGTCGATCCGGGGATGCTTTTTCGTTTGCTTTTTTCTTCAGCCGGCCATGAGGTGCACGCGGATGATGCCCTCGGCCGCTTTGAGCGCCGCCATGAACGCCTCCATCGTCGTCTGCATGTTCTCGGTCGCGGCCGTGATCGTCACCGGGGCGACGCCGCTCGTCGGAATGCTCTGGTTGATGGTGAGTATATTTGCGCCGTTTTCGGCAAAAATAGCAAGGACGGACGACAGCACGCCCTGCCGGTCGAGCAGCTCGAGGTTGAACGTCACGAGATGGCCGCGCGACATATCCTGAAACGGGGACACGAAGTCCTTGTATTTATAAAACGCGCTGCGGCTGATGTCCACGCGCGCCACGGCGTCCGCCACCGTGCGCACTTGGCCGGTCTCGAGCAGCTCCTTGGCCTCGATCACCTTGGCAAAGATCTCGGGCAGGACGCTCGCCTCCACGAGATAGTATTTCGGTTTGCTGCCTGCGGCCATAAACAGCCCCTCCTTTGTTCGCGTGCTGCGGGCAAATGTTTTTCAGTACGACACAGTGTAACACATTCCGCGCGGCAGTGCAAGGATTATTCGGAAGGAGCCGATGAATTTTGGGTGGATTTCTCGCGTGCATCCTCGCCGGGGCGGCGATGAGCATTCAGGGCGTGATGAACACGCGCCTGAGCGAACACATCGGTACGATGGAGACCAATGCCTTCGTGCAGTGCGTGGCGGCGGTGCTGTCGCTGCTGGTGCTGGTGTTCTGGCGCACGGGCAGCTTTGCCGCGCTGGGCGCCGCGCCGAAATACTGCTGGTTCGGCGGTGTGCTGGCGCTGGCCATCACGGTCACGGTCATGCTCGGCATGGGCAGGCTCGGCCCGACGCTCGCCGTGGCGACGATCCTCATCGCGCAGCTTTCTGCGGCCGCGGCCATCGACGCCTTCGGCATCATGGGCACGGAAAAGCTCGCCTTCGGCTGGAGCAAGTGGGCGGGGCTCGCGCTGATGACGGGCGGCGTGCTGCTCTTTAAAATGAAATAAAATGAAATGAGGCGGCGAGCCATGCTCGCCGCGGCGGGGAGCCATGCTCGCCGCCTCATGTTTTGCTTTTCTTACAGGCCGATGCTCGCCAGCAGGTCCGCGATGCCGGAGGACTTGATGAGGGCGAAGATCGCACCGATGTCGTAGTGCTCATACGCCGCTTCCCAGATGCGGTCGGGGCTGCCGCCGGTCGCAAGACCGACGCCAAGCACGATCTCGCCGACGATCAGGATGCACAGCGCGATGATGAGAATGGTTTTCCAGGCTTTTTTCATGCGGCGATCTCCTTTCTGCACCAGCGCTTACCCAGGCGCACAAGCAGCCGGACCCAGCCGATGACCATGCGGATGAACAGCCAGATGGCCAGCCAGATCACGACCAGCGCGATGGCGATCACGGCGGCGCCGCCGCCGAGCAGGATGAGCATATCCGCCACCATGGGCAGGCCGATGAAGGCCGTTGCGATCAGGCCCACGCCGCCGGCGCCGCACGCGACGCCGATGGCCAGCACGGCCAGATCCAGCACCAGCAGCACGGCCAGCACCGGCACGCCGATCACGATCGCGCCGAGCGTGTAGAGAACGGCCAGAAAGACGTTCGTCTTGTAGGCCGGCTCGTCCTCGTAATAGGCCTCGTCATAATACCCTTCCTCGCCGTCGGTGGCGTAGTTCGGGTCGTCATAGC
>HF985762.1:0-7276 GCA_000432375.1 Firmicutes bacterium CAG:103
GCTGCTCACGCGCGGCGCGGAGGCGTCGGCCGCGCGGACGGCGCGCACCGTGCGCCGGGGCATCTGGCTGCTGCTGGCGTATCATGCCGTGTGTCTGCCGCTGGCTGCGTGCGGGGTGATCGGCCCGGCCGCGGCGGCGGTGCTTGCGTGCGGTGCATCCGGCGGCGTGCTGCTGTGTGCGCTGCGCGGGAACGAAACGAAGAGGGAGCGGCCATGACGACCACGGTTCTGGAGCTGAATGTGTCCGGCATGATCTGCCGGGCGTGCGAGGACGCCATCGCGGATGCGCTGCTGCACACGCGCGGCGTCGTCTCCGCACAGGCGCACTACTGGCGCGGCCGCGTGACGATCACGTATGATCCGAACATCGTCACGGAGGACACGCTGCGGCAGGTGCTCACGAATGCCGGCTATCCGCCGGGCACGCACGGCATGGGCGGCGTGGTGGTCGATGGGATCTGTCTTGCGCTCGTGGGCGTGCTCTACTGGGGGCTGCCGAAGCTGCTCGCGCTCGTGAAAGTCCCGGCGCTCGCGGACAATGCCTCGCTCAGTCTCGTGTTTCTCGTCGGCTTGCTCACGAGCACGCACTGCATCGGCATGTGCGGCGGCATTCTGCTCGCGCAGACGACGGACGCGCGCGGCGTGACCGGCCGCAGCAAGCGCGGGCTCATCGCCTCGGCTGCGTACAATGGCGGGCGCGTCGTGTCGTACACGGCGGTCGGCGCGCTCTGCGGTGCGCTCGGCGCGGTCATCACCTACACGCCGAACATTAAGAGCATGGTCTTTACCGTTGCGGGCGCGCTCGTGCTGCTCATTGGCCTGCGCATGGCGGGCATCCTGCCGGGCCTGCGCAGTACGGAGACGGAGCTGCCCGGTGCGTGCAGCCTCAATGCGCGCACGCGCCGCCGCTTTGCCGGCCGGCCGCTCATCATTGGCCTGCTCACGGGCGTCATGCCGTGCGGCGCACTCAGCGCCATGTGGCTCTGCGCCATGAGCAGCGGCAGCGCCGCGCGCGGCGCGCTCGTGATGCTGGTGTTCTCGCTCGGCACGGTGCCGCTGCTGTTCCTGTTCGGCGCGCTGCAGTCGTTTCTGCCGCGCGGCTGGATGAAATACATCGTCAAGGGCAGCGCCGTGCTGGTCGTGACGCTGGGGCTGTCGATGCTCGTCAAGGGCATTCGGCTCTTTGGGATGTAAAGAAAACCCCGCACGGGACATCGTCCTGTGCGGGGTTTTGTATGTACGAGGATTTAGTCCAGCTTCAGGTCACCCTCGCGGATCCAGCCGAGGCGGCGGCACAGCAGACCGATCGCCCAGCAGATCACGGCCGGGAGCACAAAGCAGACCATCACGAGCCCGATCCAGTCCATCGCTCCGGGCTGGATGGCCACGGCGCCGTTGGCGACGGCGGCCTCGCTCGGTGCGACCCAGCCGGTCCACACACCGATCGGACCGCACAGGCCGCACGTGCCCATGCCGGAGTTGACGGCCGCTCCGTTCATCTGCAGCTTGAAGACGCACGTGGCAATCGGGCCCGTGATGGCCGACGTCACGATGGCGGGGATCCAGATTTTCGGGTTGCGCACGATGTTGCCCATCTGCAGCATGCTCGTGCCGAGTCCCTGGCTGACCAGGCCGCCCCAGCCGTTTTCGCGGAAGCTCAGCACGGCGAAGCCCACCATGTTCGCGCAGCAGCCGGCCACGGCCGCGCCGCCCGCGAGCCCCGTGAGCGAGAGCGCCGCGCAGATGGCGGCCGACGAGATCGGCAGCGTGAGCGCGATGCCCACGATGACCGACACGAGGATGCCCATGACGAACGGCTGCTGCTCGGTCGCCCACATGATGAGCGCGCCGACCCAGTTGGCCGCCTTACCGATGGGCGCGGCCACGAGCATGGCCAGCCCGACGCCGACGAGGATCGTGACGATGGGCGTGACGAGGATATCCACCTTCGTCTCCTTGCTCACGGCCTTGCCGAACTCGGCCGCGACGATCGCCGTCACGAGCACGGCCAGCGGGCCGCCGGCGCCGCCCATGGCGTTGGTCGCATAGCCGACCGGGACGAGCGAGAACAGCACCATCGCCGGCGCGTGCAGCGCGTATCCGATGGCCACCGCCATCGCCGGGCCGACCATGAGCGATGCGCACCCGCCGATCGTGTAGCCGACCGCGGCGTCGCCCTTGCCGAGGGTGAAGATGATCGCGTTGAGAAAACCGATGTGGAACTGCTGACCGAGCGTGTTGAGGATCGTGCCGATCAGCAGCGAGCAGAACAGGCCCTGTGCCATCGCGCCGAGCGCGTCGATACCGTAGCGCCGCAGAGAGATCTCAATATCCTTTCGCTTCAGAAAGTCCCGGAACCGCTGCATAGTGCATTCCTCCAGAAAATAAGTATGCTTTACAGGTGTCATGACACCTGTAAAGCATACTATAAAGTCTTCCTGTGCACTTGTCAACTAAATTAAACTTCTGTCAATCGTCCAGCAGCAGGCCGGCCGCTTTCAGCGCGGCGCAGGCGCGCTCGCAGGCGGCCGCGTCCGGGCAGCGCAGCGTGTGCAGATGGATGCCGCCGGTGAGCATGCTCAGCGGGGCGGCGTCGTGCGCCTGCACGCGCGCGAGAAACTGCTCCACATCGTAGCGGCTGCTGATCTGTAGCTGGCCGGTGAGCTGGCCGTAGACCGGGTGCTCGACGATGACATCGAGCACGGTGCAGCCGTTGTCGACGAGGATGTCGAGCTCGGTCCCGGTCTGCTCGAGCGTGTGGCGGCAGGCGATCGTGCGCGTGATGCCGTCCGTTGCCCGCGGCAGCACGTAGCCGCGCGGGGTGGCGGAGATCTCGGCACCGCCGGCGCGCAGGAGCGCAATGTCGCCCACGATGATCTGGCGGCTGACATTCAGCTCGGCGGCAAGGCTCGACGCGCTCACGGGCCGGTCGGCCGTCCGGAGCCGGTTGAGAATGGCCTGACGGCGGGATGCGGCGTCCATGGCTCAGCCCTGCGACTTTCCGCCGGCGTTGAGCAGCTCGAGCTTGATCTTCAGCAGCTTTTCCGACAGGTCAACGTAGTAGTTGTGCGGGTAGTCGAAGCGCAGCACCTCCGGCCAGAGCGTGGTAAGCTGCTGCGCGCAGTAGGCGCGGATGTCATCGAGCGCGGGCTTCTGATACACGAGCCTGCCGCCGCGGAAGATGGGCACGAGCAGCTCGCGCGCCGTGAAGTCGGTGAGCACTTTCTTCTTCCACGTCGCGTCGGGATCGCAGATCTCGAGCGGCTGCGTGTCGTCCACGACCTCGTCGTGCAGGCAGATGTAGTCCGCCTCGGCCATGCCGGAGTCCTTGCTGTAAAAGCGGTAGACCTTTTTAAAGTGGGGGTTGGTGATCTTGCCGACGTTCTCGCTGATCTTGATCTTCGGGATGATGTTGCCGTTCTCGTCCTCGATGGCCGCGAGCTTGTACACGCCGCCGAACACCGGCTCGCTGCGCGCGGTGATGAGCCGCTCGCCCACGCCGAAGCTGTCGATCTGCGCGCCCTGGCGCAGCAGCCCCGCGATCAGGCGCTCATCGAGCGCGTTGGACACGGTGATCTTGCAGTCGGGCCAGCCGGCGTCGTCGAGCATTTTGCGCGCCTTCTTCGTCAGGTAGGCGATGTCGCCGGAGTCGAAGCGGATGCCGCAGTGCGTGATGCCCTTCGGCCGCAGCACCTCGTTGAACGCGCGGATGGCGTTCGGCACGCCGGACTGCAGGCTGTTGTAGGTGTCCACGAGCAGGGTGGCGTTGTCGGGGTACGTCTGGCAGTAGGCGCGGAAGGCGTCGAGCTCGGAGTCGAACATCTGCACCCAGGAGTGCGCCATCGTGCCGCCGGCGTACACGCCGTATACCTCGTCCGAGATCGTGCAGGCGGTGCCGGCGCAGCCGCCGATGTAGGCAGCGCGCGCGCCGAGGATCGCACCGTCCGCGCCCTGTGCACGGCGGGAGCCGAACTCGAGCACCGTGCGGCCCTGTGCCGCGCGGCAGATGCGGCTGGCCTTCGTGGCGATTAGGCTCTGGTGGTTGATCTGCAGCAGCAGATACGTCTCCACGAGCTGCGCCTGGATGGCGGGCGCGCGCACCGTGATGAGCGGCTCGCGCGGGAACACGGGCGTGCCCTCCGGCACGGCCCAGATGTCGCCGGTGAAGCGGAAGTTTTTCAGATAGTCCAGAAATGCCTCACTGAACAGCTTCCGGCTGCGCAGATAGGCAATGTCCTCGTCGGTGAAGTGCAGGTTCTCGATGTAGTCGATGATCTGCTCGAGACCGGCGGCGATGGCGTAGCCGCCGTCGTCCGGCACGCTGCGGAAGAACACATCAAAATACGTGATGCGGTCCTGCATGCCGTGCTCAAGATAACCGTTGCCCATCGTCAGCTCATAGAAATCGCAGAGCATAGTCATGTTGAGCGCTTTGTTGGGGTCCATTGACCTCGCCTCCTGAATGGTCTGCGGGGATGCAGACAATAAATATAGTCCCTTTGATTATAACGATTGTCGCCCGGTAAAGCAACGATTATAAAATTAACAAGGGAAAACGCGCGAAAAATCGCCGCGCGCCGTTGACATCAAAAAATGCACGTTGTATCCTAATTGAGTAACATCAAACAGGAGGACAAACCACCATGTCTTTGACCCCGGAACGCACGGCCGAGCTCCAGGAGCTTTGCCGTCAGTATCGGATCGACGTACTCACCGCCATCCACGGCGCGCAGTCCGGCCACCCGGGCGGCAGCCTGTCCGTTTGTGAGATCCTCACGCTGCTGTATCAGCAGCGCATGCATGTGGACGCCGCGCACCCTGACGATCCGGACCGTGACCGGCTCGTGCTCTGCAAGGGTCACGCCGCGCCCATGCTTTACCGCAACCTGATCGGCAAGGGCTTCCTGCCCCCCGAGAGCATGAACACCCTGCGCCAGACCGGCAGCCCCCTGCAGGGCCACCCGTGCATGCGCACGCCGGGCGTGGATATGCCGTCCGGCCCGCTGGGCATCGGCCTGGCCGCCGCGCAGGGTATGGCCCTCGGCCTGAAGCTGAACCATTCCGATGCGCGCGTGTACGCCGTGCTCGGTGACGGCGAGCTCGATGAGGGCGCCGTCTGGGAGGCGGCCGCCTCGGCCGTGAAATTCGGACTTGACAACCTCACCGCCATCGTCGACTGGAACAAGGTGCAGCTCGACGGCACGACCGACGAGATCATGCCGCTGCGCGACCTGCCCGGCAAGTGGAAGGCCTTCGGCTGGAACGTGCTGCGCTGCGACGGGCACGATCTGGCGGCGCTCGACGCTGCGCTCGACGCGGCCGTCGCCTGCAAGGGCGTGCCGACCGTGATCCTCGCCGATACAATCAAGGGCAAGGGCGTGTCCTTCATGGAGGGCAAGTCCGCCTGGCACGGCAAGGCCATTCCGGACGCCGAATTCGCGCAGGCAATGCAGGAACTGGGAGGTAACGTGTGATGGGAAAGTCCATTCGTGAAGTTTACGGCACCGTGCTCGCCGAGCTCGGCGACACCAATGAGAACATCGTCGTGCTCGATGCTGACCTGTCCGGTTCTACCAAGAGCGGCATCTTCGCCAAGGCGCACCCCGAGCGCCATTTCAATATGGGTATCGCCGAGTCCGACATGGTCGCCACGGCGGCGGGCCTTGCCACGACCGGGAAGATCCCGTTCGTGAACACGTTCACGGTCTTCCTGACCACGCTGGGTCTCATCTCCGCGCGCGCGCAGGTGTGCTACGGCAACCTGAACGTGAAGTTCGGCGGCGCTTACTGCGGCATGTCCGACGCGCTCGACGGCGCGACGCACCACGCCACGGAGGATATCGCCGTCATGCGCGCACTGCCGAACATGACCGTGCTCGTCCCGTCGGATGCGACCAGCACCCGCTGGGCCACGAAGTACGCCGTGGACACCTACGGCCCGATGTACCTGCGCCTGTCGCGCGACGTGTACCCGGACCTGTATGACGAGAACACGAAGTTCGAGTGCGGCAAGGGTGCGATCGTGCGCGACGGTAAGGACGTGACCGTCATCGCCTGCGGCATCCTCGTGCACAAGGCGCTCGAGGCGGCCGAGCAGATGGCCGCGCGCGGCGTGTCCGTGCGCGTGGTGGACATGTACTCCATCAAGCCCATCGACCGCGAGCTCATCCTGCGCTGCGCGCAGGAGACGGGCGCGATCGTTACCGCCGAGGAGCACAACATCTACGGTGGCCTCGGCAGCGCCGTGGCGGAAGTGCTCGCCTGGGGCGGCACGGGCGCGCCGACGGAGTTTGTCGGCATCCCCGACACGTTCACCGAGACTGGCAAGTACACCGACCTGCTGGCCAAGTACGGCGTGGACGCGGCCGGCGTCGTGCGCGGCATCGAGCGGGTGCTCGCGCGCAAGCACTGAGTTTTTTGCACGGAAGCCGGCAGGCAGGACGCCTGCCGGCTTTTTTCGGAGGAAGATCATGCAGCGATTTTTTGCCCCCGGCCGCACGGAGCTGGCCGGAAACCATACCGATCATCAGCTCGGCCGCGTGCTGGCGGCCTCCGTGGACGTGGGCATCACCGCGCGTGCGACGCGCCGGCGCGACCGCCGCGTGTGCATCCACTCGAAGGGATACCGGCCGTTCACGGTCGCGCTCGACGATCTGGCCGTGAATCCACGCGCGTATGGCAAGCCGTGGGCGCTCGTGCGCGGCATGGCGGCGGCCATTCTGGACGCCGGCGGTGCTGTCGGCGGCTTCGAGGCGTGGGCGTCCTCCGCGCTCAAGCCGGGCGGCGGCCTGTCGTCGTCGGCCGCGTTTGAGATCCTCGTCGGCCGCATCTTCAACGCGCTCTACAACGGCGGCGCGTTCTCGCCCGAGCAGCTCGCGCGCTTCGGCCAGCAGGCGGAAAACCGCCACTTCGGCAAGCCGTCCGGCCTCATGGATCAGCTCGCGTGCGCGCTCGACGGCGCGGTGTACATCGACTTCGCCGCCGGGGAGATCGCCCCGGTCGCGGCGCCGTTTGCCGACATGGGCCTCACGCTGAGCCTGACGGATACCGGCGGCAGCCACGCGGGGCTGACGACGGCGTATGCGGCGCTGCCGGCCGATATGTGCCGCGTGGCGCGGCGCTTCGGCGCCGAGACGCTCTCGCAGGTCGATCCGGCGGATTTCTATGCCCACCGGCAGCCGGGCCTTGCCGATGACCGCGCGGCGCACTTTTTTGAGGAGAACGCGCGCGTGCCGCTCATGCGCGACGCGCTCGTGCACCGGGACGCCGAGACGTA
>HF985762.1:7365-14535 GCA_000432375.1 Firmicutes bacterium CAG:103
CGACGACCGGCTTGAGCGCGGGCTGGCGCGCGCGGCCGCGCTGCTCGACGGCGTGGGCGCGTGGCGCGTGCACGGCGGCGGCTTTGCCGGGTGCGTGCAGGCGCTCATGCCGCGCGATGCCTTCCCCGCGTACCGAAAGGGGATGGAGGCGCTCTTCGGCCCAAATTCCTGCCGCGAGCTGCACATCACGCGCGCAAAATAAAAAATCAGCCCGCTTCCGGTTGAAAACCGGCTTCGGTAGATGGCCAAAAGGCCTCGCAGAGTTCGCGCCCGCAGGCGCAAAGAAAATCTCAATCATTTTCTCTGGCGGCGTGTACGGCGGAGAAAATACCTTTCGGCTCGCAAACGTGCGCGCTTGCGCGTGCGCTGCAGCGAGCCGCAGTCTATTCCAACGAGAACCCAACACAGTGGTTCTCGTTGGAGCGTGTGTCAAAAATGCTTTTTTGACACACGAAAGCCCGCTTCCGGTCGGAAGCGGGCTTTTTGATATGCTTTATTTGAGCCGGATATTCAGCAGCACGGGGTTGTGGTCGGAGAAGCGGAAGCCGTCGTTCTGCGTCTGTACGCCCGTGAGCTCCACGTTCGGCGAGAGGATGAAGCCGTCGATCACGTAGTGCTGCGTGGCGTCGCTCCCGGCGTCATAGGGCTGGTTGTCGAGGCGGCAGGTTGGCGTGGCTGTGTCGTAGGCAAAGTGCCAGCCGTCGGGCAGCATGCTGTCGTCGAGTGTGCCGGGCGTCCAGAGATCGGCGTTCTTGATCGGGTACTTGTCCAGCCCGCCGGGGAACGTCTGGTTGAAGTCGCCGCCGGCGATGACGTAGTTGCCCTTGGCGTATTCCTGTTCGAGGAACGATTTGAGCGCGGCGGTCTGCGCGGCCTTGCCTTCGCCGTCGTCATACGCCTCCAGGTGGAGGTTGACGAGCACGAGCTGCGCGTCCGTTCCCTCGAGGTCGATATACACCGGCATCAGGCAGCGCTTGAGGTTGGCCACCGATACCGGCCACTTGAACGGGCTCGGCAGGGCGATGCGCTCGGCCGAGGCGATGGGCGCGGTCGCGAGCGTCATGATGCCGGAACTCACCTTGCCGATCGGCGGGATGGGGTAGGGCACGAAGGCACATTTGTAGTTGCGCGCGTGCGCGGTGTCGAGTCCGGTCTCGGTGCGCATCCGTTCGGCCTCTTCAATGCCGTAGGAGCGGGTCGAGGGGTCGGCCTCGATCTCCTGCAGGAACGTGAAGTCGGCGTCCAGCTCCTTCACGGTGCTGACGATGCCGTCCATGTTCTTCTCTACGATGGCCTTGCTCGGCGCGCGCACCTGCTTGCCGCCGTCCATGAAGAAATCGGACTCTTCACCCAGTCCGGCGTAGCCGACGTTCCACGTCAGGATGGATACGCTGTCGCCCGGGGCGAAGCTGGCGGTGCTGTTCTCGCCGTGCGTCACGACGGCGGTCTCGGTCTTGACATTCAGCTGCGTGGCGGTCAGCCAGATGAGCAGCGCGGCGACCAGGCCGACAAGGACGGCCAGAATGATGAGTATGATCTTGAGCGGTTTTTTCATGGGGCAGTTCCCTCCTCAGGGGGCAGTGTACCACAATCTCCCGCACCATGCAAACACAATCTTGACGTGATCTTTATCCAAACCTTACCGATTGAGCAGCCAGATGCCGAGGTTCAGATACGCCGCGAACAGCAGCCAGAGCAGATACGGCGCGCTCAGCCACGCGGCCGTGGCATTGCGGCGGGAAAAATCCGCAATCATGAACAGCACGAGCACGATCAGCCCAACGAGCCAGAAAAACGCCGGCCCGTGCGCGCCCAGCAGGAAAAACAGCACCGGCCACAGGCCGTTGACAGCCAGCTGGATGCTCCAGAGCGCGGTGGCCTCCTTGCGCGCGCGGCCGGTGCTGCTGCGCCAGACAAGCCCCATCGCGATGCCCATGAGCAGGTACAAGATCGTCCACGCGATGGGAAACAGCCAGTCCGGCGGGGCGGCCGGCGGCTTTGTCAGCAGGTCGAAGTCAGCCATGCCCGCGCGGGTGGCGAAGCTCGACGCGCCGCCGACGGCCAGCGCGATCGCGCTGAAGGCGACATACGGGCGGATACGCTTCCATTTGTTCAACTTGCATCACCTCGGACGAGATCGGGATAGTATAAGTTTACGCGCTTTCCTCTTGTTAAATACGTCTGAGTTGTGGTAAACTGGTTGCGCGATTTTGACACAAACGGAGGTTTCCGATATGAATTATGAACATCTGAAGCAGGCCGACCCAGAATTGTACGCCTCCATGGAGCGGGAGCTGGGGCGCCAGCGCGACCATCTGGAGCTGATCGCGTCCGAGAATTTCACGAGCCCGGCCGTGATGGAGGCCGTGGGCAGCCACCTGACGAACAAATACGCCGAGGGCTATCCCGGCGCGCGCTATTACGGCGGCTGCGATTATGTTGACGAGGTCGAGCGTCTGGCCATCGACCGTGTGACGCGGCTCTTCGGCGCGGATCACGCCAACGTTCAGCCGCACTCCGGCTCGCAGGCGAATATGGCCGTGTACGCGGCGCTGCTGCAGCCGGGCGACCGCATCCTCGGCATGAACCTCTCCCACGGCGGCCACCTGACGCACGGCAGCAAGGCGTCCTTGTCCGGGAAATATTTTGAGGCGCATTTTTACGGCGTTGACCCCGAGACCGAGACCATCGACTACGACGCGCTCGCGCGCGTGGCCGAGGAGGTACGCCCGAAGCTCATCATCGCCGGGGCGAGCGCCTATCCGCGCGTGATCGACTTTGCGCGCTTTCGCGCCGTCGCCGATTCCGTCGGCGCGTACCTGATGGTCGACATGGCGCACATCGGCGGCCTTGTCGCCGCTGGCGTGCACCCGAGCCCGGTGCCGTATGCCGATGTCGTCACCTGCACGACGCACAAGACCCTGCGCGGCCCGCGCGGTGCGATCATCCTCTGCCGCGACGAGCTTGCCAAAAAGATCGACAGCGCCGTCTTCCCCGGCACGCAGGGCGGCCCGCTCATGCACGTCATCGCCGGCAAGGCGGTCTGCTTCGGCGAGGCGCTGCAGCCGGCCTTCCGCGCCTATCAGCAGCAGGTGGTCAAAAACGCCGCCGTGCTCGCCGAGACGCTGCAGCAGGGCGGCGTGCGCCTTGTCTCCGGAGGCACGGACAACCACCTCATGCTGGCCGATGTCTACAGCCGCGGCCGCACTGGCGCGCAGATGCAGGATCTGCTGGATGCGGCGAACATCACCGCCAATAAAAACACCATCCCGTTCGACACGCAGTCCGTGCGCGTCACGAGCGGCGTGCGGCTCGGCACGCCGGCCGTCACGACCCGCGGCATGGGCGAGGACGAAATGCGCGAGATCGGCGCGCTCATCTGCCGCCTGATCGACGAGGGCGAGGCCGCCGTGCCCACCGTGCGTGCGCAGGTTCTGGATCTGTGCGCGCGCTTCCCGCTCTATCCGGATCTGCACATGTGATCTCCAAACGGCAAAACCGCGCTCCCGATACACGGGAGCGCGGTTTTTCTTATGGTTTGCACGCGCCGCAGGGCGCATAGCCCGCGGCCTGCGCCTGCGCGGCGCTGTCAAAGGTCACGAGGTTCTCGTCCTTGATCTTGGCGGCGTACTGGCACGACGGCCGGTGGTATTTCTTTGCCTTGCGGCTGGCGACACAGGTCGCCTCCGCCGTGTCGGGTGCGGGCGTCGGCTCCGGTGTGGCGGTCGGTTCCGGCGCTACGGTCTCCGGCGCCGGCGTGACCGGCGGCACGCTGCGCTCCGTCGTGATGACGACGGCGGACGCCGGTGTCTGCGCTGCGCGCACGGCGGCAAAGCCGGCGTACCCCACGGTGACGGCGAGCACGAGCACCAGCTCCACGAACCACCACGTTTTCCGCAGCCGCGCCGCGCGCGGCGCATATTGCAGCGCGAGCAGCAGCACGGCTGCTTCCAATGCCGCAATGCCCCAGCCGACCTGCCCGCAGGCGAGTAGGACGATGCTCCCGATCACGCAGACACAGCCCAGCAGCACTTTCCAGATGCGGTTCCACCCGATATGCATCCCGATTTTCCCCCTCAAAGTAGCAAATGCGGATTTTCCTTCCTGCCTTTACGCTCTATAAATTGTTTATTTTATCCGTTTCCGTAAAAAAATCAAGTCCTAAATGAAAAAAGTCTTACCTTTTTGCAAATTTTGTGCTAAACTATCTATCAGGGGGCAGGATTGCGGCCGCAGTGCGGCTGCAATGCCGCCCTGCTTTGTTTGTTTTGGGTTTTGTTTGGCTGAGGAAAGGATATTCAAATGTACGAAATTGGTCAGTTGATCGTGTATGGCAACGAGGGCGTCTGCCGCGTGGAGGAGATCGGTACACCGAAGATCTCCGGTGTGGACAAGCACCGGGATTACTATACGCTCGCGCCCATCTACCGGGAGGGCAAGGTGTTCACACCCGTGGACAGCAAGGTGTTCATGCGGCCTGTGATCACGCGCGAGGAGGCGCTCGCGCTCATTGACCGCATTCCGCAGATGACCGCGCAGGTCTATGAAAATTCCAACCTCCGCTTTCTCAATGAGCACTATCAGCAGTGCATTCAGGATTACACCTGCGCAGATCTTCTGCAGCTGATCAAGGACGTGCGTGCCAAGCGCCGCCGGATGGCCGAGCGCGGTAAGAAGCTCGGCCTCGTCGACGAGCGCTATATGAAGCGCGCCGAGGAGATGCTCCACGGAGAGCTTGCCATCGCGCTGGACATGCCGCGCGAGCAGGTGCCGCAGTTCATCAGCGACACGCTCGGCGATGCGGGCGAGCAGGAGGCCGCCCTCGCCTGAATCCAAACCCAAGATCCCGCCGGACGCAATGTCCGGCGGGATTTTTTACATTTTTACATTTCCCCCTTGACAGACGGGCAAACTGCGTGTATGCTACGGCTTGAATTCGGGACTCATTCCCGATTTGGAGGCGAAACCATGCGAAACAGTTATCACACGCAGCAGCGCTGTGCGCTGCTGGCGTTTTTGTCTGCGCACGCGGACGAGCAGTTCACGGTCGAGCAGCTGCTCGCGGCCATGGGCGACGAAGCTCCCGGCCGCAGCACGGTCTACCGTGCGCTTGACCGCCTGGTCGAAGAGGGTACCGTGCGCCGCTTCGCACCCGAGAGCGGCGGCAGCGCGGCCTATCAGGCCATGGACCCCGGCCACTGCGACGCGCACCTGCACCTCAAGTGCGTGGACTGCGGGCGGCTGATCCATCTGGACGAGGACGTGTCCGATGCGCTGCAGTCGGACCTGCTGCGCGCGGCCGGCTTCACGGTCGACGGCCGCAGCACGACGATCTACGGCACGTGCGCCGCCTGCGGCAGAAAGCGTGACGGCCATGCGTAAGAGCCTGAGTGTGCTGCTGGCAATGGTGCTGGCCGTGTCGGCGTTTTCGGGCTGCACCGTGCAGCAGAATCCGGACGCGGACGACGGCAAGCTCCACGTCGTCACGACGATCTTCGCGCCCTACGATTTCGCGCGCCAGGTCGGCGGAGACGATGTGTCGGTCACGATGCTGCTGCGCCCCGGCTGCGAGGTGCACTCCTATGAGCCGACGCCGAAAGACATCATTGCCATCCGCAATGCCGACGTGTTCGTCTACGTCGGCGGCGAGTCGGATGCCTGGGTCAAGACCGTGCTTGAGGGTGTAGACAACCCGAACCTGCGCGTCGTGACGCTCATGGACTGCGTGGAGTTGCTCGACGAGGAGACCGTCGAGGGAATGCAGACGGAAAAGCACGACCACGAGGCCGACGGCACGGAGCCGGACGAGCACGTCTGGACGTCGCCGCGCAACGCGGCGCGCATCTGCCGGAAGCTCTCGGATACGTTTGCTGCGGCCGACAGCGCGCACGCGGCGGCGTATGCGCAGCGGTGTGGGGACTATGTGGAGAAGCTGAACCAGCTGGATGCGGAATTTCAGGATGTAGTGGCGCATGCAGCGCGAAAAACGATGGTTTTTGCAGACCGTTTCCCACTGCGGTATTTTTCCGAGGCCTATGGTCTGGACTATTATGCCGCCTATCCCGGCTGCGCGGATGCGGCCGAGCCATCGGCGGCCACGGTGGCGTTTCTGATCGACAAGGTGCGCGCGGAGAACATCCCGGTCGTGTTCACGATTGAGCTGTCAAACGGCAAGCTCGCCGACACGATCTGCGAGGCCACGGGCGCGAAAAAACTGGAGTTTGCGACCTGTCACAACGTGACGGCGCAGGCATTTGCAGACGGCGCGACGTACCTGCAGCTCATGGAGCGCAATGTGCAGGCGCTGCGGGAGGCATTGAACTAATTATGGCACTCATTACTTGTGAACACGTCTGCCTCGGCTACGACGGGCAGACGGTGCTGCGCGACGTGAACTTCACGGTCTCGCGCGGCGATCTGTTGTGCGTGGTCGGCGAAAACGGTTCTGGCAAGTCCACACTCATCAAGGGCCTGCTCGGGCTCAAAGCGCCGGAGCAGGGCAGCATCACGCTCGGAGACGGGCTCGTGCGCAACGAGATCGGCTATCTGCCGCAGCAGACGCAGCTCCAGCGCGACTTTCCCGCAAGCGTGGCGGAGGTCGTGCGCTCGGGCTGCATCAACCAGATGCACGGCCGCCCATTCTATTCGCGGGCCGACCGCGCCCGCGCGCAGGAGAACATGGAGCGCATGGGCATCGAGGATCTGGCGCACCACAGCTATCAGGCGCTCTCCGGCGGCCAGCAGCAGCGCGTGCTGCTCGCGCGCGCCCTGTGCGCCACGCGCAAGCTCCTGCTGCTCGACGAGCCGGTCACGGGGCTCGACCCCGTGGCGACGGGGGAACTGTATAACCTCATCAAGCTCGTGAACCTCTGCAATGACATCACGGTCATCATGGTCACGCACGACATCGACGCCGCCCTGCGCTACGCTACACACGTGCTGCACCTGGGCCACCAGCAGCTCTTTTTCGGCACGGCGGCGGAGTATAAGCAGAGCGATGCCGCGCGCCGGTTTCTGGGAGGGCGGAAGCTATGAAAGTCATCCTCGAAATGCTGTCGTATCCGTTTCTCGTGCGCGCGCTCGTCGTGGGCGTGCTCGTGTCGCTGTGTGCGTCGCTGCTCGGCGTGTCGCTCGTGCTCAAGCGCTATTCCATGATCGGCGACGGGCTGA
>HF985763.1:0-3384 GCA_000432375.1 Firmicutes bacterium CAG:103
GTGCGGGCAAGCCCGCCCGCGCCAAGCGCAGCGGCAACGGCCGCCGCCCCGTGCGCGCCGCCGTGGGCATCCTTACCGCCGCCGCGCTGCTCATCGCCGGCATCAGCATCTACAGCAGCCGGCAGGAGACGCGCGTGCTCAACGTCTACAACTGGGGCGAATATATCTCCGACGGCTCGGACGATTCGCTCGACACCATCGCCGCGTTCGAGGACTGGTACAAGGCGACCTACGGCGTGCCCGTCAAGGTCAATTATGACACCTACGCCAGCAACGAGGACATGTACGCCAAGCTCAAGAGCGGCGCCGTGAGCTACGACGTGGTCATCCCGTCGGACTACATGATCGCGCGCATGGAAACCGAGGACATGCTCCTGCCGCTCAACTACGACAACATCCCGAACTATCAGTATATCTCCGAGGACTTCCGCGGCCTGTACTATGACCCCGACGACACCTACACCGTGCCGTACACCTACGGCATCGTGGGCGTGATCTACAACGCCAATGTCGTGGACGAGGCCGACACCGGCGGCTGGGATCTGATGTGGAACCCGAAATACGCCGGCAACATCCTGCAGTTCAACAACGCGCGCGACGCGCTCGGCACGGCCATGTACCGCGCCGGCATCGACGTCAACACGACCGACCACGCCGACTGGCAGCAGGCACTGCAGGCACTCGTCGACCAGCGCCCGCTCGTCAAGAGCTACGTCATGGATGAGATCTACAACATGATGGAGTCCGGCGAGGCCGCCGTGGCCGCCTACTACGCAGGCGACTACTTCACGATGTGCGACGCACAGGCCGACAGCGTGGATCTGCAGTTTTACTACCCCGAGAACACGAACTACTTCATTGACGCCATGTGCATCCCGACAAGCTGCCGGGATCAGGAGCTGGCCGAGTGCTTCATCAACTTCATGCTCAGCCGCGAGGCCGCCGTGGCCAACGCCGAGTATATCTACTACGCCTCGCCGAACCGGCTCGTGTATGACGACCCGGAGTATATCGACGACATGGGCGAGGACACGATGGCCATCCTCTACCCCGACATCGGCTCGTTCCGCGATGCATACAACCGCAGCGCCTACCGCAACCTCGACCAGGACACGCTGACCTATGTCAACAGTCTCTGGGAGACGCTCAAGATCAACTGACCTCTCCGTCATGGGCAGACACCGGGCACGGTGCCTGCCCATTTTTCTGCCATTTTGGGGCTTGCCATCCGCGCGCGGCGAGATCTGCGTCCTGCTCGGCCCTTCCGGATCGGGCAAGTCCACCCTGCTGAACATCATCGGCGGGATCGACAGCGCCGACGCGGGCTTCATCTCCATCGGCGGCGACAAGCTCGAGGACATGGGCGAGAAAGCGCTCACGCAGTACCGCCGCAAGCACCTGGGCTACGTCTTTCAGCTCTATTCTATAACCTGATTGCCAACCTGAACGTCAAGGAGAACATCGAGGTCGGCGCCTATCTCTCGGACGCACCGCCGGACATCGGCGAGGACAACGTTGCGACCGTCATCACCGAGCGCGACATCACGAAGATGGCCGATCAGCTCGACCACTCGATGGGCTCCTACATGACCTATTTCCAGTACCTGTGCGTGCTGCTGTCGGCCGTACTGATCTACCTGCTGACCAAGCTCATCATTGAAAAGAACGAAAACGCCATCTCCATGGTGAAGATCCTCGGCTATGAAAACCGGGAGATCGCGCGGCTGTACCTGCTGTCGATGACGATCGTGCTCGTGCTCATCGACGCCGTCAGCGTCTGGCTCGGCGCCGCCGCCATGAAGCTGGCCTGGCGGGAGATCATGTTCTCCTACAGCGGCTGGTTCGCCTTCCACATGGAGCCGGCCGGATATGTCAAGATGTTCGTGTTCGTGCTCCTCGGCTACGCCATCGTGACGATCTTCGATTTCCGCCGCATCCGGAAGATCCCCATGGATGAAGCACTCAAGAGCGCGGAATAAGCGGCGGACACCGTCCGCAGTCCTCCTTCGGGAAAAAACAGCGCCCGGACAAACGCAGCTGCGTTTTCCCGGGCGTTTTTCTGCTGCATCGCAGCGGAAGCGGCCGCTAAGAAATTGTATATTTTTGCTCTTGCATCCGTGCCGCCTTTGGCATATCATAGGACCTTGGAACTTTACCCATTTGTAAGAAAAGGTGAGAAGATCTATGCAGACAGCGACCAAGCCGCAGCATCTGGACATGCTCAACGGCCCGATCTGGAATAAACTCCCGCGCTATGCCCTGCCCGTCGCCGCGACCGGCATCCTCGGGCAGCTGTTCAACGCGGCCGACATCGCCGTCGTCGGCAACTTCACGGGCGATATGCGCACGGCCGCCGTGGCTGCCGTCGGCGCCAACAGCCCGGTCATCGGCCTGCTGCTGAATCTGTTCATCGGCATCGCGCTCGGCGCGAACGTCGTCATCGCCAACGCCATCGGCCGCGGCGACCGCGAGACCGTGCACCGCGCCGTGCACACCTCCATCGTCACGGCCCTCATCGGCGGCGTGCTCGTGGCGGTCTTCGGCCAGCTCATTGCGGCCGGACTCATGGGCCTGCTCAACGTGCCGGACGATGTGTACCCGCTCGCACTCGCGTACCTGCGCATCTACCTGCTGGGCATGCCGGTCATTCTGCTCTACAACTTCGAGGCCGCCATCTTCCGCAGCGTCGGCGACACGAAGGTGCCGCTCATCGCGCTGACGGTCTCCGGCGTTCTGAACGTGATCCTCAACCTGTTTTTCGTCATCGTGCTCAAGATGAACGTCAACGGCGTCGCCATCGCAACGGTGCTCTCCAACGCGGTCAGTTCCGTGCTGCTGCTGCGCCGCCTGCTGCACGGCGACCTGGTGCGCGTGGAGCTGAAGCAGCTGCGCATCGACCCCGCCATCTTCCGCAAGATCATGCGCATCGGTCTGCCGGCCGGTATTCAGAGCGCGCTCTTCTCGGTGTCGAACATCATCATCCAGTCGGCCATCAATAGCCTCGGCACCGTCGTCATGGCCGCCTCGAGCGCCGCGTTCAACATCGAGATCATCGCCTATGACGTGCTCAACTCCTTCAGCCAGGCGTGCACGACCTTTGTCGGCCAGAACTACGGCGCCGGCAAGATCGACCGCTGCAAAAAAACCATGCTTCTGTCCCTCGGCGAGGACATCATCGCCTCGGCTATCGCCATCGTGATCGTGCTGCTGACGGGCAAGTATCTGCTGGCCATTTTCAACAACGACCCGCAGGTCATCGAGATCGGCTACAGCCGCCTGCTCATTCTCTTCGGATCGTACATCTTCAGCCTGACGTATGAGATCCTGTCCGGCTACCTGCGCGGCTTCGGCATCTCGCTCGTTCCGGCGATCCTGACGCTCTTT
>HF985763.1:3393-3622 GCA_000432375.1 Firmicutes bacterium CAG:103
CTGACGCTCTTCGGCGTGTGCGGCGTGCGCATCGTGTGGATCAACACCGTGTTTCCGCTGCACCACACGTTCCGGTCGATTATGCTCGTGTACCCGATCAGCCTTGCGACCACGGCCGTGCTGATCTTCATCGCGCTGCTCGTCTACCGGCCGTCGCGCCGGTTCGCGGCGGCGCATAGCGAAAAACCGCAGGCATGATCCATGCAGCCGGCGCGCCCCGCACGGGGCG
>HF985764.1:0-1356 GCA_000432375.1 Firmicutes bacterium CAG:103
TCGCGGATGCGCTGCGTGTCGTCCTCGTCGACGAGGTTCGTCAGCAGCAGCAGCGCGAGAATGACGAAGAAGATGATCGTCGCCAGGGCGTACATTTTCGGCGTGACGGTCTTTTTCGTCATGTTGTAGATGCGGATCGGGAGCGTCTGGAAGCCGCTGCCCTGCGTGAAGTAGCTGATGACGAAGTCATCGAGCGAGAGCGTGAAGGCCATGATCATGCCGGTGATGATGCCGGGCAGGATCTCCGGCACTTCCACGCGGAAAAACGCACGCACCGGCGTGCAGCCGAGATCCATCGCGGCCTCGGGCAGCGAGCGGTCCATCTGCTGCAGCTTCGGCAGCACCTGCATGATGACATACGGCAGGCAGAACGTGATGTGCGCCGCGAGCATCGACCAGAAGCCGAGACTCGTGGATGTGCCGAGCAGCCGGCCGAAGAACACGAACATGAGCATCAGCGAAATGCCGGTGATGATGTCCGGATTCATCATGGGGATGTCGGTCGCCGTGTCGAGCGCGGCGCGCAGATATTTGTTGCGCATCCGGTTCATGCCCACGGCGGCAGCCGTGCCCATCGCGGTCGACACGAGCGATGCGACCACGGCGAGGATGAGCGTGTTTTTGAGCGCGTTGAGCGTTTCCCCGTCGCGGAACAGCTCCTGATACCATTTTAATGAGAAGCCGGAGAACACCGACAGGCTCTTGGCCTCGTTGAACGAGAATACCAGCAGGATCACGATCGGCGCGAACAGGAACACGAAGATGAGGGCGGTATAGATCTTAGCAGCTCGTTTCATGTCACACACCTCCGTAGACGCGCTTGTTCGTGCCGCGCTTCATCAGGGCCATGGCGGCCAGCAGGATCAGCATGAGGATGAAGGCGATGGCGGCGGCAAAGTGCAGGTTGTTGGCCACGTACTGCCCCTCGATCGCGTCGCCGATGAGGAAGAACTTGCCGTTGCCGAGTTTCTGCGAGATATAAAAGGTGCTGATCGACGGGATGAGCACCATCGTGATGCCGGACATGACGCCCGGCAGGCTCAGCGGGAAGATGACCCGCCGCAGCACGCCGAGACTGTTGCAGCCGAGGTCGCGCGCGGCCTCGATCAGGCGCGTGTCCATCTTGGCCATGACCGAGTAGATCGGCAGGATCATATAAGGGAAGTAGTCGTACACCATGCCGACGACGACGGCGCCCTCGGTGCCGATGATGTGCGCCTGGCCGAGGTGCAGCGCGGAAAAGAGCATGTTGAGCAGGCCAGAGTCCTGCAGGATGGTCATCCACGCATAGGTGCGGATGAGGAAGTTCATCCACATCGGGATCATGATGAGCGTGATGATCGTTTTCTGCGTACG
>HF985764.1:1369-5790 GCA_000432375.1 Firmicutes bacterium CAG:103
CTGCGTACGTGGCGCGGCGCGGGCGATGATATACGCGATGGGGTAGCCCATGAGCAGGCAGATGGCCGTGGAGATGACGGCCAGCTTCACCGAGCGCCAGAAGATGAGCAGGTACGTGTGCACCTCGCGCGTGGCGCCGCTGTCGTCGGTGATCGTGCTCACGGCGGTGAAAAACTTCGTCAGGTTTTCGGTCGTGAACCGGAAGCTCTCGTCCGTGAACGCATAGTAGGCCACGAACACGAGCGGCACGGCCACGAAGATGACCGCCCACACGGAATACGGTGCGAGCGCCAGACGATGCGCCAGCGAGGCGCGGCGGTTTTCGGAATGGATGCGATTGTTCATTCGTCCGGCTCGCTTTCCGCGTCCGAGAGCTCGTCCAGCTCGTTGCTGAACGAGGAGTAGTCGCCGTACATGCCCGAATACTCGGACTTTTTCATGATGTGGATGGCGTCCGGCTCGATATACAGGCCGACCTCCGCGCCCTCGTCGACGTAGTCCGTCGTCTGGATCATCCACTTGAAGCCGTTGATGTCGATGATGATCTCATAGTGCACGCCCATGAACGTGACGGACGTGACCGTGCCGCGCAGCATGCCCTTTTCGATGGGCACGATGTCCACGTCCTCGGGGCGGATGACGACGTCCACGTTCTCGTTTTTGCCAAAGCCCTTGTCCACGCATGTGAACGTGTGGCCCGAGAACGTCACGCGGAAGTCCTGCCGCATAATGCCATCGACAATGTTGCTCTCGCCGATGAAATCCGCCACGAAAGCATTCTGCGGTTCATTATAAATATCAAGCGGCGTGCCGATCTGCTGGATCTTGCCCTCGGACATGACGACGATCGTGTCGGACATGCTCAGCGCTTCTTCCTGGTCGTGCGTGACGAACACGAACGTGATGCCGGTGGCCTTCTGGATGTTCTTGAGCTCCTGCTGCATGTCCTTGCGCAGCTTCAGGTCGAGCGCGGCGAGCGGCTCGTCGAGCAGCAGCACGCGCGGCCGGCTCACGAGCGCGCGCGCAATGGCGACGCGCTGCTGCTGTCCACCGGACAGGCGCGTGACGTTGCGGCGCTCGAAGCCCGTGAGCTTGACGAGCGCGAGCATCTCGTTGACCTTCTGCTCGATCTCGTCGCGCGGCAGCTTCTGCTCGCGCAGCGGAAACGCCACGTTTTCGAACACGTTCAGGTGGGGGAAGAGTGCGTAGCGCTGGAAAACGGTGTTGATGTTGCGCTTGTGCGGCGGAATGTCGTTGATGCGCTCACCGAGAAAGAGAATGTCGCCCTGATCCGGCGTTTCAAAGCCGCCGATCATGCGCAGGGTCGTGGTCTTGCCGCAGCCGGACGGGCCGAGCAGCGTCAGAAATTCGTTGTCGTAAATGTCGAGGTTGATGCTGTCGAGAACGGTCTCGCCGTCAAACTGTTTGCTGACGTTGCGGAGTTCAATGACTTTTTTCATGGCTGTGTTTCCCCCTTGTGCACAAAAAACGCCGCTGCAGGTCAGCAGCGGCGCTTGTGAACGAACATATGCCATTGGGCGCGCAGCAGCCGTCCGCGGCCCGTGCGCACCGTTCCCAACAGGATGTTGTGTCTTGAGAGTCTATATAGCAAAGATTACTTTTACTACTCTTATTGACCATTTCACAAGTTTGGATGCTGAAAGCAGCCTGGTTTTAAGTGACCAACTTATAAAACTTGAGCTTTTAACTCAATCAATAAGGCAACAGAAGTTGCCACCGCACGCGGTGCGGTTTGCGGCATTCGACCCGGCTGTCCGTATGGCCTTGGCCGGCGCGCGGGGCGCGGCGGCGGTCGCATCTTGCTTCGGAAAGACTCTAGGCATCATTCCAATTGAGACGCTTCATTTTATCAGGAATCATTCCGCCTGTCAATCATTTTTCGACTAAATTCTTGCCTCTCAACACGGCAAAAATTCACACTTTGTGCATGGTTTACATAATGATGAGCAAAACAGAAGAGAAGTTCGTCAATTTCGTGACCCATAAATGTTTTTGCTGAAAAATCATGAGATTGCGTTTCCCACCAGACTTGTATGATTTAAACGAAATCAGTTTACATAACCGCTGGCCTTTCGGCGCTTTTGTGCAATGCTTATGAAAAGTCGACAAAAAAGAAAGCGGATATTTGTCATTCTTTTCACTTGAAAGATTCTGGTGTGCGCGCTATCATAGCCTTAGCAATACGTTTACACTTTGTTCTTAGTTTGTTCATGAACTCCATGAAAACATACTATGAAAATTTTGCATCGAACAGGGAGGACGGCGTATGACCCGCGAGGAAGCGCTCGACAAACTGTGCCACAGTTATTCGGGATATTTTGATGTTGTGCGCCACGACGAGCCGAAGGGCTATCTGGTCGCGGAGGCCGGGCTGCACATCCACTCCGAGAAGTATGTGCTGGTCAAGGCCGCCAAGCTCTGGGAAGCGGACAACAACGAATATGTCTACATTTTCTCGGCCCCCGTGCTCACGAAAGAAATTTTCGAGCAGTGCCGCGAGCAGGCGCGTGCCGACGGCATGCAGCGGATCGAGCCGGGCCCGAATCATATGTGCTCTTATATCACGGCGATCTTCTTGTGTGACACCTGTGAGCCGGATGCGCTGCGAGCCCTGCGCCGCACACGTATTTATAAGAGCTTCAAGCTCGCGTTCCACGGCTGGATGGATTACCACACCGGCGTCGTGGAACTCAGCACCGGCAAAACGGCTGCCAATGGCAGCGGACGCAGTACAGCACAGTTGTTGAAGACAACACTGTTTAAGAATATGAAAGAAGGGAGTTAATTCAATGAATGCTGCTGTAATTCTGATTGTTGGCATTGTCATTCTCGCCCTGGGCTACGTTTTCTACGGCGGATGGCTGTCCAAACAGTGGGGCATCGACCCGTCCCGCTCGACGCCGGCTCACGAGCTGGAAGACGGCATGGACTACTGCCCTGCAAAGGCCCCTGTTCTGATGGGTCACCACTTCTCCTCCATCGCGGGCGCTGGCCCGATCAACGGCCCGATCCAGGCCGCTGTTTTCGGCTGGGTCCCGGTGCTGCTGTGGGTTCTCATCGGCGGCATCTTCTTCGGTGGTGTGCATGACTACGGCGCGCTGTTTGCCTCTGTCCGCAATGACGGCCAGTCCATCGGCACCGTTGTCGAGACCAGCATCAGCAAGAAGGCCAAGCGCCTGTTCCTCATCTTCTCTTACCTGACCCTGATCCTGGTCGTGGCCGCGTTCGCGTCCATCGTTGCCAACACGTTCAAGGCCACCTATGTGGACGGTGTTGTGGATGTGGCTGCTTCCGCTGCCAACGCCACGACGGCGATCATCTCGCTGCTGTTCATCGTCCTGGCCATCTTCTTCGGTTTCTTCGTGTACCGCAGAAATGCGCCGATCGGCGTGTCCACGATCATCGGTGTTGTGGCCATTGCCTTGGTGATGTGGCTTGGCATCAAGTGGCATCCGATCTACCTGAGCTACCAGACCTGGATGATCATCTGCGGCATCTACATTCTGGTCGCTTCCGTCACGCCTGTGTGGATCCTGCTCCAGCCGCGTGACTACCTCAGCTCGTTCCTGCTGTATGCGATGATGATCCTCGCGATCATCGGCGTTGTTGGCTGCCACCCGACGCTGGATATGCCTGCGTTCACCGGCTTCAAAGACACCATCGCCCCGACGGGCAGCTCCCTTGGCTATATGTTCCCGGCTCTGTTCGTCACCATTGCCTGCGGCGCCATCTCCGGCTTCCACTCCCTCGTTGGTTCCGGCACGACGGCCAAGCAGCTCAACAATGAGAAGGATGCACAGCCCATCGCCTACGGCGGCATGCTCATTGAGTGCGTGCTCGCGATCGTTTCCCTGTGCGCCGTTGCGTACATCTGGAAAGATTACCAGGCTGGCACGACCGTCACCCCGACCGTCGTGTTCGCGACCGGCCTGTCCCAGATGCTCGGCAAGATCTTCGGCTCCGGCGCCGTGTCCGTCACCTACACGCTGATGGTCCTGGCCGTGTCCGTGTTCTGCCTGACCTCTCTGGACACCGCGACCCGTCTGGCTCGCTACATGTTCCAGGAATTCTGGCTCAAGCCCGGTGAGAAGGCCGGCGATCCGACCGTGACCGGCGCTCGCAAGGTTCTCTGCAATCCGTACGTCTCCACCGCAATCACCGTCGTGCTTGGCATTGCCCTTGGCATGACCGGTTACGCAAAGATCTGGCCCCTGTTCGGCGCTGCCAACCAGCTCCTGGCCGGCCTCGGCCTGCTGGCCGTCGCCGCATGGCTCGGCAAGATGGGCAGAAACAACAAGATGTTCTACTTCCCGATGATCTTCATGATCCTCGTGACGCTGACGTCTCTGGTCTTCACCATCAAGTCCCAGATCACTGCGATCATCGCCGGCGGCACCGGC
>HF985764.1:5830-11257 GCA_000432375.1 Firmicutes bacterium CAG:103
CGCGATCCTGGCCATCCTGCTGGTCATCCTTGCCATTGACCTCGTCGTCGAGGGCAGCAAGGCACTCGCAGCGCAGGCCAAGGCCAAGAAGGCCGCCTGATTCGGCTTCCATCGGCCAAAACAAGGCCCGCCTCGAATGAGATCCGGTCTTTTTTTATGACCGGTGAAACCGGTCAAAATGGGTTTATCTCGGCCGTTCGAAAGATGCGGCAGGGAAACGGATAAAGCGCCGCGGGGGAGCTCGAGGGGGCAAGGCCCGCCTCGAATGAGATCCGGTCTTTTTTTATGACCGGTGAAACCGGTCATAAAAAAAGACCCCGACACAGGTCGGGGCCAAGACATCCGCTCCGGCGGGGAGGAATTTCTCTGTCTGCCGTGAGCATACCACGCTGCGCCGCGCCGTGCAAGGCACAAATGTTTCCACCCGGCACATTTGCGGTTGCAAACGGCGTGAAAACATGGCATACTGTAAACAACTTTGCGCAGGGAGGTGCAGACCGTGAAACGCAGTGAGGAACGGGAACAGAACATCCGGCGGGTGATCCACACGGCGCAGACGCTGTTCATCGCGGACGGCATCGCCGCGACGCCCATCAGCCGCATCGCTGAGGCGGCCGGCCTGACGCCGACGTCGCTGTACCGCTATTTCCGCAACAAGGACGCGCTCGTGTTTGCCGCCTGGCGCGACGCATTGGCTACGTTTTTTACTGATTTTATGGAGCAGTACAAGCGAGAGTCCGCAGCGTGCACGACGGGGTATGAAAAGTTCGTCGTCTGCATGCACATTTACTTCCGCATTTATGATGACCAGCCGGAGTGGTACGACTACACGCGCGAGATGTTTTCGGCCTATTCCGAGAAGAACACCGGCAGCGACGTCAACAATGTGTTCTGGAAGTACTACGACAAGGAGATCCCCGTCCCGGCGCTCAAGGCCCTGCGCGAAGGCGTGGCCGACGGCTCGATCCGCCCGGATGTGAATATTTACGCGGTGTATCAGTGCCTGCTCAACGCTTATACCGGCACGACGATCTATGAGAACGTGTCCTTCGGCGTTTCTCCGGTCGATGTCGTCCAGTTTACCGGCGAGCTGCTCGTGAGCTATATCAAGAATGAACCAGACGCCTCCGTACTGGCAGGAAAACGTGAAAAGGCGTCAGATATGTAACAAATGATACGGTACGGATGTGCCAATTTGATAAGATGTGAGATGAAGCAGCAAGTTTCTTTTTTTGCGCATATATGTTAGTGACGCTAACATATCATTCCAAAACGGCGGAGGTGTGCAGCACGGATAAAAACAAACGTTCCTATGACTTTACGGTGTGCCTGCCGTTCTGGGATTCGCTGACGGGCTCTCAGCAGCAGATGCTGCGCCTGAATACGATCGTCCGCTCGTACCGCGCGGGGGACGACGTGATCTTTTCCATGCCGGAAAAAAACGGCCTGTTTCTCGTGCTCTCCGGCGGAGTGCGTGTGTTTATTGCGACGGACACCGGCCGCGAGATCACGCTCATGTCGATCGTCAGCGGCGGCTGCTGCATGCTCAATACGCTCGACAGTGCAGCGCCGGGTGACACGGTCCCCATCCTGCAGGCGACCAGCGACGCCGTGTTTGCCTACATCAACATTGTGGCCCTGCGCCCGCTGTGCGCGGAATCGCCGGTCGTGCAGCAGTTTTTGCAGTGCACGCAGGCGCGCAATGTCCAGACGGTGCTCAATAACATAGAGTATTATTTTTTCCATCCTCTGCGCAGCTGCATCGCCCGCGTCGTGCTCGAAAAGGCCGATGCCCACCCCGAGGACGGCTTTGCGCGCATCACCCACGAGGAGATCTCCCACCACCTCGGCACCACGCGCGAGGTCATCAGCAGGGAGCTGGAGGGGATGCGTCAGATGGGCCTTCTGCGCACCGGCCGCGGCAAGATCTATGTGCTCGACCGCCCTGCGCTGGAGGGCATGGCCAACTTGTAGGGCACACTTGACGACCATATATGTCCAAACTGGAAGCTGTCAAAAAGCAAATTTCGCTTTTTGACAGCTTTCTTTTGTACCATTTGACGCATTTTGATTGGACATTCGGCGAAAAACGGTCAAAATGCACAATCGCAAATCGTCAGTTTAGTGACATTCAACGAAATCAAATGGTTATGTTTAATTATCGCCATTTGCGTAACAAATGGTGCAGTAAAGATGGCGAAATACGCTATATTGATAATTGTCAAACGAAGCTGCTTCTTTTTTTGGAGGCAAGTGTTAGTGACCATAACAGAAGAAACTCGTGCAGCGGACTGCACAAAAAATACGGAAAACACATCATGAATGGGAGGTACACAGAATGTATTACAGCAGCGGTAACTACGAGGCGTTTGCAACGCCGAAAAAACCCGAAGGCATCGACAACAAGTCGGCATATGTCGTCGGCACCGGCCTGGCCGGTCTGGCGGCGGCCTGCTTCCTGATCCGCGATGCACAGATGCCCGGCGAGCACATCACGCTCTTTGAGCACCTGCCCGTGGCCGGCGGCTCCTGCGACGGCATCTACGACGCGACCAAGGGCTTCATCATGCGCGGCGGCCGTGAGATGGATAACCACTTCGAGTGCATGTGGGATCTGTTCAAGTCCATCCCGTCGATCGTGAACCCGGGCGAGACGGTCTTCTCCGAGTACTACTACCTCAACAAGGAAGACCCGAACTTCTCCCTGTGCCGTGTCACCGAGAAGCAGGGCCAGGACGCCCACACCGACCGTAAGTACGGCCTGACGCCCGGCGCCGCCACCCAGCTGCTGAAGCTGTTCATGGCGACCAACAAGTCCCTCGAGGACAAGAAGATCGACGACGTGTTCGACGATGAGTTCTACGCCACGAACTTCTGGACCTACTGGCAGACCATGTTCGCGTTCGAGAAGTGGCACAGCGCCCTCGAGATGAAGCTCTACCTGCAGCGCTACATCCACCACATCGACGGCCTGCCGGATCTGAGCGCGCTGCGTTTCACCCGCTACAACCAGTATGAGTCCATGATCCTCCCGATGTGCAAATACATCACCGACCATGGCGGAAAGGTCCTCTTCGACACCACGGTCACGAACATCGTCTGCGACTGCACCGAGGATAAGAAGGTCGCCAAGAAGATCGAGTACACCCAGGGCGGCGTGGAAAAGGTCATCGAGCTGACCGAGAACGATCTCGTCATCTGCACGAATGGCTGCCAGGGCGATGCGTCCGCTTACGGCGATCAGACGCACGCTCCGGTCATCAAGGTCAAGAACGGCGAAGGCCCGTCCATCGAGATGTGGAAGAAGCTCGCCGCGCAGGATCCGGCGTTCGGCCATCCCGAGAAGTTCTTCAAGGACATCAAGGAGACCAGCTGGGAGTCCTGGACCGTCGACACGGCCAACAAGCAGATCCTCGACGCCATCCAGAAGATCTGCAAGCGCGACCCGCTGTCCGGCAAGGTCGTTACCGGCGGCATCGTCACCTGCCGCGATTCGAGCTGGCTCGTCAGCTGGACCATCAACCGTCAGGGCCAGTTCCAGGAGCAGCCGAAGGATCACTGCCTGATCTGGGTCTACGGCCTCAACTGCTGGGACGACAAGGGCGACTTCATCAAGAAGAACATGTGCGACTGCACCGGCATCGAGCTGGCGGCAGAGTGGCTGTACCACATCGGCATCCCCGAGGATCAGATCATGGATCTGGCCACGAACGAATGCAACACCACGCCGTGTATGATGCCTTACGTCACCACGTTCTTTGAGCCCAGAGCCGAAGGCGACCGCCCGAAGGTCGTGCCCGATGGTTCCGTCAACCTCGCGTTCGTCGGCCAGTTCGCCGATACCCCGCGCGACACCGTGTTCACCACCGAGTACTCCATCCGCACCGCGATGGAAGCGGTCTACACGCTCTGCAACGTCGACCGCGGCGTGCCGGAAGTCTGGGGCAGCGTGTATGATATCCGCGACCTGCTCTACGCCACCAGCAAGCTGCTCGACGGCAAGAAGCCGCTGGAGTTCCTGCTCCCGTCGGTGCTGCCGCTGCTCGACCTCGTCAAGGAGCCGCTGGTCAACAACGTCGTGGTGGATCTGCTCAAGAAGTATAACATCGTCTGACGTACCATCCCGTTAGATGTCGCATCCCCCCTTTGCCCCGGCAGCTTCGGCTGTCGGGGCATTTTGCGCGGCGGGGAAGCTCGAGGGGGCAAGGCATGGCAGAAAAAATCCGGCGCCGCGAACAGCGGCGCCGGATCTTCAATATTCATTCTTCTACGACCGGGAATGTGACCCGAATTTCAAACCCCGCGCCCCAGTCGGACGCGGCGGTGAGCGTGAGGCCCAGATCTTTTGCAACCTCGCGCGCGAGATAGAGCCCCATGCCGGTGGCTTTGTTCTTCTCGTGGCCGGAGTCTCCGGTGAAGCCTTTTTCAAACACGTACGGCAGGTCGCACGCGCGCACGCCCGGCCCGTTGTCGCGGATGGACAGGACGGTCGCCGTGTCATTGCTTTCCAGGGAAAAGGTCAGCACCGGCGCATTGAGCGCATACTTCACGCTGTTGCTCACGACCTGCCCGAGCAGGAAGCACAGCCCGCGCCGGTCGGCAAAGACCGTCTCGTCCGTCGGCCGGATCTCGACCCGGAAGCCTTTTTCCTCCAGCAGCGGGCGGTAATCGTCGAGCACCTCGTCGATGCAGCCGCGCAGCGTCAGCCGCTCAAAGCGATAGTCGCGCCGCGCGCCGCGCAGACGGGCGTAGTAGAGCATCTGGTCGATGAACGCCTGCATCCGGTTGCGCACGTAGTCGAGCTTGAAGCCCACGGCCTCCGGCAGCGTGTCGCGCCGGTTGTCGAGCACGAGCGTCAGCAGCGCCAGCGGCGTTTTTACCTCATGCGCCCAGAGCTCCACGTAGTTTTCGTAGTCGTCCATCTGCGCCTGTAACTGCGTGATGGCCTGCTGCTGCGCGCGCAGCGTTTCGCCGAGCAGGTGCACGCTCTGCGCCTCGTTTGCCGAGAGCAGGCGGCACAGCGCCTGTTCGTGCGCGGCGTCCGGCGCGGTCAGAAAGGTCGTGAAGGCCCGCTCCCGCTTTTTCGAGCGCGCGCAGAGCACCGCGCACACGCCACCGAACAGAAACACCGTCGCCAGCACGATCACGGCCGACATGGCGGCGATGGCTCTTGCATCTGCCAGCCAGAGCAGCAGCGCGGCGAGCGCGTCCACACCCAGCAGCAGACCCAGCCACGGCAGGTACTGCCGCAGGTAGCTTCCGTTACGCTTCATGCGCCACCTCCAGCCGGTAGCCGATGCCGCGCACGGACACAAGCTGCTGGCACATGCCGAGGGACGCCATCGTCTTTTTCAGTCGCGTGAGGTTGACCTGCAGCGCATTCTCGTCGATGAACTCCGTCGTGCCCCAGAGCGCGCGGTTCAGCTC
>HF985764.1:11270-20237 GCA_000432375.1 Firmicutes bacterium CAG:103
GTTCAGCTCGTCTTTCGTGGCGGTCTGCCCGCCGTGTGCCAGCAGCGTCTCGAGCAGCTTGCCCTGATTCGGCGCCAGGACGACGGACTGATTGTGAATGTAGAGCGTGTAGGTCTGCCGGTCGAGCAGAAAGTCCGCCCCCTCGAGCAGGTTCGGCCGCCCCTCGTAGCGCTTGAGGACGTTTCCGATGCGCGCGAGCAGCCGCTCCTTTCGATAGGGCTTGGTGAGGTATTCGTCCGCGCCGAGCTCGAGCGCGTGCACCTCGTCGCGCAGCTGGTCGCGCGAGGTCAGCACGAGCACGGGCAGGGCGCTGCGCCGCTTGAGATCGCGGCAGATCTGAAATCCGCTCACCTCCGGCAGATTCAGATCCATCAGCACCAGATCGGGGGCGAGCGCGAGCAGCTGCCCGGTCACGTCCGCAAAGTCCGTGACCTCCGTGACGGCGTAGCCCGCCCGGCGCAGCATATCCGCCAGCTCCTCGCGCATGAGCGCCTCGTCCTCCACGACGGCGATGTGCTTCATCGCGCCGCCCCCTTTCCGTATGCGTTATTCTTCGCGTTCCGGCGCCATCAGCCCCAGCAGATACCGGCTGCTGGACCGCTTGACGGCCGCCATGTACAGCCATTCTACCACACACAGCAGCAAAATCATAGCACCGGCGGCGATCATCATTTCCGTCATATCGCTCTGCGCGCTGGCGGAGAGAATGCCGGAAAAGAGCGCGCGCACGCCAAACAGGCTGCTGACTGCCGCCACGCCGACCGGCAGACCAAAATACCAGTTGATCTGCGCCTTTGCCGCGCGGCAGAGCGTGTCGTGCTCCGCACCGAGACGCACGAGCGTCCGGTAGCGGCGCGCGGCCTTTTGCTGGCCCATGAGAAACTGCACGCCGATGATGGTGTTGGCCACGACGAGGAAGATGATGGCGAGGTAGATGGTCAGGTAGCTCGCCGCGACGATGTAAAACAGCTCGCGGCCGAGGTTCTGCAGGTAACTCTCGTATCTCAAACCGAGCGGGTCGAGCAGTGCGTTCATGTCCGCGATGGCGTTCATAAGGCTCTTGCCCTCCGTCATGTCCGGGGCGAGCACACCGTCGAGGTAGACGTCATAGTCGCCCTGCGTGTAGTGGTCGAACACCGCGTCCGGCACGATGAGCGCAAACGATATCGTGATCGAGCGGTCGGTGACGACGCTGACCGACTGCACCTGCCCCACGAGCGTGAACGGTGCACCGTCGATCGTGATGGACGAGCCCTCTGCGATCAGGCGGTTGATCAGCGCCGTGCGGCTGGCCTGGGAGACCTCGCTGTCGCAGTAGACGGCGGCCTCGTTGTCCGCGAGCGTCAGCTCCGGCAGACCGGCGGTCGTCAGCAGGCGGTTGTAGCTGCTGAGCGCGATGAGGTACGGGTAGCCCACGGCCTCCAGCATGTATTGCAGCTGCTGCTGCTCGTCGGAGACGGGCATGGCATCGATGGTGCGCTGCAAGGCGGGGAATTTCACGGTGTTTTGGTAGTCCGTGCTCGTGCGCACGCGGCCGATGCGCATCTCAAAGAGGTCGGAAAATGCACCGTCGAGCCCGTGCGCGGCCAGCGTGTCGCGCACGGCGCTGCTGTCCTCGCTGTCAGTGGAGAAGGTGTAGTCGAGCGTGTGCGTCTCGGCGCGGGATGTGCGCGCGGTCGCCACGCCTGCACCGAAGCAGCACAGCGCCGCCAGAATCAGCAGCGAGCAGATCGCCAGCGCGCCGGAGCGGTGGATGACCGTTTCCTCGACCTGACGGAAGTTGAACACCCGCAGCCTGCCCGCGCGGTCTCCGCGCCGGGCCAGCCGGCCGATGATGACGCGCAGGCCGTAAAACAGCAGCAGCGTGCCCGCCACGCCGAGCGCGATCGTGCCCGCCATGCACCGCAGGTCGCTCCATGCAAGCCCGCCGATGGCGAGCGCATATGCAGCGGCGAGCAGCGCGATGCCCAGCACGAGCGCTGCGGCGTAGACGGCGGCGGGGCGCTGCTTTTTCGTGCCCTCGGGTGTCTCCGTGAGCAGCGCGCCGATCTCCTCGCGCACGATCTTCTCGCTGAGGATGAGCGAGGCCAGCAGCTTGATCGCCAGAAAGCCCACGGCCGTCCACCCGATGGCGGACAGGGAGAGCGTGAATTGGTGCCCCACGATGCCGAGCCCGACGAGTCGCGCCGTGACGAGGCTGATGACCTCCGAGATCAGCAGCGCCGCCGGCAGGCCGATGGCCAGCGCGATGAGGCTGGAGCGCAGATCCTCCGCCAGCAGCATGCCGAAGAGCTTACGCCGCTGCATGCCCAGCATGAGGTACACGCCGAATTCGTGCCGCCGCCGCGCAAGCTGAAAGCGGTTGGCGTAGTATATGAGGAAAAACAAAATGAACAGCGTCAGCCCGTACAGCACCGGGACGAGCGACAGCAGCCGGTCTACGGCGTTGCTCTCCATGCGCTGCAGAAACACCATCACGTCCTGATGCGACAGGGAGAGGATGATGTAAAACGCGACGATCGAGATGAGCAAGGATGTGAAAAACAGCCCGTTTTCCCGGCGGCTGCGGCGGCTGTTGCGCGCAACAAGTTCAGAGAACATTTGCACTGCCCCCTCCCAGCTGCGCCATGACGGCCAGGATGCGCCCATAGAACTCCTGCTGCGTCTCGTCCGGCACGTCGCGCCGCAGCTCGTGGAAGAGCACGCCGTCCTGGATGAAGAGAATGCGCTTGCAGTAACTCGCGGCGTTGCAGTCGTGCGTGACCATGAGGATGGTCGTGCCGGCGTCCGCGTTCAGACCGGAGAGCTTTTCCATGAGCGCGCGCGCGTTTTTCGAGTCGAGCGCGCCGGTCGGCTCGTCGGCCAGCACGATCTCGGGGTCGAGGATGAGCGCGCGCGCCGCCGCGATGCGCTGCTTTTGCCCGCCGGACATCTGCGCCGGGAACTTGTCGAGCACGTCCGTCACTTCCAGATAGTCTGCGAGCTTTGTCAGCCGCTCGCGGCTCTCGCCCTCGGACACGCCGTGCAGCGCCAGCGGCAGGAGAATGTTCTCCCGACCGGTGAGGTTGTCAATGAGCTCAAAGCTCTGAAACAGGTAGCCGATCTCCTTGCCGCGGTAGTCGGCGAGCGCCTTGCCGTGCAGCGTCGTGATGCACTTGTCGTGCATGGCGACGGCGCCGCCGGTCGGTGCGATGACGGTCGCGATGCAGTTGAGCAGCGTCGATTTGCCCGAGCCGCTGCTGCCCATGATGCCGAGAAACTCGCCCGGCATGACCTGAAACGAGATGCCGTCGAGCGCGCGGGTCAGATTCGGCTCCTTGCCGTAATATTTTTTCAGGGCTGCAATTTCGAGAATGGGTTCCATTGCATGTACCTCCTTTGCTTTCTGCTGCCATGGTACAACACCCCGCGCACGAAATCCACTTACAGTGCCTGAAAGGATCTTGCAAAAGCGCGCGGATGCGCAAATGCCGCAGGCGGCTGCCTGCGGCATTTGCGCTTTTTATTTGGAATGTTACAGCGTGTTTTCTCCGGTCTCAAGGCCGATGACCTCGTCCACCGGCAGCGAGAGGATGATACCGTGCGCGTCCGTGCGCAGGCCGCAGGCGTCGCTGATCGCGTTCATGACGGCGGCCTTCTTTTCGCGCGGCGTGACGATGACGACGAACTCCTCTTCCTCCTGCATGGAGATGCCGAGCTTCTGGCTGATGCGTTTGGAGTTCTGCCGCCGGCCTTTGAGGATCGTTCCGCCCATGGCACCGGCGCTTCTGGCCGCGTCGATCGCGTCGCTGCTGTAGCCGTTGCTGAGCGCGACCCAGATGGCGGCGTAACCGGCGCTGGTTTGCATATCGGACATATCGCTATCCACCCTTTCTTCGATCTTCTGTTCTATCGTCTCGCGCATCTGATCGTTCAGGAGCTGCAGCATCGGCCGCTGCAGTCCCGTGATTGGGATCGTCAGCACGATGCCGCCGCCGCGTTTGTGCAGCGGGATGCGCTGCTGCAGCGCGTCAAGCAGGTCGCGCACGAGAAATTTCGGCAGCAGCCCGATCGTGAGCAGGCGGCCGCTGCCGCTCAGACCGAAGATGTCGAGCATCTCCGACGGCGCGGTGCCGTGCCCCTGGCACTGATAATAGATCGGGATGCGGAAATTCTGAAACGTCTGTTCGAGCTTGCGGCGGTATTCATGATTCGTAATGATGAGCACCATGCGCGGTGCGAGTCGGTTTTCGGCATGTATCATATCTCTTCGTCCTCCAGGTCGATGACGCCGTCATCGGACAGCAGGTCAGCTTTGTTTTGTGCCACGGCTTTGGATCTATGTACGTAAAGAACGCCCATGATCTGGATCGCCACCGGCGGGGCGAGCGCGACGAGCGCCACGACGCCGAAGGCGTCCGTGACGACGTTGCCGCCGAGCGCGGTGCACGCGCCCATGGCCAGCGGCAGCAGGAAGGTGGAGGTCATGGGCCCGCTTGCGACGCCGCCGGAGTCGAAGGCGATGCCCACGAACACGGACGGCACGAACCGTGCGAGGATGAGCGCGAGCGCGTAGCCGGGCACGAGGATCCAGTAGATGCTGATGCCGGTCAGCACGCGCACCATGGACAGCATCACCGCGCAGGCGACGCCGATGGACAGCGCCGTGTTCATCATGCTCTGCGACACGGTGCCGCCGGTGACGTCCTCGACCTGCTTGTTGAGCACCTGCACGGCGGGCTCGGCCTTGACGATGTAGTAGCCGATGAGCGCGCCGATCGGGATGAGCACCCAGCGGTACGCGCTGCCGGCCAGACCCGAACCGAGCAGGTTGCCCACGGGCGTGAAGCCGACGTTCACACCGGTCAGAAACAGGATCAGGCCGATGACCGTGTACAGAAAGCCGACGCCCGTACGCAGCAGCTGCCGCCGCCGGTAGCAGCGCGTCAGCAGCTGAAACAGCACGAACACCGCCACGATCGGCAGGATGCTCAGCAGCACTTCCTCGGCATAGCCCGGGAAGCCGAGCGCGAACTGCCGCGCCACGTCGCGCGTCGTCACGACCGGCGCGATCTCCACAGCGGAGTAGGCCGCGTCCGTCGGGTGGTAGAAGATGCCGAGCAGCAGCACCATCAAAATCGGCCCGACGCTGCACAGCGCGACGAGACCGAAGCTGTCGTCGTCGTGTCCCTGCGTGCTGCGGATGGCCGACACGCCGACGCCCAGCGCCATGATAAACGGCACGGTGATGGGCCCGGTCGTGACGCCGCCGGCATCGAACGCGACGGCGAGAAATTCCTTCGGGGAAAACAGCGTCAGCACAAACAGCAGCGCATAGGCTGCCAGCAGGCATTTTGCCAGCGAGACGCGAAACAAAATGCGCAGCACGGCCAGCGCCAGAAAGACGCCCACGCCGACGGCAACCGTCCAGATGAGCACATTGTTCGGGATCGACGCGACCTGGTTTGCCAGCACCTGCAGGTCCGGCTCCGCGATGGTGATGATCGTCCCGAGCGCGAACGCCACGAGTACGACCAGCAGCACCTTTTCGCGCTTCGCCAGCGTCTTGCCGACGCCCTCGCCGAGCGGCGTCATGGACATCTCGGCGCCGAGCTGGAAAAACCCCATGCCGACGATCAGCAGCACGGCGCCGGTCAGAAACAGCGCCAGCGTGCCGATCTCCATCGGGACGAGCGTGACGCTCAGCACCAGCACGATCAGGGTGATGGGCAGCACGCTCGAGAGAGATTCCTTGACTTTTTCTTTCAGCTTTTCATTCATACGGTTGCGGTGGTCCTCCTTTCGCGGGGTGATTCAGGATCGCTGCACGACCGCATCGCAGCCCGTCAGGCGCGGTTGAGAATGGCCATGAACTCCTCGCCGGTGATGGTCTCCTTTTCATAGAGGTACTTGGCCAGTTCGTCGAGCTTGGCACGGTTTTCCGTGAGGATGCCGACGGCCTTGGCGTGCTCTTTTTTCACGAGCGCGACGACCTGATGGTCGATCTGCGTCTGCGTTTCGGCCGAGCAGGCGAGGGAGGCGTCGCCGCCGAGGTACTGGTTCGTGACCGTCTCGAGCGCGACCATGTCGAACGCCTCGCTCATGCCGTAGCGCGTGATCATGCCGCGGGCGAGCTTTGTTGCCTGCTCAATGTCGTTGGACGCGCCGGTGGAGATGACGCCGAAGCGCACCTCCTCGGCCGCGCGGCCGCCGGTGAGCGTGGCGATCTTGTTTTCCAGCTCCTCTTTCGTCATGAGGTAGTGGTTGCCCTCTTCGACCTGCATCGTGTAGCCCAGCGCGCCGGACGTGCGGGGGATAATGGTGATCTTCTGCACGGGGGCGGAGTGCGTCTGCAGCGCGGCGACGAGCGCGTGGCCGATCTCGTGGTAGGCGACCGTCCATTTCTCCTGATCCGTGAGAATGGCGTTTTTCTTCTGATAGCCCGCGATGACGACCTCGATGCTCTCCTCGAGATCCGACTGCGTGGCAAAGCGGCGGCCGTCGCGCACGGCGCGCAGCGCGGCCTCGTTGACGATGTTCGCCAGCTCCGCGCCCGATGCGCCGGAGGCCATGCGCGCGATCTTGTTGTAGTCCACGTCCTCGGCGACCTTGATCTTGCGGGCGTGCACCTTGAGGATCTCTTCGCGGCCCTTGAGATCGGGCAGCTCCACGGGCACGCGCCGGTCAAAGCGGCCGGGGCGCGTGAGCGCCGGGTCGAGCGACTCGGGCCGGTTCGTGGCGGCGAGGATGATGACGCCGTTGTTGCCCTCGAAGCCGTCCATCTCGGTCAGCAGCTGGTTGAGCGTCTGCTCGCGCTCGTCGTTGCCGCCGACCTGCCCGTCACGCTTTTTGCCGATGGCGTCGATCTCGTCGATGAACACGATGCACGGCGCCTTCTCCTTGGCCTGGCGGAACAGGTCGCGCACCTTGCTCGCGCCCATGCCGACGAACATCTCCACGAATTCCGAACCGGACATGGAGAAAAACGGCACGTTCGCCTCGCCGGCGACGGCCTTGGCCAGCATCGTCTTGCCGGTTCCCGGAGGGCCGACGAGCAGAACGCCCTTGGGCATGGATGCACCGATCTCCTGATACTTCGCCGGGTCGTGCAGGTAGTTGACGATCTCGGTCAGGTTTTCCTTGGCCTCGTCCTCGCCGGCGACATCGGAGAATTTGATGCCCTCGGCCGACTTGACATAGACCTTCGCGCTCGAGCCGCCGAGCCCGAACATCATGGAGTTCGGCCCGCCGGCCTTGTTCGTCATGCGCTTGAGCATGAACTGGCCGAGGGCGACAAAAAACACGATCGGCAGCAGCCACGTCAGCAGAAACGACAGAAACGGCGACATTTGCTCGACGATCTCGCTCGAGAACTCCGCGCCGGAGTCCTTCAGGCGGTAGATGAGGTCAGGATCGTCCATCAGGCCGGTCTTATAGACCTGCGTGTCGTCTTTGTTTGTGAAGAGGATCTGGTTGTTCTGCACCTCCACACGGCCGATCTCCTGATTTTCCGTCATGGTCATAAATGTGCCGTAGTCGACCTCCTTGATCTGCCGCTGGCTCAGCCAGGGCACCGCCAGGAAGTTGAGCGCCAGAATCACGAGAATGACGATGGCGTAATAATACACCAACGGCTTTTTGGGGCTTTTCACTTCATTCATGTGAACGCTTCCTTTATCTTGATAAAATGTGTGCACTTTTGGGACTCGTGTAACGTAACTTTAGTTTACCACAACCGGAAACGCCTGTCCAGTGAATAAACGATGTACACCGTGTACAAAATTTGCCCAAAGCGCCGGAAAAGAGACAAGGAAACCGCCTTCTGTGCAGCAAAGGTTACAGAAGAAAGGTCCTTGCGCCTGTATGATAGTTTTATAACAATTTGACGGAGGGCCTCGTATGGAGATGCTTCTTTACCAGAGCACGCAGTTTCGTGACGTGAAAAAGATCCTGGACCGCGCCCACGGCTTTGCAGGGCTTTTGACGGCCGGCGGCATCGAGGCCTCGCGGCTGGATGTGCCCTTCGTCTGCAATCAGAAGGTGCTCTCGCGGTATGACGATGCGTGCAGCGATGTCCGCCGCATCCTGACCATGCAGCTGGGGCTTACACTGCCGAAGGGCTTTTCCATTCCGTTGGAGGCTGAGGATCTGGCAGTCTTTTTTTCGCAGCAGTGCGGCCTGCAGCAGATGCAGGACTACCTGACACAAAAGCGCGCGCGCACGCAGGCGGACATCCAGACCTGGCTGCGTGACCGCCCATGGGACACCTACCCCGTGACGGCGGCGCAGGCGGCGGCGCAGAATTTCGTCTTTGACGCGGCGACCGGCCGCATCGGCACGGACGGCTGCTTCAACGCCGGCACGGTGCTCGAGCTGCCGTCGTCGGTCGACGGGGTGCGCGTGCGCCGTCTGGCGTCCTACGCCATGGTCTCCTATACATATCTGGACACGCTCATCCTCCCGGACAGCATCGAGACGGTCGAGCCCTATGCATTTTATGATAAGGTGCATCTGCGCAGTACGAATCTGCCGCGCGGTCTCGCCGTCATCCCGGAGGGGATGTTTTCGCGCTGCATCAGCCTGACGGGCATCGTCATTCCGGACAGCGTGCGCGAGATCCAGGACGAGGCATTTTACAAGTGCAGCAATCTGGACACGGTCGTCATCCCCGACAGCGTGGAGCGCATCGGCCGCTGCGCGTTTTTGAATGCGCGGCGCGTGATCTACCACGGCAGCGCCAAGGGCTTTCCCTGGGGCGCGACGCGGGGCAACTGAGAAAGGCGGAAACCGATATGCATCCTACCCGGCAATTTGAGACCGCCGTCTGCGGCGGCAGCAATCTGAAAGCACCGATGAAGCTCGACTTCCTGCGCTCGCTCTGCGCGCAGGAGCGCCATGCGTGGCCGGAGGTCGTGCTCTGCCGCGTCGAGGGTGAGCCGCTGCCCGTGTGCTGCCTGTCCGAGGCGGCGGCGGGCGATCCGTTTGCGC
>HF985765.1:0-17835 GCA_000432375.1 Firmicutes bacterium CAG:103
TCACGAGTCTTTTTCATATTTCAGCTGATACAGGTCCGTGCGCCGCGCGCGCAGGACCGGGATCTGCGCACGAACGGCGTCCGTCTCCGTAAGGTCGATGTCACAGATCAGCAGCTGCGGCGCTGCCTCCGCCTGCGCCTGTACGCGCCCCCACGGGTCGCACACGAGCGAGTGGGCATAGGAAACATAGCCCGCCGTCTCGTCCCGCGCCGGAGCGCAACCCGCGACAAAGCACTGGTTATCGAGCGCCCGCGCGCGAAACAGCAGCTCCCAATGCGCCGGACCGGTCGTCATATTGAACGCCGCCGGCACCACGATCAGCCGCGCGCCCTCGAGCGCCAGAATGCGAAAGAGCTCGGCAAAGCGCACGTCAAAGCAGATCACCACGCCGAGTTTGCCGAACGGCGTGTCCACGAGCGTGTATCGCCGCCCGGGCGAGAGCGTGTCAGACTCGAAAAAGCGCTGGCCGCCCGCCACGTCGATATCGAACAGGTGCACCTTGCGGTGCTTCGCCTGCTGCGTCCCCTGCGGGTCAAACACGTAGCAGGTGTTGTAGATCGCGTCCCCGTCGCGCTCCGGCACGGAGCCCGCGACAAGCCAGACANNAGCCCGCGACAAGCCAGACACCGCACGCCCGCGCCGTGTCGCGCAGCAGACGCCACGTCTCGCCGCCCTGCGGCTCGGCATATTCCACAAACGCCGCGTTGCTGTACGGACAGCACCACATCTCCGGCAGCACGATCAGATCACAGCCGGCCGCAGCGGCATCGCGCACATAGCGGCGCATGGCTGCGCCATTTTCCGCTTTTGACGCCGTGACCGGCATCTGGCACAGGCCAAGTTTCATGGTATCCCTGCTTTCACATGCATGATGCATCCAGCATAGCGGAAAATGACGGCGCTGTCAAACGTTTCTGCCCGCGCGAACGTCGCTGCCGCAGTGCGGGCAGTACGTCTTTTTGCCGGTGAAAAACATCATGCCGAGGTAGCGATGGCAAAACAGGCAGCGCTGTGTGCGCACGGCAATGACCGCGCCCAGCACGATGCACCCCAGTGCTACATATATCAGTGCCCAGATGCCATAGTAGCAGCTGCTGCCGTACAGGCCCAGGCCAAACAGAACCAAAACGCTCGAAATACCGTCCCAGAGCTTTGGATGCTTCATACGATCGCCTCCAAGAATGCTTGAGAGGCCATGATATTCTTTTCGTGTGAAGTTCAAAACCATGTATATGTAAAATGCGGGTGAAATGCAGCTGCATTTCACCCGCACGCACGCTTTACGAAGCTAAGGCCCCCAGAACCCCGCTCAGAATCGAGAGCGCAACGCCGACGATAAAGCCGATCAGCGCCCACTTGCCGATCGCTTTGGCACGCACCGGCGTCGTCTTCTGGAAGCACAGAAACAGGATCAGGCCGATCACCGGGAACAAAAACGCCAGAATGTTCAGACCTGTCGACGGTTTATCCTCCTGCTGGTTCGCCGGCGCCTGCACCGCACAACCGCAGTTCGGGCACACGACTGCCTCGTCCACCAGCTCTTTGCCGCATTGACTGCAGTATTTCATCTCATTTCCCTCCGTTTCTATCTCTGAGCGAAAGCATCGCTTCATTGGTTGTATCCTAGCACATTACTTAACGATTTACAATCCGAAAATTCACAAAAAATTCATCTTTTCAGTGAAAAACGACCGCAGCCAAATCGGCCGCGGTCGTTTTCGTGTATCAGATCACTCTTCCCAGTTGTGCCAGACGTTCTGGACGTCTTCGTTGTCCTCGAACATGTCGAGCATCTTCTGGAGATTCTTAATGTCACCCTCGTCGGTGAGCTTGATGGTGTTCTGCGGCACCATCTCCACCTGCGCGCTCAGCAGCTCATAGCCGTCGTTCGTGAGCGCCTCGGCCACCGATGCCACATCGTCGGGATCGGCATAGACCGTGTAAACGCCCTCGTCGGGCGCAAAGTCGGCCGCGCCGGCTTCGAGCGCGTCCTCCATGACCTTGTCTTCGTCGAGTTCCTGATCCTCGTCATTGATGACGATGACGCCCTTCTTATCAAACGACCACGACACGCAGCCGGTCGCCCCCATGTTTCCGCCGTACTTATCAAAGTAGTGGCGCACCTCGGAGGCGGTACGGTTGCGGTTGTCAGTCATCGTCTCGACGATGATGGCGACGCCGGACGGACCGTAGCCTTCGTAAGTGATGGACTCGTAGTTATCCGTGTTGCCGGAGCCGAGCGCCTTGTCGATCGTGCGCTTGATGTTGTCATTCGGCATGTTGGCGGCTTTCGCCTTGGCGATGACAGCTGCGAGGCGGGAATTGTTATTGGGGTCGCCGCTGCCGCCCTCTTTGACGGCCACGATCATCTCGCGGGCGATCTTCGTGAACGCCTGCGCGCGCTTGGCGTCCTGCGCGCCTTTGGTTTTCTGTATATTATGCCACTTGGAATGTCCGGACATAGTCACAACTCCTCTTGCTAAAATGCTTTGAATATTTTAGCACACTCCGGGCCGCGTGGCAAGAAAAATCCGCATATTTGCGCGAAAACTACGCCTGCGTTTTGGGAATAAGGAGATATTGCGGCGCCTCAACCATAGCGGCATCGTCCGTGAGGCCGTTCGTTTCGCGGATGAGCCGCTCGCTCGAGCAGTAGCGCTTGGCAAGCGTCCACAGGTCTTCCCCGCCCCAGCGCACGATCGTCAGCGACGGTACAGAGGCATACGGGCAGGCGCGCTCCTGCGCCGTCGCCCCGGTGACCTGCCGGAGGTCGGACTCCTGCAGTGCGGCCGTCCGCACCGTCACCGTCACGCGGATCTGAAACCCATCCGCCGTGACCGTCACCACCGGCTCTTCCGGCTGCACGCTCAGCAGCTCCAGCCGCGCGCCGTAGGCCGGCTCGAGCGGCAGGTGCAGACGCTTTTCCATGCAGGATACGTGCTGCTCCGTGTCCGCCGCGAGCAGCCGGACGAGCACGTCGCAGCCGTCCTCCGTCATGCCGCAGACAACGGCCCGCCGGGACACGACCGTCAGCGAGGCGGCCTCACACGCAAGCGTACCCTCCGCCGACAGGCGCAGCGGCTCGACCGGCTGCACCGTACCGGCCGCTACCGTCTCGCGCTCGAGCGTGAGCTCTGCCGTGTTGCAGTAGGCGTCCGTCACGCAGTCAGCCTCCGCATCCGCAAGGCACACCGTCTGCGCGACAAGATGGTACTCCGCCTCCAGCGCCGCGCCGTCGGCCGCGGCGCTCACGTTCAGGTAGGCCGCCGTTCAGGTAGGCCGCCGTGAGGTTGACGGTCGTGTGCAGCAGGCACGGCGATGTGTCCGCCGGGCAGTCGAGCATCTGGGAAAACGCCGTCTCAAAGGTCTCGACCGCCGGGCACATCTGCCCCTGCGGGAGATAGGTGACTGCCGCGCACACGCGCCCCTGCAAAATGACGCGGCTGCCGGCCGCGCTGGCATCGTCGAGCAGCACGGTCTCCGTGTGGCAGAGCAGGCGGTCGGCCTCGGGCTGGCCGGACAGGAAGCGGTGCGTCTCCGAGACGGTGAACGTCTTTTCCTCCACGGACACCGGAATCTGCACGCGGAGCGTTTCCGTGCGCGTGAACACTGCGCCGCCGTCGCCCTCGATCCGGTCCGTGAGCGCGAGCTCCGTCTCCCGATAAGCATGCAGGCACAGGCTCAGCCGCGCCGTGACACGCACCTTGCGCGAATTGACGGCGCGCGCGTCCAGCGCGGTGAGCGTACAGCGCAGCCACGGCCGCACGTCCGGCGAGAGCGTCTCGCCGCTGATGCGCACCTTCACCGGCAGCTCCACCGGGAAGCTGCGCAGAGCGCCGCCCTCCTCCGCGTAGACCACATCGGCCGCGATGCTGCCCTCGATCTGCGCGCTCTTGTCCGAAAAATCCAGATTCCAGAGGCAGAACGTGCCCTCCGCGACCACGATCGCGCCGATGTCCCCCAGCGCATCGGGCACAACGGCGTCCACGCTGCAGGTCTCTTCCTCCGTGCGGTCAAACACCCGCGCGTACATCATGCGTTTCTGCTTGCCCAGTTGTAGTTCCATAAAGATGTGCTCCTTGTCGTTTTTGTACATCCTTATGCCGGGCGCGCGCCGGTTATGCCGCCGTCAACAGCGCAGCAGCCAAATGCCCGCCGCAATGAGCGCACCGCCGAGTGCAAACCACCAGAAGCCGGCCGGCAGCACCAGCGCCAGAATGATGAACACACCGGCGACCACGCACGCGATGCCGATCCAGAAGCAAATCCCCCGCCGTCGAAACATAAAGCACCGCCCTCCGCTTGCAGGTTCTCCCTACAGTGTATGCGGAGGGCGGCGCTTTGGTGCGTCACTTCTTCTTTTCCCAGTCATTGACCTGGGCCGAGAGCGCGTACAGGCGCGCATAGCTCTCGTGGCGCTCCGGCGCGATCTTGCCTGCCGCCACGGCGGCGAGGACGGCGCAGCCGGGCTCTTTCAGGTGCGCGCAGTCGCGAAAGCGGCACTGGCCGATGTACGGCCGGAACTCCCGGAACGCATATTGCAGATTTTCGCACGAGATGGGGTCGACCATGTCCACCTCAAACGAGGCAAAGCCCGGCGTATCGGCGACGAACGTATCCGCTCCAAGCGCATAGAGCTCGACATGGCGCGTTGTGTGCTTGCCGCGGCCGAGCCGCTCGCTGACGGCCCCGGTCGCAATGCCGAACGACGCATCGAGCGCATTGAGCAGGCTCGATTTGCCGACGCCGGAGTTGCCGGTGAAGGCGCTGGTCTTCCCGCGCAGTGCATCGCGCAGCTCGTCGACGCCGAGCCCCGTCGCCGCGCTCGTGCGCAGGACGCGAAAGCCGATGGAGCGGTAAATAGCATAGAGATGATCCGCCGGGTCAAGGTCGCACTTATTGAGGCAGACGACCGGCTCGCAGTCGGCATTTTCCGCGATGGCGACCACGCGGTCGATCAGAAACGGATCGGTGACGGGGTTGACGTTCGCCGCGATCATGATGAGCTGGTCAATATTCGCCACCGCCGGGCGGATGAACGCATTGCGCCGCGGCAGGACGGTGTCGATGCGGCCCTTGCCGTGCGCATCGAAGCTGACCTCCACACGGTCGCCGACCAGCGGACTGCACCCGTCGTACCGGAAGCGGCCGCGGGCCTTGCACTCCACGATCTGATCGCCGGCGGCCACATAGTAAAAGCCGCTGAGCGCCTTGATGATGACACCCTGCACCATAAGCGTTGTTGCTCCTTTATCTCTTTACGGTTTTTCCGGCCCGTCGGAGACCCAGATATAGACCTTGCTGTACTCCGTGAGCTGTGTGTTGGCCGGTGCGCTCTGCTTAAAGACTGTGCCCTGCTTGGCGTCGTTGGTCTCTTTGTACGTGCCGCCATAGCACAGGCCGCTGCTCTCGATGCGCGCGATGGCGGCTGACTCCGTCAGCTCCGACAGGTCAGGCACCGTGACCGGGCGCAGCTCGGGGCCGCCGCTGACGATCAGCTTCACGCTCGACCCTGCGGCCGCCTTTTCGCCGGGCGCAGGCTCGCAGCTAATGACATACTTTGCCGTCACGTCCTTGGAGGCCTGAAACTCCGTCGTGACCGTAAAGCCGGCTTTTTCCAGCGCGGCCGTCGCCTTCTCATAGTCCTCGTTGATGACATACGGCACATCGGTCATGACGACGCCGGTGCTGACGGTGAGCTGCACGTTGATGCCGTCCGAGACGCGCATGCGGCTCTTGCCCGCCGCCGGATCCTGCTCGATGATGATGCCGTCCGGCACGTCGGGATCGACCGTGTATACGACCGTGAAGTGGTAATCGGCATACTGCTTGTCGTTGACAACCGCCTCGTAGGACTTGCCGGTAAAGTCCGGCACATCCACACGCTCCGCCGTGCGGAACAGATCCTCAAGCCAGAAATTCCACAGAAACACAAACAGCAAAATGGCAAAGACGCCAACCGAGAAAATGCCCGTGAAATAACTCACGCGCTTGGCCCGCTTGCGCCGGCGCTGGTATGCTTCCTCCGTCAGGTCCTGACCCACACCGAAAAAGGAGTCCTTTTTCTCCGCGCTCTCCCGCCGCCGCTCGACAAGCGGACGCTGCTGATTGAGGTGCTTTTTGCAGGCATTGAGCGCTTTGAGCATCTCCCCCGCCGACTGATAGCGCTTGCGCAGATCCGGCTCCATGGCACGGAGCGTGATGCGCTCAAGCTCCTCGGGGATGTCGCTGTTCCACTCCCGCGGCGGCTTGGCGCTGCCGGCGATGTGCATGAGCGCGATCTCCTCCGGGGTATCCGCGTCATACGGCAGGTGGCCCGTGAGCATCTCATAGAGCACGACGCCGAGGGAATACAGGTCGCTGCGCGCGTCGGCATTGAGGCCCTTGGCCTGCTCGGGCGCGATATAGTGCACGGAGCCGATGGCCTGCCCGCTGCGCTCCTCGTGAATGTTCTCGAGCGCGGCGATGCCGAAGTCAGCGACCTTGACCATGTCATCGTTCGTGATCATGATGTTCTGCGGCTTGATGTCCCGGTGGACGATGCCGTGGGCGTGCGCGTGCTGCAGCGCCTTGCAGATCTGCGTGGCGTAGTGCAGCGCCTCCGTGGCGCTGAATACACCGTGCTCCGCCATGCGCTGTTTGAGCGTCTCGCCCTCGATGAGCTCCATGACAATATACTCCGTCTCGCCGCTGTGGCCGACATCGTAGACCGAGACGATATTCGGCTGCGAGAGCATGGCGACCGCGTGCGCCTCCGCCTGAAAGCGGTTTTTCAGCTCGGCATCCGCCGCCATCTCATCGCGCAGGATCTTGACGGCAACATAGCGGTGCAGCTTGTGGCACATGGCCTTGTAGACGACCGACATGCCGCCGCTGCCGATGATCTCCAGGATCTCGTAGCGGTCGTCGAGCATCTGACCGATATAGCGATTCATTGATTGTTCCATAGTGATCCCCCTGTTGCGCTTCAGCGGAAAAGAACGAGCGCGGTCACATTGTCGCGCGCACCGCGTGCCAGCGCCGCCGTGATCAGGCGGCCGCAGATCTGCTTTGCATCCCGCGAGCCGCGGCAAAAATCATGCATCTGGCCCTCCGACAGCGTGTTGGACAGCCCATCCGTGCACAGCAGCAGCCGCGCACCCAGCGGAAACGGCAGCGTGCGGCAGTCCGGCTCGACCTGCGGGACGACGCCGACGGCGCGCGTGATCACGTTCCGCCGCGGGTGACGGTGTGCCTGCTCCGGCAGCACCTGACCGCTTGCGACCAGCTCCTGCACGAGCGAGTGATCCGTCGTCAGCTGCTGCATTCGGCGCAGCCCGACCAGATATGCGCGGCTGTCGCCAACGTGGAGCACCGTAAGCCTTCCGCGGCGCACGCAGGCGGCGACGATCGTCGTGCCCATGCCGCGCAGGTCAGGCTCCGCGCACGCACAGTCATAGACCGCGCGGTTGGCCGCGTCGCAGGCGTGGCGCATGGCGGGTTCGACCGCGCTGCCCGCCATCATTTCGCGGCGAAAATCCGCCAGAAACGTGGACGCTGCCAAATTGCTTGCAAGCTTCCCCCCGGCAGCGCCGCCCATCCCGTCGCAGACGACGGCGACGGTGCAGCCCTTGCGCCGGATGTGCACGCAGGCGGCGCGATCCTGATTCTCCTTGCGGACGGTCCCCCTGTCCGACTGTGCAAAGCAGTTCATGGGCTCTCTCCCTTCAGGCGCGGTGATCGGCGACCTTTTTGCGCAGCTGGCCGCAGGACGCATCCACATCGCTGCCGAGCTTGCGGCGCACGGTCACATTCACGCCCGCCCGCTCCAGAATGCGGATGAACGCCTTGAGATGCTCCGGCGTGGACGGCCGGAACGCGCGCTCTTCCACGTGGTTGAGCGGGATGAGGTTCACGTGCGCGCAGACACGCCGCGCGTGCTTGGCCAGCAGCCTGGCGTGCTCCGGCGTGTCGTTCACGCCGTCGATCATGGCGTATTCAAAGGAAATGCGCCGGCCGGTCGCTTCATAATACCGGGCGCAGGCGTCAATGAGCGCCGCCACGCCGCGGCCGTGGTTGGCCGGCATGATCTTCGAGCGGGTGGCATCGTCCGGCGCATGCAGGGAGACCGACAGCGTCAGCTGCAGGTCGCGCGCCGCCAGATCGTCAAAACGCTCGATGAGGCCGCACGTGGACAGCGAAATGTGGCGCATGCCGATGTTTTCCCCGTCCGGGTGGTTGACCAGCGCAAGAAAGCGCATAACATTGTCAAAGTTATCGAGCGGCTCGCCGATGCCCATGAGGACGATGTTCGAGATCTTGCTGCCGGACTCCCGCTCGGAATAGAGCACCTCGTCGAGCATTTCCGACGGCTCAAGATTGCGGATCAGGCCGCCGATCGTCGACGCGCAGAACGCGCACCCCTGCCGGCAGCCGACCTGCGAGGAGATGCAGACCGTATTGCCGTGCTTGTAGTGCATGACGACGGTCTCGACGGCGTTGCCGTCGCCGAGCTGCCAGAGATATTTGATCGTCCCGTCGATGGCTGACACCTGCTTGCGCAGCATCTCGAGCTTGGAGATGAAAAAGCGCTCGGAGAGCGCGGCGCGCAGGTCCTTGGACAGGTTCGTCATCTCGTCAAACGACGTCACGCCGCGCGCGAGCCACTGAAAAATCTGCTTGGCGCGGTATTTCGGCTGCCCCATTTCGGCGAGGGCCGCCGCGATCTCCTCGGGGAGCATGGCTTTGATGTCTCTCATTCGTGTCTCCTCAGCTTACAAACAAAAAATCCGTCCGTGCCGTGTTCCTGCGGCCAGAAGGTGAACATACCGTCCGCCGTGTCCGCCCCCGGCAGCGGCAGCGAAAACGCCTCGGCGGAAAACTCCGGATGCGTGTGCAGGAAGTCGCGCACAACATCTTCGTTCTCCCGCGCGAGCACCGTGCACGTGGAATATACCAGCACGCCGCCGGGCTTCACGCACGGCGCAAGACCGGTGAGAATGTCGCGCTGAATGGCCGGCAGACGCGCAAGCTCCGCCGGATCTTTGAAGCGGATCTCCGGCTTCTTGCGGATGACACCCAGGCCAGAGCACGGCACATCAGCCAGCACCACGTCCATCGCTCCGATCAGGTCCGCATCCGGGCGGCGGGCATCCATCGTGCGCGTTGAAATGCACGTCAGGCCCAGCCGCTCAGCCCCGGCGCGGATGCGCTTCCATTTATTTTCGTGAATATCGCAGGAAATCATACATCCCTGATCGTACATCTGCACCGCGGCGGCGAAGCTTTTGCCGCCGGGTGCGGCGCAGGCATCAAGCACGCGCATACCCGGCTGCACGCCGGAAACGAGCGCCGCGCAGTGCGCGGCCGCGTCCTGCACATAAAACCAGCCGTCAGCAAAAGCGCGCGCGGCCGCCAGATTGCCGCCATGGCACAGCAGCGCGTCCGGAAGCCACGGGTGCGGCTCTGCCTCGATGCCGTCCGCGTGCAGGGACGCCATGAGAGCATCCGCCGTCGTTTTCAGGGTGTTCACCTGCAGGCAGGCCGGAGCGTCGGCGTTGTTCGCCGCCAGCGCCCGCTCGGCAAACGCATAACCGTGCGCGTCGATATACCGCTGTGCCAGCCAGCGCGGGTGGCTGTAGCGCACGGCAAGATAGTCCGCCGTGCCCGTGCCCGGAATCTCCGGCAGCGCGTCTCGGTGCTCCGCCACACGGCGCAGCACCGCGTTGACAAGACCGGATGCACGCGCACAGCCGCCCTTGCGGCAGAGCGCGACCGCCTCGTTCACGGCGGCGCGCGGCGGGATTTTATCCAGCAGCACGATCTGATAAGCCGACAGCCGCAGCAGGTCGAGCACCTTCGGCTCGAGCTTTTGCAGCGGCGTTGTGCAGTAGACGGAAAGATAATGATCCAACAGGGTCAGATTTTGCAGCGTGCCGTAGCAGATGCGCGCCGCAAGCGCGGCATCGCGCGGCTCCAGCTGTGCATTTTGCAGGACGGCATGAAGCGCAGCGTCCGACCACGCGCCGTTTTTGCGCCAGCGCTGCAGTGCAGTCCAGGCGGCTTCCCGGGCAGTCATGGCCATGGTCAGCCCTCAACGGGCAGCGTGTGCCCGAGCAGGTAGTCGGCCGCCGACATGCGCTTTTTCCCCGGCGCCTGCAGCTGCGTGATGCGCACCGTCTGCCCGCCGGCGCAGGCGACCGTGACGCCGTCTTTCCCGGCGGCCACGATCGTTCCGGGCGCTTTGTGCGTCGTGCGCTCGGAGTAATCCGCCGCATGGATCTTGAACGTCTGCCCGCCGAGCTCCGCTGTTGCGACGGGCCACGGCTCGAGACCGCAGATGTGCTTGATGATCGCGCGCGGGTTCTGATCCCAGTCGATGGGCGAATCGTCGCGCGTGAGCGGACGGGTATACGTCGCCTGGCTGTGATCCTGCGGCGTGCGCGGCGCGGTGCCCGCGGCGATATCGCGCAGCGTGCGCACGAGCAGATCCGCTCCCATGACGGCAAGGCGGTCGAAGAGCTCTCCCGCCGTCTCGAATTCACCGACCGGCGTCTGAGTGGTATAGATCACGTCGCCGGTATCCATTTCGCGGTCGAGATACATGGTCGAAACGCCGGTCACGGCATCGCCGTTGAGCACCGCCCACTGGATCGGCGCAGCGCCGCGGTACTTCGGCAGCAGCGAGCCGTGGACGTTCACCGCCCCGTAGGGCGCGACCGCGAGCAGGTCATCCGGCAGAATGCGGCCATAGGCCACAACAACGAGAATGTCCGGCCGCAGGCTCTGGAGATCAGCCAGCGCCGTGCCGTCGCGCATCTTTGCCGGCTGGAACACCGGCAGCCCCGCCGCGAGCGCGATCTCCTTGACCGGGCTCGGCTGGAGCTTCATGCCGCGGTTTTTCGGCTTGTCCGGCTGCGTGAATACGCCGACCACGTCAAACCGCTCGTCGAGCAGGCGCTGCAGGGACACGGCCGCAAAATCCGGCGTGCCCATAAACACGATGCGCATGCGCCTCACCCCTTCGCCTGCTGCTCAAGCTCCTCGGGAGAGAGCATCCGGATCGCCTTGTCGATGAACAGGACGCCATCGAGATGGTCAATCTCGTGGCAGAAAGCGCGCGCCGTCAGGCCGCGACCCTCGACCTCGAACCATTCGCCGTGGCGATCCTGCGCGCGGACCTTCACATAGTCCGGGCGCTGGACGATGCCGAACTCGTTCGGAATGCTCAGGCAGCCCTCAGCGCCGGTCTGCTCCCCGGCCGTCTCCACGATGGTGGGGTTGATGAGCTCGATCATATACTCCTCTTCCCCGTCCGGGACGTTCGTCTCGAGCACGATGACGGCGCGGCGCAGCACGCCGACCTGCGGCGCGGCAAGGCCGACACCGTTGGACTCGGCCAGCGTCTGGCGCATATCGTCGAGCAGCATGTGCAGCCGGGGATTAAAATCCTTGACCTCGTGGCAGTGCTTGCGCAGCTGCAGGTCGCCGTTTTTGAGAATCATTCTTGTAGCCATATCGTATCTCTCCTCTAATCCAGCGGATTGTCATCGGCAAAAACGGTGACATCGCGGAATGATTTTTCTGTGTTGCAGTACATGACGATGTTCGCCGCCGCGCGGCGCACCGCCTTGCTCTGATTGCAGTAAAGCGTGACGCGGTAACGGTAGCGGTTGTTCATGCGCACGACCGGCAGCGGAGCCGGGCCGAGCACCTCCGCGCGTTCGCCGATCGTCTGGCGAAAGTAATCGCGGATATAGGCGCAGCAGCGCACGACCGCATTCTCCTGCGCGCCGGAGACCGTGACGGCCAGCACCTCGCTGAACGGCGGCGTGCCGTTGAGCTTGCGCAGCCGGATCTCCGAGCGGTAAAACGCATCGTAATCCTGCCGCGCCGCCTGCCGGATGGTCTCGTTCGCGGGCGTGAATGTCTGGATGACGGCCCGGCCAGGCGCATCACCGCGGCCGCTGCGGCCGATGACCTGCGTGATGAGCGAAAACGTGCGCTCATTGGCGCGGTAATCGCCGACGTACAGGCTCTGGTCGGCGTTGAGCACGCCGACGAGCGTGACGTTTTCAAAATTCAGCCCCTTTGTGATCATCTGCGTGCCGATCATGATGGGGATGCGCTCGCGCGCAAAGCGCTGCAGCAGCGTCTCGTGCGTGCCGGCCATGGCGATGGCGTCGGCATCCATGCGCAGCGTCTCCACGCCGGGGAACAGCGCGTGGAGATCCGCCTCGATACGCTCCGTCCCGTCGCCGAGAAAGCGCAGCTCGCCGCCGCAGACCGGGCACTGCGGATCGACCCGCCGGCGGTAGCCGCAGTGGTGGCAGATGAGCATCTGGTTGCCCTGATGATACGTCAGGCTGACGCTGCAGTTCGGGCACGAATAGGTCGCGCCGCACTCGGCGCAGGTGACGATCTTACTCGCGCCGCGCCGGTTGAGAAACAAAATGCTCTGCTCGCCGCGGCGGAGATTCTCCTCCAGCTCGCCATAGAGCACGGAGCTGATGGAGCCGGAGTTGCCGTTGCGCAGTTCCTGCTTCATATCGGCGATGATGACGTCCGGCAGCTTACGGGCATTGAACCGATCCGGCAGCGTGAAGTAATGATAGCGCCCGGTCTCGGCGTAATAGCGGCTGACAACGTCCGGCGTTGCCGAGCCGAGCAGCAGCAGCGCACGGTGCTGGGCGCAGCGGAACTTGGCCACGTCGCGCGCGTGATAGCGCGGCGTGCTCTCGGACTTATAGGTGTCCTCCTGCTCCTCGTCGATGATGAGCAGGCCGAGATCCTGCACGGGTGCGAAAACCGCGCTGCGCGTGCCGACAACGACGCGCGCGAGACCCGCGCGGATGCGTTTCCACTCGTCGTAGCGCTCCGAGAGCGGCAGGCCGCTGTGCAAAACGGCGACCGTGTCACCGAAATAGGCGGAAAACGCCTCGATCATCTGCGGCGTCAGCGAGATCTCCGGCACGAGCAGAATCGCGCCCTGCCCCGCCGCGAGCGCCTGCGCAATCAGGTGCAGGTAGACGAGCGTCTTGCCGCTGCCGGTCACGCCGAAGAGCAGCGCCGCCTGCGCGTCCGGTGCGCGCAGCAGCTCCTTCAGGCCGTCAAACACCTGCTCCTGCGCCGGCGTCAACACCGGGATCGGCTGCGGCTGCCCGGTGTAATGCACCGGACGGCGAAAATAGGGCTCGGTGTCAATGTGCACGACGCCCTGCTGCACGAGCGCCTTCATGGAGCTTCTCGGCGCACCGGTAAACTGGCACACTTCACCGGCCGACGCGCGGCCGATCGTACACAGCAGCTCCAAAATGGCGACCTGATGCGGCGCACGCCGGCGGCGGCGGATCTCCTCCTGCGCCTCCTCCAGCGGGACGGCGAGGCTGGCATACTCCAGCTGCTTATCGCGCACGACGCGCTTTTGCGTGCCCTCCACGGTCAGAAATTTCTGCTCCACGAGCCAGTGCAGAGCACTCGCCGGGTCTTTGTCGCCAAACGCCGCCTGCAGCTCGTCGAGCGGGCAGCGGCCGCCGTGCTCCAGCACGGTCTCGAGTGCAAGCCGCCGCTGCTTGGATCTCCCGCACTGGGCCAACGCCGCGGCCGCATCCAGCTCCGGCGCCACACAGTAGACCGTGCTGACCCGATACCAGACGCCGGCCGGCAGGATCGCGTGCAGCGCGTCGTAGATCGTGCAGAAAAAGCGGTCATGCATCCAGACGGCCAGACGGATCAGTTCCGGTGAGAGGATGGGCTCGGGGTCGAGCTGGCGCGTGATGGGCTTGAGCTTCGGGTCATCCTCCACCTTGTCCAGCGCAAGCACCATACCCTCACGCGGGCGGTTCCCGCGTGAAAACGGCACCATGACGCGGCAGCCGGGGCGAAGCGTATCCGTCAGCGGCTGCGGGATCTTATACGTATACGGTCGGTCGAACGCAAACGTTGCAGCCAGAACGGCGACCTTTGCGACCGGGATCTGCAGCATCTGCGCGCCCCCTCTCCGAAAAAATCAGGCGGGTACTGCCCGCCTGAAAGCGATTATTCCTTGTGCACGACCTGAAGGCGGCCGTCATACACCTCGTCGATCGCCATGGAAACCGGTTTGGTATCCAGCGGCTCGCCCGCGGCCTGCGCGGCGGCGGCGATGTTGCGCGCGCGGCGCGCGACCAGATTCACCAGCAGATAACGGCTGCCGGCCTTGGCGGCCAGCTCGCTCATGGGAGGATAAAGCATCATTTTTCAAGCACCTCTGTAAAATAGTTTTTCCGATCAGGATAGCGGCAGCACTCTGCCGTGATGATGGCGTCGAGCTCCTTGGCCGCGACGTCGGGATCGTCATTGATGACGATGTAATCATATGTATACGCCAGCGCGCACTCGCGGCGTGCCTGCGCCAGACGCTCGCAGATCTTCTGCTCGTCGTCCGTGTGCCGGCCGCGCAGCCGGCGCTCCAGCTCCGCAAGAGACGGCGGCATCATGAATACGCGGATCGCGTCCGGCCGGTTCTCGGAGATCTGGTGCACGCCCTGCACGTCAATGTCCAGCAGGACATGCATGCCCTCGGCGCAGCGCCGCTCAACATAGCTCTTCGGCGTGCCGTAGCAGTTGCCGACGTATTCGGCGTGCTCCAGCAGCTCGTCCCCCGCGACCATGGCGTCAAACGCCGTGCGCGTGACGAAAAAATAGTCCTTGCCGTCCACCTCGCCGGGACGCGGAGCGCGCGTCGTGGCCGAAACGGAGAAGCACACGTCATCCCGCAGGCGCATCAGCCGGGCGATGACCGTGCTCTTTCCGGTGCCGGACGGCCCGGAGATCAAAATCAGTTTTCCTGTCTGGCGGTTCATGTTGCATCTCCTCCGGTTTCCTGATCTGAGGCCTGGACACGGCCCTGTACCGCATCCGGCGGCAGTGCCGAAAGCACCGCGTGGCCGGTATCCATGATGAGGACGGCCTGCGTCTTTCGTCCATAGGTCGCATCGATGAGCATACCAATCTCGCGGCTGTCCTGCACGATGCGCTTGATGGGGGCGGAATCCGGACTGACGACAGCCAGCAGCCGCTCCGCGGAGACATAGTTTCCGTATCCGATGTTGATGAGTTTCAAGTCCACTGCTCCTTACTCGATGTTCTGGATCTGCTCGCGGATCTTCTCAATCTCGGACTTGAGGTCGACGACCACCTTTGCGATGTCCGCGTTCTGGCACTTGGAGCCGATGGTGTTCGCCTCGCGGTTGAACTCCTGAATGAGGAAGTCCGCCTTGCGGCCGACCGGAGAGCCGGACTCCAGCATCTGGCGCAGCTGTGCGATGTGGCTGCGCAGGCGCACCGTCTCCTCATCGACGGCAACGTGGTCGGCATAGATCGCAGCCTCGGCAATGATGCGCGACTCATCAATATCGGCCGCGGCGAGCACCGCCTCGAGCTTCTGGCGCAGACGCGCCTCGTAGGCCGCAGCCGTCTCGGGGGCGGCCGCCTCCACGTTTGTCACCAGCGACTCGATACGCGCGAGCTTTTCCTCCACGTCGGCGCGGAGCTTCGCGCCCTCGCGCTCGCGCATCTGGTCATAGTCAGCGAGCGCCTGCTGCGTCAGCGCGACCAGACCGGCGCGGATCTTATCCTGATCCGCCTCCGCCTTCTCCACGGACAGGATGTCCGGAAAGCGCATGAGCGACATGAGCGACATGTCATTTTTCAGGTCGTAGCGCACGGCGAGCGTATTGAGCGTGTCGATATAGGCGCGCAGCAGCGGCTCGTTCACACGCAGGACGGTATCAGCCGCCTGCGAGGAATCGATCGTGACGAACACATCCAGCTTGCCGCGGCTGACGTGCTGCTGGATGGTGGATTTGACCGCGTCCTCCGCGAAGAGGAAATTGCGCGGCATGCGCACGGCAATGTCCAGATAGCGGTTGTTGACGCTCTTGAGCTCCACCGTGACGTTCAGGCCCTCAACGACGCCCTTTGCGCCGCCGTAGCCGGTCATACTTCTTATCATTGGCTTACCCTTCTTATCTTAGGATTCCCGGATCTGAATGATCTCAAAAGTAATGGGGCTGGCTTTCTTCTTACGCTGGTAAATAACATTGAACGCCACGCCGAGCGCAAAGAAGCCAAAGCCGATCAAAACGCAGCCGCCCTCGGCCCAGCCGAGCGCATTGCCGATGGCATAACCCAGAAACAGCAGCACAAACGGCACCAGATACAGCAGCGCCGCCGCGCCGAGCACGTCCGACGTCTTGCTCTCAATGACAACCTTCTGCCCCGGCAGCGCCGAGACCTTATTGACCGCCTCTGCACGGATGCGGTTCTGGAACACGCACGCCTCGCACGACTCGCATGTGCCGCCGCACGCCGTGCCGCGCTCCACTTCCACCTCCGCCACATGGCGGCTGACCAGCTTTGTTACCACTGCATCCTGCGTCATGGTATCATCCTCCCGTAAAATGCACATTCACAACGTATTCCCCGATCGCACCGGCGTCGGAGAAGCCGTCCACATAGACCTTGGCCGGCACGGCGACCGTACCGCTCGTGGCCTTGTAATTTGTCAAATCGGCGACAACACGTATGTTGTCCGCCGTGATCTGCGAGATCGTCTCCGCCGGCGCGCGCACGGTCACGACCAGAGATGTCGTTGCGATCTCCACGTGCCGGTTTGTGCCGGTCGTTGTGATATTCGTCGCCGTGATCTTCTCGGTTTCCAGTCCACGGACGGAGATGCGGACCGTTGCCTCCGTGACGCCGCTGAGATTGCGCAGATTGTTGTCAAGCGGGATCGTGACCGTCGTCTCGTAAGATGTGGCAAAGCTCGACAGATCGACAGTCGCCACAACGAGCTGGTTGAGCGTCTGCAGCACCGTCGTATCGCCCGCGACCTGGATGCTCTTCGGCTCGATCTCGACGACACAGTTGTCCTCCGTCGCCCCGGCGCCGCCGACCAGTGAGACCGTCAGCGGCAGGTCCTTGTTCATCAGCACCGGCATGGACACGCTGACCGTGTCATAATTGCCGGTGATCTCTTTGGGGGTGAGCTTGTTGCCGTCCTTGTCCAGCAGGACATATGGGCAGTTGGTCGGCGCAATGGACTTGTCCAGATCCGTGCGCGTGACATAGACGCAGATGCTGTCCACCGCGTCGAGCTCCTCCTGCGGGCCGTAGAGCGTGATGGACGACGGATCTACCTGGATCGGTTCGGCCGTGTAGCCGTCCTTGACGCTGCCGGTGAACACACCCTTCACTTCGAGCGTCTTGTTGGCCTCCTGCACGACGGAGAAGCTGATCGTCTCCGGCGACTTGCTCAAGACGGTGATGCTGCTCTTATCGACATTGGTCGGATACTGCAGCGAATAGCTCACCTGCATTTCGCGCGCCTGCGAGATGCCGGACACGTCGATGACCGCCGACAGGTCCGCCGAGCTGAGGTTGCCGAGCACGCGCCGCGTGCCTTTCAGGCGCACGGAAACCGTGTCCGCGTCGGCGCCCGTGACGATCAGGCCGCGCGTAGCGCGCAGATCATCTGCGCCCTGATACACGACCTTGACATTGGAAAACGTCATCTCGATCGTCGTCTCCTCCGTGGACATGATATACGTCCACAGCAGGAACGAGGCCAGCAGCGAAATGATGATCCAGAAAGCCTTACTGCTGACTATTTTGTTGATCGTCGTCTTTTTTGTCATGTTGTTTCTCCCGACGAAGCGGATTGAGTTTCTTTACGAAATCGACAATGATGTCCCAGCGTCTGCGCTGCTGCTCTTCCGCCGGCACCAGTTCGCTGCGGAGGATCGCCTCAAACGTGTCCGGGGACAGGCGGCGCTTGAGCATACCGTCCACGGCGATGGAAATACCGCCGGGCCC
>HF985765.1:17844-46484 GCA_000432375.1 Firmicutes bacterium CAG:103
CCCGCCGGTCTCCTCGGATACGATCACGATCACGGCGTCCGAGTGCTCGCTCATGCCGATGCCCGCGCGGTGGCGCGTGCCGAGATCCGGGCTGAGGTTCGTGTTGCTCGTCAGCGGCAGGACACAGCCGGCCGCCGCGATGCGGCCATCCCGGATCACGACCGCGCCGTCATGCAGCGGCGCCTTGGGATAGAAAATATTCTTGAGCAGCTCCGCCGTCACGTCCGAATTGATGATGGTGCCGCTGCGCATCTGCTCATCGAGCGTCACGCTGCGCTCAAAAACGATGAGCGCGCCGGTCTTGGTCGCCGACAGCTGCGTGCAGGCGGCAATGGTCTGCGAAATGACATTGTCCATGCCCAGCGTCTCGAGCGGCTTTGCGCCAAAGCGCGGGAGCGCCTTGCTGCCCATGCGCTCGAGCAGGCGGCGCAGCTCCGGCTGAAAGATGATGACGAGCGCGATCAGGCCAAGCTCGACCGTCTTTTGCAGGATGCGGTTGAACATCGTCAGCTTCAGCACACCCGACAGCCACAGCGCGATCAGAATCAGCAGAACGCCCTTTGCAAGGCGATAGGAATTCGTCTTGCGGATGAGCATGATGACATTGTAAATCAGATAAGCGACGATCAGGATATCCACGATGTCCGAAAACCGGATCGTGGACACCAGCATCGTCAGCTTTGCCCAGAAGGCTGCAAGTTGTGCCATAAGCATTTCCTCGGCTGTTCGTTTCCGTTTTGCAGGTGCAAAACGCCAATCTTATGAATTATAATATTATACCCTACAAACCGGCGGATTTCAATACATAATCTGCGTTATCCCGCGCGCAGGATCTCGTGGAACACGCGCGCCGTGCGTGCGATCTCCGCGTCCGTGTTGAAGGGCGACAGGCTCAGGCGCACTGTGCCAGTCTCCAGCGTTCCGGCCGTGCGGTGCGCGACCGACGCGCAGTGCAACCCCGCACGCACGGCGATGCCGTAGCGCGCAAGCTTCTGCGCCAGCAGTTCGCTGTCCATATCCCGGCAGCGGACGGACAGCACCGCCGTCTGGCACGCCGAATCCGGCGACGCAAACACCTCCAGCCGGGGCTGCGCGCGCAGCTGCGCCGTCAGGCGCTGCGCGAGCCACCGCTCCCGCCGCTCGATATGCTCGACGCCCTGCGCCGATAAATAGCGGATTCCGGCGAGCAGCCCCGCGATGCCTGGAACGTTGTGCGTTCCGGCCTCGAGCCGGTCGGGCAGCTCCTCGGGCATATCCTGCAGCACGCTCTGCGAGCCGGTGCCGCCGCACAGCAGGGGCTTCGGCTGCGCAAAGCACAGCAGGATGCCCGTGCCCTGCGGGCCAAGCAGGCCCTTATGCCCCGGCATGGCCACAAACGCCGCGCCGAGCGCCGCCGCGTCAAACGCCATACAGCCGGCCGCCTGCGAGGCATCCACGATCAGTGGGACGCCCGCGGCGGCGCAAAGTTCCGCAATCTCCCGCGCCGGCAGCAGATAGCCGAACACATTCGACACCATCGTGCACACGGCCGCCTTCGCACCCGGCAGCGCGCGCCGGAAGGCGCTGACCGCTGCCTCGGGGTCGAAGAGCGGACTTTCCGCCACGCGCACCTGCGCGCCCAGCGCATGGAGCGGGCGCGTGACGGAGTTGTGCTCGTAGCCGGAGATCACGACCGGATCACCGGGCGATACGAGCGAGTGGATCGCAATGTTGAGTGCGTGCGTCGCATTCATGGTGAACACGACACGCTCCGGCTCCGGAACATGAAACAGCTCCGCCGCTGCTTCTCTGCAGGCAAACACCGTGTCGGCCGCACGCATGGCGGCGCTGTGGCCGCCGCGGCCGGGACTTGCCATCGTGCGCACGGCCATGGCCGTCGCACGCGCCACCGACGGCGGCTTGAGCAGGCTCGTCGCCGCCGAGTCCAGATAGATCATACCGTCACCTCCTGGTAAGTGCCATCTTCCAGCAGGCGATACACCTTACCCCGCCGGATCGCTGCGCGGTCCAGGAGCGCCAGCGCACGAACCAGACGGGATTCATAAAGTTTGACGCAATACGTGCATCCGGTCTTTGAAACGCTTTGCGGCGCTTTGAGCACAGTGGCGGTAATGCCCGCGCGCTCGAGCACCTGCGATGACCGCTGTGCATAGGTCAGTGACCTGCACATGATCAGACAGTAGCGCTGCATTATGAGCTCCCTCCCACATCGTTATGCCTTATCCTATGCGGGAGCGGCGCAGGCGTTTACGAAATCCGTTCAATCAGGACGACCGCGTGCGCGGCGATGCCCTCGCGCGTGCCGGTGAAGCCGAGGCCCTCCTCGGTCGTCGCCTTGACGCTGACGCGGTCCACGTCCACGTCCATGCACTGCGCCAGATTGCGGCGCATCTGCGCGATGTGCGGCGCGAGCTTCGGCGCCTGAGCGAGCACGGTGCAGTCCAGATTGCCGACCGTGTATCCGGCTGCGTGCAGGCGCGCCGTTACCTCGCGCAGCAGCGCCAGACTGTCCGCACCGGCATAAGCCGGGTCATTGTCCGGGAAAAGGTGGCCGATATCCCCCATGGCCGCCGCGCCGAGCAGCGCATCCATGACGGCATGCGTCAGCACGTCCGCGTCCGAGTGGCCGAGCAGGCCGGTCTCGTGCGGGATGTCCACACCGCCGAGGATGAGCTTGCGGCCCGTGACGAGCCGGTGTACATCATAACCGTGACCAATGCGCATCATGCCCCGCCGCGCCTCCTGAGAATAGACTCCGCGAGCTCGATATCGATCGGCGTCGTGATCTTGAGGTTTTCGTCCGAACCCTGCGTCACGACCGGCTTGACACGCAGCTGCTCCACGGCCGAGCAGTCATCGGTGATGGCCAGGTGCTTGCGCATGGCGTTCGTGAGCGCGGCCTTGATCAGATCCGCCTGGAACACCTGCGGCGTCTGAATGGCGGTGAGCGACGCGCGCTCGGGCGTGCCGGTGATAACGCCGCCGGCCGTGCGCTTGACCGTGTCGCGCACCGGGATGCCGGGCGCGGCCGCGCGGCTCTTTTTCGCCGCCTGAATGGTCTCCGTGATGATATCATCCGTCACAAGCGGGCGCGCCGCGTCGTGGATGCCGATGAGCGTGGCCCTATTGCTCGCCGCCAGCACGCCGGCCAGCGAGGACTCGGCGCGCGTCATGCCGCCGACGACGACCTTGGTCATCTTCGTCAGGCCGTACCGGTCGCGCAGCGCCGCGATCTCCTCGAGGCGGGACGTGCGCGTGACGACGATGAGCTCGTCCACGGCGGCGCAGTTTTGCATCGCCTGCAGCGAGCGCACGAGCACCGGCACACCGCCGACCTCCATCATCAGCTTGTCGCGGCCCATCCGCTTGGAAGAACCGGCCGCCAGAACGACCATCGTGCAAAACGGTTTGCCGACGAGCTTCGCTTTGATCTTTCCGTACAGTGCCATGGGATCGCTCCTTTCTCGAATATCGTACAATGATCCAAAATTCTATAGCTTCATTATAATCAGAAATGCAGACCGGCGCAAGGTGCGGGCAGCAAAAAAACATCCCTGCACGGTTCGTGCAGGGATGTTTCAGGGCGGAAATTACTCGTCGATCTCGTCGTCGATCTCGGGGATGTTGCCGGTGGCCTCGCCGGTGGCGGACACTTCGTAGACCAGAGCGTCAGCTTCCGGAGCATGCGGCTTCTTCGCCGGGCGCTCACGCACCGGGGCCGGCTCGGGAGCGGTCAGCGCGCGGATGGACAGGGAGATCTTGTGCTTCTCCTCGTCGATCGCGGTGATCTTCGCATCGACAATGTCGCCGACGGTCAGGACCTCATCGGGCTTGCCGATGCGGCGGTTGGCGATCTGGGAGATGTGGATCAGGCCGTCCACACCGGGCAACACCTCGGCGAACGCGCCGAAAGGCATAAGCTTGACGATGGTGACCTTCGCCACATCGCCGACCTGGAAGGTGGACATGAACTTGTTCCAGGGGTTGCCGTTGGGATCTTTGTAGCCGAGGGAGATCTTGTGGTTCTCCGGATCGAAGCTGATGACGTAAACATCGACCTCGTCGCCGACGGACAGCACGTCGGACGGCTGCTTGATGCGGCTCCAGCTCAGCTCGGAGACGTGCACCATACCGTCAATGCCGCCGATATCGACGAACGCGCCGTAGGACGTCAGGGACTTGACAACACCGTGATAGTGCTTGCCGACCTCGATCTCGCTCCAGATCTTCTCGGCGCGCTCGCGGCGCTCCTTCTGGGCGACGGCACGGATGGAACCGACGACGCGCTTTCGGCCGCGGTTGACCTCGGTGATCTTCAGGCGCACGGTCTGGCCGACGAGCTCGGACATGGCAGCGTCCTTCGGCAGGCCGGACTGGGAAGCGGGCACGAACACGCGGATGCCCTTGACGGACACAACGATGCCGCCCTTGTTGTCCTCGGTGACTTTGCCCTCGACGATCTCGCCGCTCTCCTGTGCCTCTTCGATGGCGGCCCAGTTCTTCACGGCGTCGAGACGCTTCTTGGAGAGCATCGCAGTGCCTTCCACGTCGTTGACGCGCACAACGCTCGCCTCAATGGTGTCGCCGACGTGCAGGACGTCTTCGACCTTGATGCCGTCGTCGGTGAACTCGCTGGTCGGGATGAAGCCGGAATACTTGGTGCCGATATCGACACTGATCTCGGTGCCAGAAATGGCCACGACCGTACCGGTTACCTTTTCTCCATTATATATAGGCTTGAGAGATGCCTCCAGCATTTCATCAAAATTTTCAGTCTCCGTGGGATTTTCTTGAGTCAGGATCTCGTCACTCATCTTTTGTTTTACCTCCTTAATGATCCATGCAGGCACGGAGGCCCCGGCTGTCAGGCCGACCGTATCCGCATGTACGAACGCGCTTGTATCAAGCTGCGCTGCGTTTTCAATAAATTGCACGTTTGCACACGCGCTGCGGCAGATCTCGTAGAGATGGCGGCTGTTGGCGCTGTGGCTGCCGCCGACGACGACCATTGCGTCGCAGGCACTGGCCATCTGCGCAGCCTCTGTCTGACGTGTAAACGTAGCACCACATATTGTATCAAACAATTTTGCGTTTGTACACTGTTTTTTTATGATTTTCTGACATTCCAGCAGTTTCTCTTGCGTTTGGGTCGTCTGGATGACGACAGTCAGCGGTTTTGCACAGTCAATGGTGCCGTCGGCAATACGCGCGGCGAGCTCCGCAGCGTCATTGACCACGACCGGAGAAACGCACCAGCCGCAGATCGCCCGCACCTCGGGGTGGCCGGCTGCACCGATGATGACCGGCTGCCGCCCCTCGGCGGAAGCCTCAGCTACGATCTCATGGATGCGCTTGACCTTCGGGCACGTCGCGTCATACACCGTCGCGCCCGTGTGCTGCACGGCCTCAAACTCCGCGCGGCTGACACCGTGGGAGCGGATGATGACGGACGCGCCCTGCGGGATCTGCTCCGGGCCGTCCACGACCGTGAGGCCCTCGGACCGCAGGTGCTGCACCACATCGTCATTATGGATAAGCTCGCCGAGGCTGTAGCAGTTTTGCTCGGCAGCAAGCATTTCCTCGGCCATCTTCACCGACCGGCTGACACCGAAGCAGAAGCCGGCCGACTTGGCAACCATGAGTTTCTTCACGCCTTTCCCTCCACTCCGAAGCGTGTGCGGATAGCCGCGCACACGGCGTCGATGCTCTCATCGAGCGTCAGGTCGCTCGTGTCGATGTGCACGGCGTCCGGCGCTGCCTTGAGTGGCGCGACGGCGCGGTGCGTATCATCATAATCGCGCTGCTCGAGCTCGCGCAGCACGTCGGCATAAGGCTCCTCAATGCCCTTCTCCTGCAGCTGGCGGTAGCGGCGCTGCGCGCGGCACTCCGCCGAGGCGGACAGGAAGATCTTCAGCCCGGCGTCCGGCAGGACGACCGTTCCGATATCGCGCCCGTCCATGACGACGCTGTGCGTGCGCGCGAGATCGCGCTGCATGTCCAGCAAAAACGCGCGCACGACCGGCAGCGCCGACACACGCGAGGCAAGCAGCGACACCTCCGGCAGGCGGATCGTGTCCGAGACGTCCTCGCCGTTGAGCAGCATCCGCTGCTCGCCTGCGTCGTCATAGGCAAGCTCGATCTTCAGCTCCGGCAGCAGCGCCTGCACGGCGGCGGTGTCCGAACAGTCCGCGCCGGCCCGCTCACAGGCGAGGCCGACCGTGCGGTAGATCGCGCCGGTGTCCACATAGATGAGGCCGAAGCGGCGCGCGGCCGCGCGGGCGATCGTGCTCTTTCCGACGCCGGACGGGCCGTCGATGGCAACGGTAATGTGCGTATCCAAAACGTTCATTTCCTTTCGTGCGTTATGTGCAGACCGCATTTCCAGCCACATAGCCGGTGCTCCATGCGATCTGCAGGTTGAAGCCGCCGGTATAGGCGTCCAGATCGAGCACCTCGCCGGCAAAATACAGCCCGGGCACGAGCTTGGAGCCCATGGTGCGCGGGTTGACCTCCTTGAGCGACACGCCGCCGGATGTAATAATGGCCTCATCGATGGGCCGCGTGCCGGTGACCGACACCGGAAAATGCTTGAACAGCTCCACGAGCCGATGCCGCTGCTCGCGCGTGATAACGTTGACCTTCGTATCCTCCGGGATGCCGGACAGGCGCACGAGCACCGGGATCATGGCATGGCCTGCGAGGTCATAGAGCGCATTCTTAAAGTCGCGGTTGGCGTATTTCTGAAAATCGCGCAGGATGCGCGCGTCGAGCTTCTTTTCGTCCAGCGCCGGCTTCAGATCGATGGACAGGCGGTATTTGTGCCGCGAAAAGTCGCGCATGTGCGCGCTCGCCGACAGCACCAGCGGGCCCGACACGCCAAAGTGCGTGAAGAGCATCTCGCCCAGGTCGGAGTAAACGGCCTTGTTCTGCTCATCGTAGACCGTGAGCGTCACGTTGCGCAGGGAAAAGCCCTGCATCTCGGCGCACCAGGGATCCTCGGATTCCAGCGGTACGAGCGAGGCGCGCGTGGGCGTGACCGTATGGCCCAGCCGCTGCGCAAACCGGTAGCCGTCGCCGGTCGAACCGGTGAGCGGATAGGACAGGCCGCCCGTGCAGATGACGGCGGCATCGCAGTCGATCGCGCCCTCCGTGGTCACAACGGCGGAGACGGCGCCGTCCTGCGTCAGAATATCCGTTGCCCCAGCGTGCACGACCTTCCCGCCGGCGTGCGCGTAGGCGCGCTCAAGGGCGTTGGCAACGTCGTGCGACCGGTCAGAGACCGGGAACACGCGGTTTCCGCGCTCGGTCTTGAGCGGCACGCCAAGCGATTCAAACAGCGCCATCGTATCCTGCGGGCCGAGGCGGTTGAGCGCGCTGTAGAGAAAGCGCCCGTCGCCCGGAATGTTGGCAAGGATGGTTTTCACATCGCAGTGGTTCGTTACGTTGCAGCGGCCTTTACCGGTGATGCGCAGCTTCTTGCCGAGCATTTTGTTCGGCTCGAGCAGCACAACATGAAGCCCGCGCTGCGCCGCCGTGAGCGCGCACATGGACCCGGCCGCGCCGCCGCCGATCACAACTACATCAGCTTTCAACGGTCCCATACACCTCGTATTCTTTCCAGACGGTCTCCAGCTCGCGGAACGTCTCAAACGTGCGCTCCCGATCGCGCGCACCGACGGCCATAATGAGCGCATTGATCAGGCTCACGGGTGCGACGAGCGAGTCGAGGAAGGACACCATCTCACTCTTGGCGTACAGGCACACGTCGGAGATCTCGTTGAGCGGTGAGACCTTGCTGTCCGTCATGCCGAGGCATCGCGCGCCGTGATCGCGCGCAAACTTCATGGCGCTGATTGTGCGCTTGGAATAGCGCGGGTAGCTGATGCCGATGATGAGGTCGCCCTCGCCGATGCGCAGCATCTGTTCGTACACCTCGCGCGCGGCGATCTCCTTGACGACCGTGACATTATCCAGCAGCAGCTTAAGATAGATGCCGAGAAAATCCGCCAGCGTCGTGGACGTGCGCATGCCGATGATGTAGATATGCTTTGCCGAGAGGATCATATCGACTGCCTGGTCAAAGTTGTCCTGATCGACCTCGTCGAGCGTGGCCTGCAGATTGTTGATATCCGCGCGCAGCACCGCCTTGAGCACGTCGCGCCCGTCCATGGTGCTCTCGGCCGCCTCGATGCGTTCGACCGAGGTCAGGCGGTTGCGCACGATCTCCTGCAGCGCTTTTTTCATGCCAGGGTAGCCGCGATAGCCGAGATCGGCCGCGAAACGCACGACGGTCGACTCGCTCACGCCGGTCACTTCTCCGAGGCGCGCAGCCGTCATGAAGGCCGCCTTGTCATAGTTTTTCAGAATAAACTGCGCGATGGTGCGCTGGCCCTTGGAAAAGGAGGGAAATTTATGCTCCAAAGCAGACAATATATCCATTTTCATATGTTCACCCTGTAAATACGCATTTTTACCGCCAAGCTGCGGCACATTTTTTTATTTTAAGCAAATTTGCACCACTTTGCAAGTTGTTTTTGCAATTTCCAGGAGAAAAACTTGCATAAAAATTTTTGCCTCAAAGGTGAGATTTCAGGTACGTGATCTCCTGCTCCGTCAGCGGCCGCCACTGACGCGGCGCGAGCGTGCCGAGCCGCAGCTGCCCCTCTGCCACGCGCACGAGCCGCCGGACACGCAGCCCCGCGAGCGCACACAGGCGGCGCACCTGCCGATTGCGCCCTTCATGGATCGTGACGGACAGCCGGCCTGGCGCGAGCACCGTCACTTCCGCCGGGCGGACACGATAGCCCTCCAGCTCCGTGACGGCGTGCATGGCCTCTGCCGCGGCTGCGAGGTCGCCGCCCTCTACGTCCACCTCATACGTTTTGGGGATCTCGTGCGACGGGTGCATGAGACAGTTTGCGATCTCCCCGTCATTCGTCAGAATGAGCAGGCCCTCGGAATCGAGATCCAGCCGCCCGACCGGGTAGAGCCGCTCCCCCGCCGCGGCCACAAGATCCGCCACCGTTTTGCGCCCGCACTCGTCGTGCATCGTCGTGACATAGCCGCGCGGTTTATTCAGCATTATGTACCGCTTCGGGGCGCGTGGCGGCAGCGGCCGGCCGTCGATGCAGATGACGTCGTTCTCCGGGTCTGCCTGCGCGCCAAGCTGTGCGGTTCGGCCGTTGACGGTCACGCGGCCGGCGGAGATCATCGCCTCCGCCGTGCGACGCGAGGCGACGCCCGCCTCGGAAATGCACTTTTGCAGCCGCTGCTGCATGGTCATCACCTCAGGATACAGGATAGTAGTAGGAAGAAAAGTAACGGCAGGCGTGCGTCCACAGCCGGCCGAGCCGCGCGAGCGGCGTGATCTTCACGTCCGGGTCGAGCGCCGCGGGTTCGGCATAGCGCAGCGGCACCGTGACACTTTGGCCATCCGGGCCGGTCGCCGTCAGTATGCCCGCCTGCGCGCCCTGCTCCACCGGCGCAAACGTGAAACGCGGCAGCTCCGCCTTCAGCGACACCGGGTCATCCGGGTGCACGAGCAGATAGGCAGGCCGCTCCGGCGCCGCTGCGCAGAGCTCCACCGTGGCGGAAAGCACCGGCACGGCATACACCGGCGTGTCGCCGGCGACGCAGCGGTACTCGTAGTTTTCAAACGCCCAGTCGAGCAGGTGCGTGTGGTCGTTCCAGTCGTCCGGATCCGAGAGCGTCACGCACACGAACTGCGTCGTGCCGCGCTGCGCGCAGGACACGAGCGTCCGGCCCGCGGTCTTGGTGTACCCGGTCTTGACGCCGACCGCACCGTCATAGCTGCGCAGCAGGCGGTTGTGGTTCACGAGCGTCTGCCCGTCCACGGTCGTGCTCTTTGTGGACACGATCGCGCGGAATGTCTCATTTTCCAGAGCCGCACAGGCGAGCTTCGCCATGTCGCGCGCCGTGGAATAGTGCCCCTCGGCGTCAAGGCCGTTGGGGTTTTGAAACGCGCTGCTGGTCATGCCGAGCGCGCGCGCCTTGTCGTTCATCATGCCCGCAAACGCCGCCACAGAGCCTGCCGTGTGACACGCGAGCGCGATGGCGGCGTCATTCCCGGACACGAGCATCAGGCCGTAGAGCAGCTCCTCAACCGTGTACGTCTCGCCGGCGCGCAGATACATCGACGAGCCCTCGACCGCCGTGTATTCCGGCAGGATCTCGACCGGTTCGTCGAGCGCGCAGTGTTCGAGCACAACGAGCGCGGTCATGATCTTCGTCGTGCTGGCAATGCCGAGCCGCTCGTCCGCGTTCTTTTCATAGAGCACGGCGCCGGTCTCGGGATGCACGACAATGGCGGCCCTGGCCGCATTGTCCGTCCCGGCGGCATGTGCGCGCGGCGTGAAAAGCAAAGAAATGGCCAGCATGCAGGCAAGGCCAAAAAACGTCCGTTTCAAAACAAGCACCACCCTTTCCAAGTTTCGGGCGGTGCTTATTATGGGCACTTTCGGTGCGGTTTATGCTTTGCCGGCCTTGCGCTGGTCGATAAACTGGTCGATGCGGTCGATCACCTGCGGGGTCATGTCGATCAGGCGGTCAAACGTGTTCGATGCCGGCGGCATGACGTTGAGCATGCGCACATTGCCGTCCTTGACGATCAGAAAGCCCATCGGCTCGACCTTGACGCCTGCGCCGCTGCCGCAGCCGACACCGTTTTTGTTCTCCTTCATCGGGAACTCCGACCCGCCGCTGGCAAAGGCGAAGCTGACGCGGGACAGCGGAATGAGCGTGATGTCGTCCGGCGTCGTGATCGGTTCGCCGACGACGGTGTTCGTGTCCACCATTTCCTTGATCTTGCTCATGGTCGCAGTCATGACTGCACTGATTTCATTATCCATTGCTGACCTTCCTTTCCTGCGTGGCCGGCGCGGTCTTTGCGCGTGCGGCCCGGGCCTGTTTCGCGTGCATTTTCTGTTTCAGGAATCCTGCGCCGAACGCCAGCGCGATGATGACGATCTGTCCGATACGGATCGTGCAGACGATGCGCGCGTCGATGCGCGGCCGCTCGGCCTGAAAATCCACACCGGTCTGAATGTCCCGCTCATCGATACGCAGCGCCCGCTCCGCCAGCGGCGTGAGCGCGCCGAGCGCGGCGTTGACATAGCCGAACGCCAGCGCCGTGTCGTACGGATTCGGCGCGCCGGAGATAAACACCAGCCGCAGCAGCTGCACACGCAGCCGCTGCCGGAAGCGATCCAGCGCCTGCAGGCCGAGCTTTGCAAGGGCGAGGATCGTCCGGATATCCGGCGGGGCGGATTGCTTTTTCGGCTTTTCCTTCTTCGGTTTTGGGGGCTTTTTCTTCTTTGGCTTCTGGTCCGGCGGTTTCGGCAGGAGCCGGAGCCGGAACGGGCCGATGCACGCCGCGAGCGAAAACACATCGTCCGCGTAGGCGGCGTCCACGCCGACCGGCAGCAGATCCAGCACCGTCAGCACCAACACGATCGCCAGTATGATCCACAGGGCCGTCAATCGGCATCACTCCCCTGTCGGTTTTTCCTCCGTGTCCGTCAGCTCCATCTGCTCGCCGCGGCCGCGCAGCTCCGAGATGGCCTGTTCGAGCTTTTCCGCGCCCTCGTCGGACGACAGATCCGGCAGCACGGGCAGCTCATCGAGCGACTGCATACCCATGGTGCGCAGAAACAGCGCGCTCGTGCGGTACAGCGACGGGCGGCCGGGCGCGTCGAGCTTGCCGCAGGCCTCGATGAGCCCGCGCTCGAGCAGCGTCGTGACCGTGTAGGCACTGTCCACGCCGCGCACCTGGTCGATGTACGCGCGCGTGACGGGCTGGAAATACGCCACGATCGCCAGTACCTCCAGCGCCGGCTGCGAGAGCTTGGGCGGCTTGCGCTGCTCGAGCGCGCGGCGGATATACTCCGCATACTCCGGCGCGGAGCACAGCTGCAGCAGATCATTCATCTGCACCAGGCGCATACCGCAGCGGTTTTCCTCATAGGCCGCGGCGAGCTCCCTGGCGGCCGAGACGATCGTCTGCGTCTCCTCGCCGGTGACGAGCGCGATGCGCGACGCCGGCACGGGATCGCCCGCTGCAAATAAAATGGCCTCAATGACCGAAAGTAATTCCTCGTGTTCCATAAAAATTTCTCACTCTACAATGGATTCCAGAATATCGTCCGTGACGCCGCCGGTGAAGCTTGCCACATATTCGCCGTTTTGCTCGGAAAGCATCAGATGGCCGAGGCTGCACAGCTCCAGCACGGACAAAAACGTCGCCACGATCTCGCTGCGGCTGGTGCACTGGCTGTAGAGCGTGCTGAGCGGCATGCTCCCCCGCTCGCGCAGCTGGTCAATGAGCGTGCGGCATTTGTCGCGCACGCTGTAGACGATGCGCTTCGGCGCCGCCATCTGCAGCGCATCCGTCGCTGCCGCGCCGCCGCGCGTGAACACCGACAGCAGCGCGCGCAGAAGGTCTGCCTGCTCGATGCGGTAGCGGTATTCCCCCGCTGACTTCGGCAGCGGCTCCGGCGGGCGCGAGAGATAGTGCAGGCCGGTCTGGGCCGCAGCGTCGAGCATCGGCGTGACGGACTTCACAGCCGCATAGGTGTCCTTGCACTTGAGCTGCTCGAGCGATGCGATGAGCTGCTCAAGTTCTGTGACCTCCTTCTCCTCCGTGAGGAGCATACGGGTCTTGATATAGAGCAGATAAGACGCCATCTGCACGAACTCGCTTGCGATCTCGAGATCGAGCTTTTCCATGGCGTTGAGGTATTCCAGATACTGATCGAGGATCTCCGAAATTTTGATGTCCCGGATCTCGATCTTGTTCTTCGACAAGAGCAGCAGGATCAGGCTCAGCGGGCCCTCAAAATCCGCCATCTCGCTCTTGTCGTGGATGACGCCCTCGAGAAAATAAGTCGGATCGGCCGGCTTAGCCGAAGATGCCGATAAGTTCATAGCCCCACTCCGCAAATACAAAGAGTTTGTCAAACGCGGCCTCCGTCACCGTGGTGAGCGGCTTGCCGAGCACGCCGGTGGCGACCAGCACGAGCAGCAGGATCATGCCATAGCGCTCATAGCGCATGAGCTTGGCATACGCCGCGTCGGGCAGCAGCGCAAAGAGCACCTTGGACCCGTCGAGCGGTGAGACCGGGATGATGTTGAAAATGGCCAGCGCCAGACTGATATATGCCGTCAGCCAGATCATGTCCAGCAGAAACTGCACCGAATACAGCGCCCGGTACAGCAGGCCGTACAAAAACAGAAACACCAGTGCGAGCAGCACGTTCGACACCGGCCCCGCCAGTGCCGTGAGCGCCATGCCGCGCTTGGGGCTGCGAAAGCGCATCATGTTCACCGGCACGGGCTTTGCCCAGCCGAATTTGAACACGACCATCATCAGCAGGCCCATCGGGTCGATGTGCTTCAGGGGGTTGAGCGTGAGCCGGCCGGCGTCCTTTGCCGTCGTATCGCCGAGGCGATAGGCGACATAGCCGTGCGACACCTCATGAAACGTGATGCACAGCAGCGACGGAACGACCGACAGCACGATATTCAGCAGATACGACCAGTCGAGCCCGTTCCAGATCGATTGCAGGGTGTTCACGCGCGCACCTCCCATTCCTACAAATTTGCATTATATCAAGTCCCCGCCGAAAAAACAAGTGCAGAGCGCGCGAATGCACGCTCTGCACTTCGGGCAGTTAAGAATGACCCCGCCATCACCGGATCGAATGCGCAGCGGGGGTGCTCGAGGGGGCAAGGCCCGCCTCGAATCCAATCATCCGCCGTGAAGCTCTGCCCCGCAGAGCTTTGCGGCGCAGAGCGCGCGAATGCACGCTCTGCACTTTGGTTCATCCAATGGCGCGAAAGATCTCGCCGAGCAGCGCCTCGCGGCCGGTGCCCTTCTCCGCCGAAAACGGCAGGAGCACCGCATCGTCCGGCAGCAAAAGCGTGGCCCGGATGCGCGCAAGGTTCGGCTCGATCTCCGACTTTTTGAGCTTGTCGCACTTGTTGGCCACGACGACCATCGGGCAGCCGGTGGAATGAAACCACGCAGCCATCGTCTCATCGTCGGCCGTGGGCTTGTGGCGGGCGTCGACGATCATGACGCCGAGCGTGATGCGCGCGGGGTCTGCGAAGAAGTCCTCCATGAGCTTGCCCCAGCGTGCGCGCTCCGTCTTGGCGACGCTGGCGTAGCCATAGCCCGGCAGGTCGACGAAGTATGCCCGGCCGTCGATGCAAAAATAGTTCACATGGACGGTCTTGCCGGGCTGCGAGCCGACGCGGGCAAAATTCCTGCGGTTGAGCAGCCGGTTGATGACCGAGGACTTGCCGACGTTCGACTTGCCGGCAAAGACGATGCACGGCAGGTCGGCCGCGAGAAAGCCGGACGGGCTGACGGCGGACTTGAGAAACTCCGCCTTATTCAGGTTCAGTGTCGCCATGGCAGTCTCCTCACTGGCGCAGGTTCACGTTCGCCGCGTCGCCGGGCGCATCCTTGTGCGCCGCCTTGACGGCCGCGGCAAACCGGCGGCCGAACGCGNNAAACCGGCGGCCGAACGCGACGTCCAGGATCTTGTCCACGTGGTCGGTCGTGACGAATTTGAGCGCACTGCGCACGGTCGGGTCGATCTCCTCGAGATCCTTTTCGTTCTCACGCGGGATGATGACCGTCGTAATGCCGATGCGCATGGCGGCCATGGTCTTTTCCTTCAGGCCGCCGATCGGCAGGATGCGGCCGCGCAGCGTGATCTCGCCCGTCATGGCGAGGTCGCGGCGGACCGGCGTATTCGTGAGCGCGGAGATGACCGCGATGCAGATCGTGATGCCGGCCGACGGGCCGTCCTTCGGGATCGCGCCCTCCGGGAAGTGGATGTGGATATCCTTCTTCTTATAAAACTCCGGGTCGATGCCGAGCATCTGCGCGCGGCTGCGGATATAGGTGACGGCGGCCTGCGCCGACTCCTTCATGACGTTGCCGAGGTTGCCGGTCAGCTCCAGCTTTCCGGTGCCGTCGAGCACGGCGGCTTCAACATCGAGCACTTCCCCGCCGACGGATGTCCAGGCAAGGCCGCGCACGAGGCCGACCTCATCCTGCGCATAGACGTGCTCCGGCTCAAAGCGCGCGGGGCCGAGATAGTTGGCCACGCTGCCTGCGCGCAGCTGCACGCTCTTGCACTCGCCGAGCGCGATGCGCTTGGCCGTCTTGCGGCAGACGGCGGCGAGCTCGCGCTCGAGCACGCGCACGCCGGATTCGCGCGTATAGAGCGTGATGATCTCGCGGATGGCATCGTCGCTCACGCGCAGCTGCGACGGCTTGAGCCCGTGCTTTTTGCGCTGCTTGGGCAGCAGATGCTGCTTTGCGATCTGGAGCTTTTCCTCGTCGGTATAGCTCGAGAGCTGGATGACCTCCATGCGGTCGAGCAGCGGGCGCGGGATGGTGTCAAGCGTGTTGGCCGTCAGGATGAAGAACACATCCGACAAGTCGACCGGGATCTCCATGAAGTTATCGCGGAAGTGGTCGTTCTGCTCTGCGTCGAGCACCTCCAGCAGCGCCGACGACGGGTCGCCGCGGTAATCGCTGCCGAGCTTATCGATCTCGTCGAGCACCATGACGGGGTTCATGCTGCCGGCGATGGTCAGGCCGTTGATGATGCGGCCGGGCATGGCGCCGACATACGTCTTGCGGTGGCCGCGGATCTCCGCCTCGTCGTGCACACCACCGAGAGAGATACGCGCGAGCTTGCGGTTCGTGGCGTGGGCAATGCTCATGGCAATACTCGTCTTGCCGGTGCCCGGAGGGCCGACAAGGCACAGCACGCCGCCCTTGACATCGGGCGCGAGCTGGCGCACGGCCAGATACTCCGTGATGCGGTCCTTGACCTTTTCGAGGCCGAAGTGCTCTTTGTCCAGCACCTCGCGCGCGGCGCGCACGTCGAGCGTTTCCTTCGTGCGCGTGTTCCACGGCAGCTCGAGGCAGATGTCCAGATAATTGCGGATGACAGCCGCCTCCGATGAGCCGAACGGCTGCTTTTTGAGCCGGTCGACCTCTTTGAGCAGGCGCTGCTCGGAGTCGGCCGGCAGGTGCAGGGCGAGGATCTTCTCACGGTAGTCCGCGCTCTCGGAGTCCGGATCGTCGGACTCGCCGAGCTCCGCCTGAATGATCTTCATCTGCTCGCGCAGCAGATACTCCTGCTGCGTCTGATTCAGCCGGTCCTGTGCCGCCTCCTCGAGCTGATGCTGCAGGCCGAGCACGCTCGTCTCGTGCAGCAGCATTTTCGAGAGCTTGGACAGTCTCCGGCTCGGGCGCGTCTCCTCCAGCAGCTCCTGCTTCTCTTCCGGACGCAGGAACACGTGCTGGGAGATAAAATTCGACACGAACGCCGCGTTCGTGCTGCCAAGCACGCTGATGACCGACTCCGGCGCCATGTTGCCGGACGCGGTAACATAGGCATCAAACAAATTGCAGCAGTGACGGATGAGCGCCTCGGTGCGCGCCGTTTTCCGCTCTTCCACATCCGGCATCGGCTCGACCTCGGCCACAAAGCANCTCGACCTCGGCCACAAAGCAGGGCGTGTCCGTGCGCACGGCCAGCGTCCGGCCGCGCTCGATGCCCTCGGCCATGACGCGGATGGTCTTGGTGCCGGGCTGCTTCATCATCTGCTTGATGCGGCAGACCGTGCCCACGCCGTACACATCGTCCGGGGTGGGAATGTCGGTCGCAATGTCTTTCTGCGGGACCAGGTAGATGATCTGATCGTCGCTCATGGCCATGTTCAGCGCCGCGATGGACATGCTGCGCTCGACCTCAAAGGTCAGCATCATGCCCGGAAACACGGTCAGGCCGCGCAGTGCCATCATGGGCAGGCTGCGCCGGGCGGTGAATTCCGCATGATCCATAGTCGTTGTGTTATCCATTCAGATTCCTCTTTCGCTCAGGGGTCTTGGGGGCAGGAGGCAATGGCTCACTGCTCCCGGCGCTCGATGCGCGGCGGCTCAGTGCCGTCCACGCTCGCCGCGGTGATGGTGATCTTGGCGATCGTCGGGTCCGACGGAACGGAGTACATCAGGTCCGTCATGACGCCTTCCATGACGCTGCGCAGGCCGCGGGCGCCGATCTCCATTGCGATCGCCTTATCCGCAATTTTACCAAGCGCTTCGTCTTCAAATTCCAGTTCGACGTTATCAAACTGCATCAGCGCCTGATACTGCTTGGTCAGGGCGTTTTTGGGCTCTTTGAGAATACGCACCATGTCCTCGCGGCTCAGACTGGCCAGCGCCGTGATGACCGGCATGCGGCCGATCAGCTCCGGGATGATGCCAAACTTCAGCAGGTCGTGCTGCTGCACGTTTTTCATGATCTCGGTCAGGTCGCGCTCCTTGGCGCTCTGGATCTCGGCGCCGAAGCCCATGGACTTCTTGTCCATGCGGCGCTCGATGATCTTGTCCACACCGTCGAACGCGCCGCCGCAGATGAAGAGGATGTTCGTCGTGTCCACCTGGATGAACTCCTGCTGCGGATGCTTGCGTCCGCCCTGCGGCGGGACGTTGGCGACCGTGCCCTCGAGCAGCTTGAGCAGCGCCTGCTGCACGCCCTCGCCGGAGACGTCGCGCGTGATGGACGTGTTCTCGCTCTTGCGGGCGATCTTGTCGATCTCGTCGATGTAAATGATGCCACGCTGTGCGCGCTCGACGTCAAAGTCCGCCGCCTGCAGGAGCTTGAGCAGGATGTTCTCTACATCCTCGCCGACATAGCCGGCCTCGGTGAGCGTAGTCGCGTCCGCGATGGCAAACGGCACATCGAGCATCTTGGCCAGGGTCTGGGCAAAGAGCGTCTTGCCGCTGCCAGTCGGGCCGATGAGCAGGACATTGCTCTTTTGCAGCTCGACATCGTTATCCTGATCGCCGCGCAGGATGCGCTTATAGTGGTTGTACACCGCCACGGACAGCACCACCTTGGCACGGTCCTGGCCGATGATATAGTCGTCGAGCGTGGCGCGCATCTCGGCCGGCTTCGGCAGCTGGTCGCGCCGGAGCGTGACCTGCGCCGTGGAGACGCTCTCGGGCTGATAGCCCTCGTCGATGATGCTCATGCACAGGCGCACGCACTCATCACAGATATAGACGCCGTTGCCGGCAACGAGCCGGTTCACCAGCGACTGCGGTTTGCCGCAAAAAGAGCAGCGCACGCTCTTTTTCTCGTCATTTCTGGCCATAAAAACCTCACATTTTCTACATTTGAAACAGGGAGGGAACGGCGGTTCCCTCCCCTGACAGATTATCGCTTATAAATGACCTTGTCCACCAGACCGTAAGCCTGTGCTTCCTCCGCGGTCATGAAGTTATCGCGCTCGCAATCCTCGGCGATGGTCTCGACCGGCTTGCCGGTGTTCTCTGCGAGGATGTGATTGAGGCGATCCTTGATGCGCAGGATCTGCCGTGCCTGGATCTGAATATCCGTGCACTGGCCCTGGCTGCCGCCGGAGGGCTGATGGATCATGATCTCCGAATTCGGCAGCGCCAGGCGCTTGCCCTTCGCGCCGGACGAGAGCAGGAACGCGCCCATCGATGCAGCCAAACCGACACAAATGGTGGAAACATCCGCCTTAATGTACTGCATGGTGTCATAGATGGCGAGGCCTGCGGTCACGCTGCCGCCGGGGCTGTTGATATAAAACTGGATGTCCTTATCGGGATCCTGTGCTTCGAGATACAGCAGCTGCGCCACGATCAGGCTGGCGGTTGTATCATTGACCTCCTCGGACAGCATGATGATGCGGTCATTGAGCAGGCGGGAAAAAATGTCGTACGAGCGCTCCCCGCGGGAGGTCTGCTCGACAACGTACGGTACTAAACTCATGGTACGCTCCTTTCGATGTTTCGCTTATCCAAGAGAGCATAACCGTTCTGCCCGGAATCCAAACAGCTTTCGGGGAATTACTCGGCTGCCTCTTCCTTGGTCTCAGCGGCTTCTTCCTTCGCCTCGGGCTCCTTGTCCACCGCGGTGTCGCGGATGAGCTGGGCAGCCTTGCGGCGCTTCATATCGAGAACGATGATCTTCTCGTCGACATACTGCTTGATCTTGTCGACGTCCATCTTATACTCTTCGGCCATCTTGTTGTATGTCTCGTCGAGTTCACCCTCGTCGAGCTCGATGTTCTCGGCCTTGACGATCGCGTCGAGCAGCAGATCGGTCTGCAGCTCAAACACGGCCTGCGGACGCATGATCTCCTGGAAGGTCTTCTCGTCCAGGCCCATGGAGGCGAGCACCTGCTCACGGGTGAGCTCGGGGCTGATGCCCATGGTGGAGATGTAGTTGCGCAGCTGCTCGTCGAGCTTGGCCAGGATCATGGGCTCGGGGATCTCGACGGTCATGTTGTCGACGGCGGCCTTCATGAGGCGGGTCGCATAATCAGACTCCTGCTGCTCGGTAAACTCTTTCTCCAGATCCTCACGGACATGGTCGCGGTACTCCGCGATGGTCTCGTAGTCGGAGATGTCCTTGGCCAGCTCGTCGTCCAGTTCCGGAAGCTCGGGCTCCTTGACGCTCTTGACGGTGACTTTGAAGGTGGCCTCCTTGCCGGCCAGCGCCTCAACGTAGTTCTCGGGGAAGGTGACGACGACATCGCGCTCGTCGCCGGCCTTCATGCCAACGATCTGCTCCTCGAAGCCGGGCACGAACGTGTTGGAGCCGAGCTCAAGGTCATAATCCTCGGCCGTGCCGCCGTCAAACTGCTCGCCATCGATGAAGCCGGCGAAGTCGATCGTGACATGGTCGCCCATCTTCGCCTCGCGCTCAACATCGAGCAGGCGGGCGTTGCGCTTCTGGACATTGTGCATCTCTTCGTCGACCTTGCTCTCGTCAAACGCTTCGTGGTTCTGCGGGACCTCGAGGCCCTTGTACTGACCGAGCTCCACTTCCGGATACATACCGACCTCAAAGGTGTAGATCAGCTCTTTGTCCTCGGTGACTTTCTGGTCGATCAGGCTCGGCGCGCCGACGCACTCAAAGCCGCAGTCGGCACGGCCTGCCTCGAACGCATCCTCCGCCAGCGCCTCGATGGCGTCGGGGTAGAACACTTCCTTGCCGTACATACCCTCGATGACGGCGCGCGGGGCCTTGCCCTTGCGGAAGCCGGCCACGTAGAGATGGTTCTTATTCTTTTTATATGCTTCGTTGACCGCATTGTCAAAGACATCGGCCGGGACCTTCACTTCAAAGGTCGCCATGTTTTTTTCTTTCTTTTCGATGTTCTGGATGTTCATTGGGTTTCCTCCTCTAATCATTTATCGCCGGGTGCATTGTTTACGTGAAATTTGTCATGAAAAGAACATGCCTAAATACTATAACAGATTCATCCTCTAAAATCAACACCTGTTTCACGGAAGGATCCTGCGCGGGCAAAACGAGATATAATCCGCCGACAGCAGCCGGAACTCCGTGTCGTGATACATGCCCTGAAAGGCGCTGCGGCAGCCGCGGCTGTGGATGTGTCCATAGCAGCACAGCGGCACGTGATAGGCATCGAGCAGGTCCAGGATCTCCGGGCATTCATAACCGAGATACTTCGGCGGGTAGTGCAGAAAGACGAGCTTCGTCTTATCCCCCGCCGCTTTGAGCGACGTCTCGAGCCTGCCGACCTCGCGCAGCATGATCTTCCGGTCGTGCGCCTCGCCCCTGGCCTCCTCATAAAACCAGCCGCGCGTGCCGCAGATGGCATAATCGCCGTAGAAATAGCAGTTATTATTGAGGATATCCATGGTGTGCATATCGTGCGCCGCAAAAAAGCTGTAAGCCTTTTTCGCGGTGCTCCACCAGAAGTCGTGGTTGCCCTTGAGCAGGATCTTTTTCCCCGGCAACGCCTCGATAAACTGAAAGTCCGGCAGCGCCTGCTCCATGGTCATGCCCCAGGCAAGATCGCCGCAGAGCACGCAGACATCGTCGTCATGCAGGGCCGAAAAGCCAAGTTTGATTTTTTCTACATAATTTTCCCACGGCCCGCCAAATACGTCCATGGGTTTATCTGCGCCCAGCGACAGATGCAGGTCGCCAATTGCATACAATGCCATTTGCGTTCCTCCGTATATTCCGCGCCCGGCTGCACACAATAGATTTGACCGGCGGATGCCGGAATCTGATCTGGAGGCAGAAACCATGAGCGATCATATCAACGACTGCTGCGAGTACAACGTTGCGTGCGACGTGAGCAACTGCGCCTACAATGCGGACGGCAAGCGCTGCCACGCAGACCACATTCAGGTCAAAAACACCCAGGGCACCTGCACCTGCAAGGACGAGACGTTCTGCAGCACCTTCACCAAGAAGGGCCGCGCGGCGTTCTGACCCGGCGGACGGGTCTCCCCGTCCGTTACATATTATTTCAGGAATTCGTCCACCGTATGCAGCATCTGCGCCTTGTCCACACAACCGCCGAAGCGCACCGGTCGCGCGTTCAGGCCGGTCAGCGGCGCGGGCGCATCGATCTGCGTCTCGCACGACAGGCGGCGGATCAACGCCGGGCCGAAGGCATCGGCCGTGCCGCCGATGCCGCGCAGCACCTGGTCGCAGAACTTGAAGGGGCTTGCCGTGGACACGACGACGGACGGCGTCGTGTCGCCGGTCTCGCGGCGGTAATCATCGAGCACGTGATAGGCGACCGCCGTGTGCGTGTCGATCAGGTAGCGATGGTCGCGCCAGGCATGGCCGATCTTCTCGCGCGTCTGGATATCATTGCAGAAGCCGCCGGCGAACACCTCTTGGATCTTTGCCTTGAGCGCATCGGAGACCGTGTAGCTCCCCTGCTCGCGCAGCTGCTGCATATAGCCTGCGACCTCCGCGTCGCTGCCGCAGAGCGCATAGAGCAGGCGCTCGAGGTTGCTCGACACGAGGATGTCCATCGACGGGGACGCCGTCGTGTGGAACGGACGGTTCTTATTATAAGTACCTGTGCGGATGAAGTCCGTGAGCACGTTGTTCGCATTCGACGCGCAGATGAGCTTGCCCACCGGCAGGCCCATTTCCTTGGCATACCAGCCGGCGAGAATGTCGCCGAAGTTGCCGGTCGGCACGACGAAGTTGAGCCGGTCGCCCATGGCGATCATGCCGCCGGTGACAGCGTCGCAGTACGCCGAGAAATAGTAGACGATCTGCGGCAGCAGGCGGCCCCAGTTGATGGAGTTGGCCGAGGACAGGAACCAGCCGCGCTGCGAGAGCTCGGCGGCAAACGCCTTGTCGCCGAAGATCTGCTTGACGCCGGTCTGCGCATCGTCAAAGTTGCCGCGCACGGCGCTGACCGCAACGTTGTTGCCCGTCTGCGTGACCATCTGCAGGCGCTGGATCTCCGACACGCCGCTGTAGGGATAAAACACGAGGATCTTCGTGCCCGGCACGTCGGCAAAGCCCTGCAGGGCCGCCTTGCCGGTGTCGCCCGAGGTGGCGACGAGGATGCACACCTGCCGCTGCTCGCCGCACTTATTCAGGCTCGCCGTAAGCAGGTACGGCAGGATCTGCAGCGCCATGTCCTTGAACGCGCACGTCGGCCCGTGCCAGAGCTCGAGAAACGCCGTGGTGTCATCGAGCCGGTGCACCGGCGCAACGGCCGGGTCATCAAACTGGCTGCCGTAGGCCGCGGCGGTGAAGCGCTCCAGTTCGGCGTCCGTAAACTCAGTTCGGCGTCCGTAAACTCGCTCAGAAACGGGCGCATGATCGTCACGGCGCGCTGCTGGTAGGTCATGCCGCACAGCGCCTGAAGCTGCTGCGCGGACACCTCCGGCAGCGACTCCGGCACGAACAGGCCGCCGTCCGGCGCGAGGCCGCAGGCGATCGCCTGTGCGGGGGAAAAGATCGCCTGTGCGGCGGAAACGATCTGCTGATGATCTCTTGTGCTGTAGTAGTTCATATCTGATCCCTCGTTATTCAAAAGCATTTTCGATCTGATTGATCCTGCGTTGACGGCGCGGCGTGTCCGCGTCGCCATAAATTTCGATCACGTCAAAGCGCGGCTGCAGCTGCGTCTCGTGCTCTGCCAGCCAGAGCGACGCCGCCGTGCGGATGCGCGCCTGCTTGGCCGTGGTGACATACGCGCCCGCGCGCACGAACCGGTCGGACACGCGCAGCTTCACTTCCACGAACACGACATAGTGCCGGTCGGCCGCGATGATATCGATCTCGCCGAAGCGGCAGCTGTAGTTGCGCGCGAGGATGCGGTAGCCGCGCCGGCGCAGGTACGCCGCCGCGCACTCCTCGCCCCAGGCGCCCTTCGTTCCCTTGACTGCACCGGCCATATCAGTGCATCTTCTTCAGGAACGACGGCCGGTGGATGGGGCTTGGCCCATACGCCCGGATGGCCGCATAGTGCGCCGCCGTGCCGTAGCCCTTGTGTTTTTCGAACCCATACTGCGGATAAGTCTCCGCCATCCGGCGCATATAACGGTCACGTGTGACCTTTGCGAGCACGGAGGCCGCCGCGATGTCGGCACACTTGCCGTCGCCGCCGACGATGCATCGGCTCGGCACGGTGATGCCGGTGTTCCGGTTGCCGTCGATGAGCGCGAGCGCCGGCTGCGGGAACATCTGCGCGATGGCCCGGTTCATGGCCAGAAACGTTGCGCCGAGGATGTTGCGCTCCTCGATCTCCTCCACGGTCGCAAACGCGATGCCGTAGCTCAGCGCCTGCGCGATGATGGTATCATAAAGCGCCTCGCGCTTTTTCTCCGAGAGCTTTTTCGAGTCGTTCAGGCCCGGGATCTCCAGCCCTGGCGGCAGCATCACCGCCGCCGCGCACACGGGCCCTGCCAGCGGGCCGCGCCCGGCCTCGTCCACGCCGCACAGCGGCTCGGTGTCCGGCGTGCGCAGCTCGTTTTCCAATGTCCACAGATCGACCTGCGTCATACTTCCGCCTCCGGCATCTCGAGCGTGATGCGGCCGAGCTTGCCGCCGCGATATTCATCGAGCAGCACGCCCGCCATCCGCTCAAGGTCATATTCCCCGCCGGAGATGAGAAAGCCGCGTTTTTTCGCCGCCTGCTCCAGCAGCTCGAAGCCATTGCAGGCCGGGTCGGGGCGGAACTTGTAGCGCTGCTCCACCGCGTCGGGATAAAACCGTGCGAGCCGGAGCATGAAGTTGGCCGCGAGCGTCTCGCGGTCGAGCACTTCGGCCTTGATCGCGCCGGTGATGGCCAGCAGCTCGCCGACCTCCTGACTGTCGAACCGCGGCCAGAGGATGCCCGGCGTGTCCAGCAGCTCAAGGCCCTGATCGACCGTGATCCACTGCTTGCCGCGCGTGACGCCCGGCCGGTCGCCCGCGGCAGCCGCCTTGCGCCGCGCCACCTTGTTGATAAAGGTGGACTTGCCCACATTCGGGATGCCCAGCACCATAACGCGCATCGGCCGGCCGACCTGCCCCTTGGCAGCGTACGCCTCGATCTTGTCGCGCAGCGCCGTGCGCACCGCGCCGGCAAACCCGTTGACGCCCTTACCACTGCGGCTGTCGGTCTCAAGCACGGTCATGCCCTGTCGCTGAAAGGCTGCGTGCCAGCGCACCGTCGCCTTCGGGTCGGCGAGGTCGGTACGGTTGAGCACAACGATGCGGGGCTTGTCGCCCGCGAGACGGTCAATGTCCGGGTTGCGGCTCGCCGTCGGGATGCGCGCGTCGAGGATCTCGCACACGGCGTCGACCTGCTTCATGTGCTCCTCGATCATGCGCTGCGCCTTTGTCATGTGGCCCGGAAACCACTGAATATTCAGTTTTTCAAAATCCTGCGCCATGTTATTTTACAACTCCAATGTTCTTGACCGGAAAGAGCGTGAAGTATACCCGGCCCATGATATAGCGCGTATCAACGCAGCCGAGGCGCGCGTCGCGGCTGTCGGTGGAGGCGTTGCGGTTGTCGCCCATGACGAACACGCAGCCCTCCGGCACCGTGATCTTGCCCTCGAAATTCTCGCGGTCGTGCACGGGCTCATTGACATACGGCTCGTCGAGCGCCTTGCCGTCGACGTAGACCACGCCGTCGTCAAAGTCGATGTCCACGGTCTGTCCCTCCGTTGCGATAATGCGCTTGACGATGGGTTCTTCCATGAGCGTCTGCTTGCGCAGGACGACGACGTCCCCCTGCTTCGGATGATAGAACAGGTTGGAGATGACGACCTTGTCGCTCTGCTCGAGCGTCGGCACCATGGAGTGGCCGACGACATTGACCATGCGCACTGCAAACACAAACAGCAGCACGCAGAACACCAGCGCGAAGATGATGCACTGGATCCAATCGTATACTTCGGCGCGGCTCTTGGCGCCGCTCGGATTCTTGCTGTCCATTTTCAAAACCTCGGTGTAAAAAATTCGTAAATTACATTATACACGCTCAGACCCATTTTCGGCAACTAAAATTGTGTGAATTCTTTTCCGGCGGCATCGCAAAAACGCCCCGAAAATGCAAAAAAGAGGCCGAAGCCTCTTTTTTGCAGTATCCACTTAGATAAGCTCTTTGACCTTGGCTCTCTTGCCCACGCGGTCGCGCAGGTAATACAGCTTGGCTCTGCGGACTTTGCCGCGGCGAACGGTCTCGACGGACACGATCGTGGGAGAGTGCACCGGGAAAACCTTCTCGCAGCCCACACCATAGGAGATGCGGCGGACGGTGATCGTCTCGTTGATGCCGCCGTGCTTCTTGGCGATGATGGTGCCCTCGAAAGCCTGGGTACGCTCACGGTTACCCTCGGTGACGCGGACAGTGACACGCACGGTGTCGCCGACGCGCATGGCCGGCAGTTCGGGTTTCATGTACTGCGCGGTCAGAGTTTTGATGAGATCCATAATGAAATCCTTCCTTTATCAGACGTTCATACCGGTGGACAGAGCCGGTCACGGCAGCGGACCGTCGTTATCTTGCGAAACACTGTTTCGCACAAGCCATAAGATAATAGCACATCCCGCGCGGGTTTGCAAGTGTTTTCAGCGGAAAATTTGCATATCTTCCGTATAGACCTCCTGCCGCGTGAAGGCGGCAAAGTCCGGGGCCAGCTCGGGCGCGAGCTGATGCAGCGCCGCGACGAGGTGGTCAGGGTTGAGCGTCGGGTCCTGTGCGGAGACGACGGCCTCCACCGTCACAAACCGCGCCTCCGGCCGCACGTGCAGCTCCGAGATCGCGGGCACGATGTCCATCTGCCCCTCCCCGCGCTTGGTCTTGCGGGTGATGACGATGGCGTCGCGCGCGTAAAACGCGCGGAGCTTTTCGGCCATGTCCGCAGGAGCGGCGTTGTCATATTCATACCGCCCGGTCACGCGCAGCCACTTGAGCTCACGCACCTTGCGCCCGCCGGGGTACACCTCGAGCGCGCGGATGCCCTCCGGCATGACCGCCGTGAGCCGCTCTGGCAGCGCGGCAAGGTCTACTTCCTCGCGCAGCTGAAAGTCCATCAGCTCGCACACGCTCCCGACGCCGACGGACAGCGGCAACAGGATGGAGATGAGCGCGTGGGGATTGAAGCCCTCGGAATATTTCAGCGGGCAGTCGGCGCGCAGGAACACGCGCTGCATCGTGCGCATGAGGTCGAGGTGCGAGATGTAGATCGCGCGGCCGGTCTTTTCAAACCGCAGTCTCAGCTTTTCAGGCATCGCACTTGCCCCCTTCCGTCATGAGTGCGAGCGCACCGCAGCCGGTGCACTGCCTGCGGCAGTCAGGCGAGAGCTCGGCCTTGTAGGCCTGCTCGCGCTCGTGCCACAGATGCGCGCGGCGCACGCCCATATTCACGATGTCCCACGGCAGGAACTCATCCTTCCCGCGCTCGCGGCAGGCATAGAACATCGGGTCGACGCCGCAGGCGTCCATGGCCGCCATCCAGCGGTCGAACGAGAAATAGTCGCCCCACGCCTCGAGCTTGCCGCCGCGGCGCCAGACCTCTTCGATGACGTCGGCAATGCGCCGGTCGCCGCGCGAGAGCACGGCCTCGACGAAGCTGGTATCCGGGTCGTGCCAGTTGTAGGTCACGCTCTTGGCCCTGATGCTCTCGCGCAGCAGCTGCACCTTGCGCTTGTACTCGTCCATCGTCACCTGCGCCTCCCACTGGAAGGGGCTGTGCGGCTTCGGCACGAAGCACGATGTGCTGACCGTGATGCGCACGCCCCGTGCCTTGTTCGTCGCGTGCATACGCCATGTGTGCAGCACCTGATTGGCGAGCTCCGCGATGCCGAGCACATCCTCGTCCGTCTCCGTCGGCAGGCCGAGCATGAAGTAGAGCTTCACGCCGTTCCACCCGCCCTCAAAGGCGACCTGGCAGGAATGGAGCAGATCCTCCTCGCGCACGTTTTTGTTGATGGCGTCGCGCAGGCGCTGCGTGCCGGCCTCGGGCGCGAAGGTCAGGCCGCCCTTGCGCACCTTCTGCAGGCGGCTCATGATGTCCATGGAAAAGTTGTCCGCGCGCAGCGACGGCAGCGCGAGACTCATGCTGCGCGGCTCGCAGTATTCCAGCAGCCCGTCGCACACCTCGTCGAGCGGGCGGTAGTCGCTGCTCGAGAGCGACAGGAGCGTCGCCTCCTGATAGCCGGTGTTTTTGAGCGATTCGATGCCCTGCCGGATGATCGTCTCCGGTTTGCGCGGACGCACCGGGCGGTAGACATACCCCGCCTGGCAGAAGCGGCAGCCGCGGATGCAGCCGCGAAACAGCTCCACGTTCACACGGTCGTGCACGATCTCCGTGCTCGGCACGATGGGGGCCGTCGGATAATAACAGGCGTCAAGATCCTGAATGATGCGCTTGGTCACACGCGCGGGCGCGCCGTGCGTCGGGGTCAGGTCGTGCAGCGTGCCGTCCGGATTCCAGTGCGGTACGTAGAACGACGGAATGAGCACGCCCTGGATCTTCGCCGCCGTTTCGAGAAACCGCGTCTTGCTCCAGCCGGCCTGCTGCGCCTGCCGGAACAGCGCCAGCACTTCGTTATTGACCTCTTCCCCCTCGCCGATGATCATGAGGTCAAAAAACGGGGCCATCGGCTCCGGGTTGCTGCAGGCCGTACCGCCCGCGATGACAAGCGGCGTCAGCTCCGGCCGGTCAGCGCTGCGCAGCGGGATGCCGGCCAGGTCGAGCATATTGAGCACGGCGGGATATGCCATCTCGTAGCCGAGCGAAAACGCCACAACGTCAAATTCGCTGACGGGGTCGCCGCTCTCGAGCGCGTAGAGCGGGATGCCCGCGCGGCGCATTTCGGCCTCCATGTCGCCCCAGGGGGCAAACACGCGCTCACACCAGACGCCGGGCATCTGGTTCATCGTGGCATAGAGGATGCGCATGCCGATGTTCGACATGCCGATCTCATAAATATCCGGGAAGCAAAAAGCGAGGCGCAGGTCCACCTCCGCCTTGTCCTTGATGATCTGGCGGTATTCACCGCCGGGATAGGTATTCACCGCCGGTATAGCGCGCGGGCTTCTGCACGCGCGGCAGGATGCGTTCCAGTCGCTGATCCATACTACACTCCTACATATGATAGTAGGAGTATTTTACATCATGTTTTCCCCCTTGGCAAGTCATTCCCGGCTGCAAAAGCGCCAGCCACGCGCCAAACACGCCCAGCGCGAGCCCCATGCCGCGTGCAAACAGCACCACACCGAATCCCATGAGCGCGACCGGCAGCACCAGTCCCAGCACGTCCAGC
>HF985766.1:0-5185 GCA_000432375.1 Firmicutes bacterium CAG:103
CGCCAAAGTATTTCATAGTATTACTTCTCCTCCTGTTATATCTATTCTATGTTTTTAGATTGTAAGGTGATCAGACGTTGTACTCGTAGTCCGGCTTGTTCATCTCATACGGCATCTTGGTCATGTCGCGGCGCGGCATGTTGTCGTAATGCTTTTTGAGGGTGGGCTCGACCACGTAGAACAGCAGCTTGCCGTCGAGGTCAAAGAAGAAAACGGCAAACAGCGCGGCGTTGACGCCGAGCGCCATGAGAAGAGCTTTCAGAATTTTTGCTTTCATTTCGTTTCCTCCTTCTAATTACCAAGTCATGGAGTCGTCGAACTCGAGCAGGGTCGGGTCGAGGGCTTCCTCGTGCATGACGGTGGTCATGTAGTCGTTGATGATCTGACGGATCTCCATGCGGGACACGGTGCGGCTGTCAGGCAGCGCGTGCGGCATCCAGATAGCATGGATGTTTCTATCACGGAACTCGTCCTCGAACAGGCCGTGCACACCCTGCATGCCCTTGCACTGCAGTTGATCGTACATCATGACCATGTCGCAGTTGAACTCCTCCATGTACTTCCAGCACTCGAAGATGTGGTGCAAGCCGCCGACGGCCATACGGCGCATTGGAGCCCACATGTGATACTGTGCCATGTCGTCCAGGCAGTGGTCGTAGCTGTCGGTGCGGATGGTCATGTTGAACATCAGAGAGTCCATGTTCATGACGGTGTTCAGACCCCAGCAGTTATACGCCCAGGTGCACCAGTTGGAGTAGTACAGCGGCGCGCAGGACCATGCCAGCACTCTGTGGCGGGTCTCCGGGAAGCTGTTGATCTTTTTCTTGACGCACTTGTTGAGGATCTTGCGGACGTGGCCGTCGACCTCGTGCCAGACCGGCAGATCGCCGAACTGGGACTGGTAGATACGGTACAGAGCCTGCGCGACGCCATTGACCGGGTAGTAGTTGGTCTTGGCGGCGACATCCCACTTCTCCCACTCGAACTTCATCAGCTCGTTCTGGGACTCGATGCACTTGACCAGGGAGTTCCAGTCAAACGGGATGCCGGTCTGCTCTTCGACGAACTTCCAGCACTGCTCGATCTCGTCGCGGCAATGCTTCTTGAGCAGCGGATCGTCAAACTGCATCGGCTGCGGCATGGCGAACAGCGGCTTGTCGAGGAACCAGTCCTGCAGGATGGAGGTGGCGACGGAAGCGTCGCAGGCCTCGTTGGAGGTAACAACGATCGGCGCGTAATCGGGCATGTCGTCGAGGACGAACAGGCCGGCTTCCGCCTGGCACATCGGGCACGGATCGCCCGGCAGGCCGATGGACTGCACCGCGTCGATGTAGTTGAGAACGGTGTGGCTGTTGACGTGGCAGGTGACGAAGTACGGGATCATCTCCATCGGGACGTTCGTCAGCTTGCCGTGCCAGGGATAGAACACGCCGCCCCAGACGGTCTCGTTGTGGGCAACGTTGTGATGCCATCTGTAGTTCTTCTTGCCGCCGCGGAGGTTGGCGTCGGAGGAGAACATGCGCTGGAACTGGAAGATGGTCGCGTTGACCATGCCGCGGTAGTGCCACGCGGAGGCCTTCAGCGCCTCGCCGCGCATACCTTCCATGCCGCGGTCGAACCAGTGCAGAACCGGCAGGTAGGTCTGGCCGACCCAGCGGTAGCGCCACACGCCCTTGGCAAAGTTGATAAGGCCGCCGTAGCGGACAACGTCCATGACCATGTGCGCGTAGTTGTACAGCCAGATGTTATAGAAGTAGTACATGGTGTCGGGGAAGCCACGCCACTCTCTGTGCTTGTACAGACCGGTCTTGTCAATGTAGAGATCGCCCAGACGGCGCTCCTGATGGGGCTTGCCGTACCAGAAATCATGGGCAAGTGCTTTCATATCGTATTTCATTATTTGCCCTCCTGAATCTTCTTGATTTCGATGCTCTCGACGAAGGCCTGGAAGCGGGTACGCAGCTGGCCGGAGGCGCCGTTGATGTATTCCTTTTCGATGGAGCAGACCGGGTAGCCAAAGTCACGCGGCATGACGATGGTGTCGATCGTGCGCTCGTAGCTCCAGTATTCGCAGAACTTGTTGGAGGCAACGATGATACCGTCAGCCTTGTATTCCTTGGCGAGGTCGGCCAGACGCTGCTTGCGCTCGCGCATGATATCCTGCGGCATGAAGCGCGGGCAGTTGCTGGTCTCGAGATAGTGGCGGGCGATCGCGGTCAGCGGCTTCTCGCCGTCCTTGACCACGATGGGAGCACGGGACTCCACAGCACCGTAGCAGTGACGGTCGCAGACGACTTCGGCGCCGCAGCCTTCGATCAGCTTGGTGAACTCGGGGTCGTCGTTCTCGGAGCCGGCCAGAACGACCTTGCAGCGGAACGGGCTCTTCTTGTCGGGCTTGCGGGTCTTGAGCTCTTTGGCCGTTTCCTTGAGCATCGGGAGGATCAGTTCCTTCGGGCAGACCAGCGAGCAGAGCTGGATGACCTGGAACTCATAGCCCGTGATGGTCGGGTTATCGAGCTTGCGGTAATCGCCGATCTCGTTGATGACCGCGCTGATCTCGTTGTGCAGGTCAATGGCCTTCATAAGGGCTTCGTCGGAGATGTCGATGCCGAATTTCTCGTGCAGCGGATCGAGGACGTGAGCCTGCAGCTGGCCTTCATAATGCTCGATGCTGTTCTGGTTTCTCTTGAACGGCACGTCGGTGAACGTCACGAAGAAGTCCGGATTCTGGATGACGTCCATGTAGCCAAGGTGCTCCTGGAAGCGGCAGGTGACCGTGCAGGTCTCGGTGCCGAAATCAGCGTCCAGGAAGTTGTAGCCGCCTTCGAGCGCACGCTCGAAGAGGCTGCGGCCGTAATGGCAGGTACGGCTGGACATGTAATATGTAGCCATGTCCGGAGAAGTGCATTTCGGCGCTCTCAGACGGACTGCAAAGCAGCCGGGCAGGTCAAGCAGAACTTCCGGCATGAAGTAGCAGGTGTAACCCAGTGCTCTCTTGCCGTCCGCCTTTCCTTGCCGGACCAACTCGTTGTTGGCCTCCTGGAGCAGGTTTTCAAATGCGATCAGGTGTTTCAAGTCTCTCATGTGCAAGCCCCCTTAAAATTTTTCGCATTCAACAACAGACTTTGTATGATTTGACATTCCGGTTTATGAAAACCCGACAAAAATGCTTGGATATATGCGCGATTCCCAGACAGCTTTGCCGATGTGGATATCTACTCATACACCTGAAGTATAGCGGATTTGTTGTTAATTGTCAAACAAAATATCCGCCCGAAGGGGATTTCTTTTGTTCAAAATTTTGCTGTTTTTCAATGATTTTTTCACATTATTTGTTGAATTTGTTCAGTAACCGGACACGCTTCCGCATGGTGTCCGAAAAGAAATATTTTTTCCCCGTAAAAGCGAAACAGCGCAGAAGAACACTTCTGCGCTGTTTCGCTTTGTTTTGTTGAGGGGTGAGGATAAAATGAAATTGGATTGCTTGCTTCGATAGAGAATATTACCGGGACAATATTACAGAAGCAAGGCAAAAAGTATTTCTAATTTATGAAACTTTATGAAACTTTCACTCAGTCCAGATAAAGTCCCCAGAGCACATCCGGAGCCGCACAGGAAAGCGGGCGGTAAGCAGCCAGCGTCTGTGCGCCGTCGGGCCGCTGAACACACAGCTGCGCCTCCTGTGCGCCGAAGCCTGCAAGCAGTGCCTGAACGGCCGGCAAAACGTCCGTACCCAGCAGCTCCTTTATGAGCAGCTGCGCCCCGTCCCGCTCCACAACGGCACACCCGCTGGCGATGCGCACCAGCGCGCCGCCGCACAGATCGCAGAGATCTGCCTGAAATGCCAGCAGCGCAGCAGACAGTTCCACGTGCGCGCGGCCGCGCAGTGCCTGCTCCCGCAATGCGGCGTACTCCTGCGCGCTGACCCGCTCGATGACCGGCGGGCGCTGCATATCCGGCGCACGTGCGATGCGCAGCCGCGCACCGCGGGCAGTCTGTGTGGTACCCATGACCGACTGATACCATGCGTACAGGGACGCTTCTGCCGGGAGCGTATAGAGCACGCAGCCGTTCGCGTCCGCTTCGGCGGCAAAGCGGCGCATCAGTGCCGACGCATAGCCGTGTCCCTGCTGCGCCGGATCGGTAGAGACCGCATAGACATAGGCGCAGGGGAGAGTGGTCCCGTCAGCCGTATGCAGCCGGCCGCCCAGCAGATGCGCTGCCGTGACAACAGTTCCGTTCATCTCAACGACCCAGGCGGCCGCTTGCGGCGGAAAGCGATGATAAAATGCGCCGATCAGCTCCGGCGGATCGCCGAAGGCGGTCTGCCAGAGCCGGGTCAGCACCGGCAGGTCGGCCGCGGCTGCGCGGCGGATGCGTGCGTCAGGCATCGGGGTACACCTCCGGGCAGCGCGTATAGATCTCCCGCTGCAGCGCTTTGAGATCGACGAACGTCTCCGGCCGCTTGCTCGGGTCGCGCAGCAGGGCGGAGGGGTGATAGATCGCCATACAGCGCCGGCCATTGACATCAAACCAATGCCCATGCTCGCGCGTGATGCGAAATGGGTCTTTGATGAGTGCGGTCGCAGCAATCCGGCCGAGGCAGACGATGATCGCCGGGTCGACGAGCGCGATCTGCCGCTGCAGCCATTCGCCGCAGCATTTCTGCTCCACGAACTGCGGGTCACGGTTGTGCGGCGGGCGGCACTTGACGATGTTGGCGATGTAGACCTTCGTCCGGTCGAGATAGATCATTTCGAGCATATCATCGAGCAGCTTGCCGGCCGGCCCGACAAACGGCAGCCCCTGCAGGTCTTCCTGTTCGCCGGGGCCTTCGCCGATGAGCATGATGCGCGCATCCTCGGCGCCGTCACCGAATACGAGGTGATGCCGCGTCTCACCGAGACCGCAGCGCCGGCACTGCGCGCATTCCTGCTTGAGTTCTTTCCAGGCTTCGTTCATGCGCTCTGGCTCCTTTTCCCTTGGATGAACCGGCTTTTTGCGGCCAGTTCGGCAAAAAAATATATTGTAATGTAGCGTCAAACGTATTATAATACCCCGGTATGAAAATAACAACTGTAACCTGTCTGTAACCAGTTCGCGCGGCGTTGGGCGATCCCGCTGCGCCGGACATTACAATATTTTGAATGAAATTTGGTGCTTTGAATGGATTTTCAGGATTATC
>HF985766.1:5201-11734 GCA_000432375.1 Firmicutes bacterium CAG:103
ATTTTCAGGATTATCTGGTTCCCGGGAAAACCGGGCTGCTGATCGGTATCGGCGGCGTGTCCATGTCGCCGCTGGCAGAGGTGCTGCATGATGCGGGGCTGGACATTCGCGGCTCGGACATGAGCGAGAGCGACAATACGCTCACGCTGCGCGAGCGCGGCATTCCGATCCACATCGGCCACAGCGCCGCCAACGTTACGGATGATATTGAGTTCGTGATCCGCACGGCCGCCGTTCATGACGACAATCCGGAGGTGCACGAGGCGCACCGCCGCGGCATCCCGGTCTTTGAGCGGACGCAGGCATGGGGCGCGCTCATGCGCGGCTACCCGAATGCGCTGTGTATTTCCGGCACACACGGCAAGACGACGACGACGTCCATGTGCACGCACATCATGATGGCGGCGGAAAAAGACCCGACCGTCATGATCGGCGGCACGCTTCCGCTGCTGCACGCCTGCCACCGTGTCGGCAAGGGCAATACGATCATCATGGAGTCGTGCGAGTACTATAACTCGTTCCTTTCGCTGAATCCGACGATCGCCGTGATTTTGAACATCGAGGCGGATCATCTGGACTTTTTCAAGGACATCGAGGACATCAAGCACTCGTTCCGCCAGTTTGCCGAGCGCGTTCCGGCCGAGACTGGCACCGTGATCGCAAACTGTGACGATGTCAACACCATGGATGCGCTGCGCGGGATCGAGCGCAAGGTCATCACCTTCGGTCTCAGCCCGAAGGCGGACGTGTATGCGGAGAACATCATGCACCGCGGCTCTTCGTCCGAGTTTGATATTTATCACCAGGGAAATCTGTTTGCCCATGTGACGCTCCATGTTCCAGGCATCCACAATGTGCGCAACGCGCTCGCCGCCACGGCTGCGGCCATTGTGCTCGGTGTCAGCCCCAATGCCGTCAAGTACGGTCTTGCCGGCTTTGAAGGCGCGGGCCGGCGGTTTGATTATAAGGGCAAGTTCCAGGGCGCGGATCTGTATGACGATTATGCGCACCACCCGAGTGAGCTGCGCGCGCTGCTCGACGCGGTGGATACGCTCGACTATCAGCGCACGATCGTCGTGTTCCAGCCGCACACCTACAGCCGCACGGCAAAGCTCTTCAATGATTTTGTGGAGCAGCTGCGCCGCCCGACGATCGTCTATCTGGCGGAGATCTATGCTGCGCGCGAGAAAAACACCATCGGCATTTCTTCTGCCGATCTGGCCGCGCAGATCCCGGGCGCAAAGTTTTACCCGACGTTTGCGGAGATCGAGGCCGAGCTGCGCCGCATTGCCCGCCCGGGCGACATCATCCTGACCGTGGGCGCCGGCGACGTGTTCCGCATCGGCGAGCACCTCCTGTACCCGGCGGACAATAAGGACTGAGCCCACGCGATTAAAACGGAATTTCATCAAAAGCTGTCGGTTTGCGGCCGGCAGCTTTTTTGCGCCCAAAAGCAAACGATTCCTGCGCAAAGACATTTTCTGCGACAGCGGGGAATGACAGTTTTCATAACAATGAAAATCTATAATTTATGTAAACTGTTTTGCGTCAGGAGGAACCGTTATGAATGTCAAGATCGCGGGACACGACCGGCCGGTGCGTGCACCCGGCGCCTTGCCGAGCCCGATCGGGCTGCTGCCGGCAAGTGAAAATGCCAAATGGGTCGGTATGCTCGTCAGCTTTGCGCTCGGGCTGATCCTGTCAACGGCGCATATCGCCGGGTCGCCGGCGCCGTTCGGTCTGGCGTTCCTGGCGGCGATGGGGTATGGCTCCGGCGGTGCGCTGTGCCTTGCCGGCTGCGCGCTCGGCTACTTTGCTGCCTTCGGCGTTGCGACCGGTACGCAGCTCGCCGCCGGCTGCTGCCTGATTTTTCTGACGGCATATTTTCTGCGCAGTCATCCGTTTGTGCAGACGCGCTGGTATCCGTCGGCCGTCTCCGCGGCGGCTTACATACTGACGCGGCTGGTGCTGTGCCTGCTCACGGGCGGCCTGTCGCTGCTGCTGGTGTCCCGCATGGTACTGTTTTTGCTGCTGTGCGCCGCGTCGGCCTATGGATTTGACGATCTGCTGCGCGCGCAGGAGCCGCGCACGGTCAATGCGGAGATCTGCCGCAATGTCTCGACCGTGTTTCTGCTGGCGTGTCTGCTCATGGGCGTGAACAATCTGCTGCTGTTCGACACGCTGTCGGTCGGCCGGGCGCTCTCGGTGCTCATTCTGCTCATCCTCAGCGGGACGGGCGGCGCGCTGTGTGGGGCATCGGCCGGGCTGATCCTCGGCATCGCCATGGACGTGGCCGCCGGTGCGGGCGTCCTGTTCTCGGTCGTCTATGCCGCTGCCGGGCTGCTGTCCGGGCAGTTTTGCAAGCATCGGCGTGGGTTTTATCTGCTCATATTCGCGGCAGCGTACCTGCTGACGCTGTTTTGCATCCCGCTTCTGGAGCTGCGCATCGGCGCGGGCGTGGAGCTGGCGCTTGCCATGGGCGCATATCTGGTGATCCCGAAGAAGTTCGTGGTGGCGGTCGGCGCGTTTTTGCAGCCGCTGCGCGGCGGGAGCGGGGAGTCCGGTCTGCGCCGCTATGTCGCGGGGCGCGTCGGCGGCGTGGCGCATGCGTATCAGCAGCTGCATGACACGGCGTGTCAGGCTGCAAGTACGGCAGAGAATGATGCCGATGTGGCGAAAGTCTTTGACCGTGCGGCCGACCGCGTCTGCTGCCGGTGCAAGCTGCAGCAGGAGTGCTGGACGCGCCGGGCGCTTGATACACTCAACATTATGAACGATGTTACGCGCCGCATTCAGGCGCGCGGCCGGCTGCTGCCGGAGGATTTCCCGCCGTACTTTCGTGACCGCTGCGTCCATCTGCACGAGTATACTGAGGTCGTCAACGGCGAGCTGCGCCTGCGTGCCTACCGGCAGCGGATGCAGGAAACGCTGCAGGAAAACCGCACCGTGCTCTGGGAGCAGTATGCCGACTTTGCGCAGGTGCTCACAAATGTTTCCCGTGAGCTCGACAGCAGCTACGGCGCTGACCCGCTGGCGGAGCAGCGCCTGATCCGCTGGCTTCGCACCATCGGCGTGGAAGCGGACGCGGCTGTGTTCCGCGAGAGCACGGGCCGCTTGCGCGTGACGATCGACAGCCGCTATCTGCGCCCGCTGCTGGAGCTGCCGGACTATCTGGACAAGCTCTCGGCAACGCTGGGCGTGCGCCTGTGCATGCCGGAAAGCGCCGCGCGTGACGACAGCCTGCTCCTGCTCGAGGCAGAGCCGCTGGCCGTCTCCGTCGGCATTGCGTCCATGCGCAAGAAGGGGGAGACAGTCTCCGGCGACCGCGGCACGTATTTCAAGACAGACGCGGGGCAACTGTGCGTGATCCTGTCCGACGGCATGGGCTGCGGCGAGACGGCGGCCGACGGCAGCATCAGCACGGTCGGCATGCTGGAGGAATTTTTGCGCTCCGGCGTCAGCCCGGCGCTGGCGATGAAGCTGCTCAACTCCGCCATGCTCCTGCGCGACGGGGAGAACTGGGGCTATGCCACCGTGGATCTCATGTGCATGAATCTCTTCACCGGTGAGGCGGATTTTTATAAGTACGGCGCTGCGCCGACGTATGTCAAGTCCGGCGGCGCGCTCAAAAAACTGCGCTGCACGTCCTTCGCGCCCGGCCTCGAGCAGGAGAGCGGCAAAGCGCCGGACGAGCTGCACATGCATCTCAAGCCCGGCAGCGTGGCCGTGATCGCAAGCGACGGCGTTGTCTCCGACGGCCGCGACGAGTGGCTGCGCAGGCTGCTGAGCGATTCGGACGACCGCGATATGAAAACGCTGGCGGGCAGCGTCGTGCGCGCGGCGATCCGCGAATACGGCCGCAGCGACGACATGACCGCCCTGGCGGTAAAAGTGGAGGTGCGCAGCTGATGAAACGAAAAAACAAGCCCATCCGCAGACCGGACGCCGTGCAGCCGCTCCCGCTGCCGGCTGACGCGGACGAGATCGCCTTCGCCCACGGCGTTTCGCGCCGCGTCGTCGTAGTCGATGCAGCCGAAAGCCCGCTGTTCGAGCAGATCATTTACATCGTGCGCGATGATGCCGCCAGCGGCGGCGTCACGGCGGCGGATCTGGTGCAGCAAGCACGCGATGCCGTCGGACATGTACCGGCAGCGCCCGCGCCACGGCCGCGGCAAAAATCCTATACCGGTCTGCTGATCTGGCTGTGTTCCGTCGCCGGCGTGCTGGCGGCGGGCATCGGATACTGCCTGTACTGCGGCTGGTGATGGTACAAATCTCCTGCGACCCGGAGGGATATGCATCCTCCGGGTCGTTTTCTGCGGAAAAACCGGTTGTCAACGCTTGACGAAAGTGTTAGAATAAAACGTCTAAAACGATTTTTACAGCGGGAGGTTACTTTATGAGCACGATCAAGGACCTGAACCTGGCGCCATCCGGTGAGCGGAAGATCCGCTGGGTGGAAGCACATATGCCTGTTTTGCGCGATATCGGCAGCGATTTTGCACGCGAAAAGCCGTTTGCCGGCCTGAAGATCGCGCTCTCCGTGCATCTGGAGGCCAAGACGGCCTACCTGTGCCGCGTGCTCGAGATGGGCGGCGCGGAGATGCACGTCACCGGGTCCAACCCGCTGTCTACGCAGGACGACGTTGCCGCAGCGCTGGCGGCGAAGGGCATGGACGTGCACGCGGTCTACGGCTGCACGGACGAAGAATACCAAGCGCACCTGCGCAGCGTGCTCTCCGTCGGGCCGAACATCATCATTGACGACGGCGGCGATCTTGTGCACCTGATGCACACGGAGTTCACGGATCTTATCCCGCAGGTCATCGGCGGCTGTGAGGAGACGACGACCGGCATCCACCGCCTGCGGATCATGGACCGTGCCGGAACGCTGCGTTTCCCGATGATCATGGTCAATGACGCCGACTGCAAGCACCTGTTCGATAACCGCTACGGTACGGGTCAGTCCGTGTGGGACGGCATCATGCGCACGACGAACCTCGTCGTGGCCGGCAAGTACGTCGTCGTGAGCGGCTATGGCTGGTGCGGCAAGGGCGTGGCCCTGCGCGCCAAGGGTCTCGGCGCGAAAGTCATCGTGACAGAAGTTGACCCCATCCGGGCGCTCGAGGCCGTTATGGACGGCTACGAGGTCATGCCGATGATGGATGCCGCCGCCATCGGCGACATTTTCGTCTCCGTCACGGGCTGCAAAGACGTCATCACGCTCGAGCACTGCGAGCGGATGAAGGACGGCGCGATCGTCTCCAACGCCGGACACTTCAATGTCGAGATCGACATGGAGGCGCTCGACCGCTGCGCGGATGAAATCTATGAGGCGCGGCACAATATTGATGCTTACCGTCTGCCGAACGGCAAGACGATCTATGTCATTGCGCAGGGGCGGCTGGTCAATCTGGCGGCCGGCGACGGCCACCCGGCGGAGATCATGGACATGAGCTTTGCCGTGCAGGCCATGAGCGCGGAGTATCTGGTGCGCACGCGTGGCCAGCTGAAACCGGGCGTCGTGTCGGTCCCCGCAGAAATCGATGACAACATTGCGCGCCGCAAGCTCAAGGCCATGGGCGTTTCCATTGACAGCCTGAGCTGCAGCCAGAAAGAATACCTGAACGGTTGATACTTTGAGACCGGACGGAAAGGAGGGGCAGAGAGATGGACGATCAGAATCGGGAATACGAAGATTACGAGGCACTGCACGACGAGCTCTTTGCACTTCTCGATCAGCACCGGATGAAGGCGCTGAGCCAAAAGCTCGGCGAGATGAACGAGTTTGACATTTCCGAGTTCCTCGGCGAGCTGTGGGAGGATAACCCGCAGCGGATGGCCATGGTGTTCCGTATCCTGTCCAAGGAGATCGCGGCGGCCGTGTTTGCCAACCTCGAGGTCGAGGAGCAGGAGACGATCATCAACTCCATCACCGATACGGAGCTTGCCGGCATCATCGAAGAGCTGTATGTTGACGACGCCGTCGACATGATGGAGGAGCTGCCGGCCAATGTGGTCAAGCGTGTCATGCGCACGGCGACGCCTGCCACGCGCAACCTCATCAATCAGTACCTGAAATATCCCGAGAATTCTGCCGGCAGCATCATGACGGCCGAGTTTGTGGACCTGAAAAAATACATGAGCGTGCGCGAGGCGTTCGCCCGCATCCGCAAGATCGGCGAGGATAAGGAGACAATCTACGTCTGCTATGTCACGTCGGCCAAGCGCAAGCTCGAAGGTGTTGTCACGGTCAAGGATCTGCTGTTGTCAGACGATGACGTGATCCTGGAAGACATCATGGACACGAACGTCATCTATGCCTCCACGACCGACGACCAGGAAGAGGTCTCGGAGATGATCTCCAACTACGACCTGATCGCGATCCCGGTCGTGGATAAGGAAGGCTGTCTCGTCGGTATCGTCACGGTCGACGATATCATCGACGTCATGGAGCAGGAGACGACGGAAGACATCGAAAAGATGGCCGGTATCACGCCGTCCGATAAGCCCTACTCCCGCACGAGCGTCGT
>HF985766.1:11747-27657 GCA_000432375.1 Firmicutes bacterium CAG:103
GCGTCGTGGATATCTGGAAAAACCGCATCCCGTGGCTGATGTTCCTCATGCTCTCGGCGACGTTCACCGGCATGATCGTCACGCACTTTGAGGACGCACTGGCCACGCAGGTCGCGCTCGCGTCGTTCATGCCCATGCTCATGGGCACGGGCGGCAACTCCGGCAGCCAGTCCTCCACGGCGATCATCCGCAGCCTGTCGCTGGGCGATACATCCCCTTCGGACGCGCTGCGCGTGATCTGGAAGGAGCTGCGCGTTGCGTTTTTGTGCGGCGTCTCGCTCGCGGCGGCCAACTTCATCAAAATGCTGCTCGTTGACCGGCTGCTGCTGGGCAACACTGCCGTCACGATGCCGGTCGCGGCGACTGTCTGCTGCACGATCGTGTTCGTGGTCATGTTCGCAAAGGTCGTGGGCAGTCTGCTGCCGATGATCGCGGAAAAGATCGGCGTCGACCCGGCCGTCATGGCAAGTCCGCTCATTTCGACGATCACGGACGCCGTGTCGCTGCTGATCTATTTCTCCATCGCAAAAATGTTCCTGCATTTTTAATTTGCATACCTGTAACGCCCCCGGAGATACCGGGGGCGTTTTGCCATGGAAAAGCACTTGCATAATGCGCAGAAAATCATTATAATAAAGTGTCATATTTTGCGTATGACCACTCTCACGAAACAGCGAGGTGCGCTATGAAATCAAGCCTGAAACGAGTGATAACGGCGCTGCTTGCCGCCGTCATGCTGGCTACGATCCCCTGTGTGCCGGCCTTCGGCGCGCAGGAGTATTACGTCAATGACGGAGAAAACACGCTGGCGCTGGCGGATGCGTATGCCATCGGCGCGGACGGCAGCACGGCGAAGCTGCCGGAGCGCGGCGTCTATGCCGCCACGGCGAGCGGCACGCAGCTGCTCGGCAGCAGTGAATACGACGATGAGCAGCCGAACATTCCAAACGGTATCGTCCGCGTCGGTCTGGCCTTCGGCTCGACGGCGCTGGATGCGGTCCATCTGCAGATCAAGACCGGTTCCGGCTTCGCCTTCGGATACTATGACTCCGATCGTGTGTTCCAGTCCGTCGGTTCGACGGCGGAGAGCGCCGTCACCGTTATTGCGGATACGAACGTCACGGTTGGGGACAGCGCGTTAGGCGCTTATCATGTCCAGCTCGGCGATACCTATGCGAGCTTTGACGCTGCGCAGGCAGCGGCCAACAGCTGCGGCGGCTATCCGGTGTACTATAACGGCAGCTACCGCGTGCGCATCGGCAGTTACCGGAGCGCGGACGATGCACCGGCGGGGCAGGGGACAGTTGTCTCCGGCGGCGCACGCAGTGTGCTGGTCGTGAAGGCCGGCACGGAGCAGATCCTGTTCGGCTTCGACTGCGGCTCGACCCGCTCGCTCTCGCTTGCACCGCAGAACGGCAGCGGTGCTGCCATCACGCAGGTTGCCGAGTGCAAGGAGCGCAACGGCAGCCGGTCGTGCACGTATTACGGCGATTTTCAGTTTACCCGCCTCAGCACACAGGAACCGCAGAAACTCACGCTGGTGAATTTCGTCGGTCTGGAGCCCTATGTCAAGGGCGTCACGCCGTATGAAATGAGCAGCGGCTGGCCGCTTGAGGCGCTCAAGGCGCAGGCGGTCTGCGCACGCACCTATGTCGCTTCCCACATGAACGGCTCGCCGGCCTACGGCTTTGACGTGACAGGTACAACGACCAGCCAGGTCTATTACGGTACACTTGACGCATCAGCGAACAGTGACCGCGCCGTGGATGAGACGGCAGGGAAGTTCGTCCGCTATGAGGGCAAGCTGTGCGAAACGTTCTACTTTGCGGCGGACGGCGGCGCGACCGAGGACTCCGAAAACGTCTGGGTGACCAAGGTGCCGTACCTGCGCGGTGTCGTCGATCCGTATGAGAAGGACATCGAATTTTACTGCAAGAGCTGGAGCACGACCATCTCCCACAAGGCCGTCGGGGATGTCTCCATCACCTATACGCCCATCGGCAATGCCATGACCGTGACGGTCGGCGGTAAGACCTACAGCAAGGACGCCGTGCGCACGTTCCTGACAAGCGTCTGCGGCCTGCGCTATAACAGCCGCCACTTTACCGTGGAGTATGACGCTGCCTCGGACGCTTATTCTGTCGTCGGCGGCGGTTATGGCCACAACTGCGGCATGAGTCAGTGGGGCGCCAAGGCCATGGCGCAGGAACACGGCAAAACCTATGAAGAGATTATCAGTTTCTACTATACCGGAGCTTATGTAGCATGAAAAAATCAGATTTTTATTTTGACCTGCCGGAGGAGCTCATCGCGCAGACACCGCTCGAGCGCCGCGATGCCTCCCGGCTGCTGACGCTGGACAAAACGACCGGCGCTGTCGCACACCATCACTTTTACGAGCTGCCGCAGTTCCTGCGTCCGAACGACTGCCTTGTGCTCAACGATTCGCGCGTGCTTCCGGCGCGCCTGCTCGGCCACCGCAGCACCGGCGGCGCGGTCGAGGTGCTGCTGCTGCGCGACCTTGGCGACGGCAAGTGGGAGTGCCTGACCCGGCCTGGCCGCAAGACCCAGCCCGGCACCGCGCTCTCGTTTGGCGACGGGGAACTCACCGCCACGGTCGTCGATGCGATCGCCGACGGCAACAAGATCGTACAGTTTCACTATGACGGCATCTTTCTGGAGGTGCTCGAGCGGCTGGGCAAAATGCCGCTTCCGCCGTACATCAAGGCAGAGCTGCAGGATCAGGAGCGCTACCAGACGGTCTATTCCCGCGAGCTTGGCAGCGCCGCCGCGCCGACAGCCGGCCTGCACTTCACGAAGGAGCTGCTGCAGCAGATCGCGGACATGGGTGTGAAGATCGGCTATGTCACGCTGCACGTCGGCCTTGGCACGTTCCGCCCTGTCAAGGAGGACGAGATCGAGGATCACCCGATGCACTCGGAGTTTTGCATCATCCCGGAGGAAACGGCGCGCATGGTCAACGAGACGAAGGCCAATGGTGGCCGCGTCGTCTGCATCGGCACGACATCCTGCCGCACGGTCGAGAGCTTTGCGGATGCGGACGGAACGCTCCGCGCGCAGTCCGGCTGGACGGACATCTTCATCTACCCCGGCTACAAATTCAAGTGCATGGATGCGCTCGTCACGAATTTCCACCTGCCAGAGAGCACGCTCATCATGCTCGTGTCGGCGCTGGCCGGGCGGGAGCACATCCTCAACGCATACAAGATTGCCGTCGAAAACCGCTATCGGTTCTTCTCGTTTGGCGACGCCATGTTCATCGCCGATGGCCTCGATGCCGGCGGCGCTGAGTAAGAAAAAGAAAAAACAGGCTCGCGGCCGCGAGCCTGTTTTTTGCTGTATCGGTTCAGTTTTGCGCAGCTTCAAATGCCTGCTGCAGATCGGCGATGATATCATCGGGGTCTTCCAGACCGACCGCCAGACGGATCAGGCGATCCGAGAAGCCGGCGGCCTCGATCTCTTCTTTCGTGCACATGGAGTGCGTCATGGAAGCCGGATGCTGGATGAGCGTCTCGCAGTCGCCGAGGCTGACGGCCAGCGCGCACAGATGCACGTGGTTGAGCACCTTCTTGGCTTCCTCGAAGCTGCCCATCTCGAACGAGACAACGCCGCCGAACCGCGTCATTTCACGGTCGGCCACGGCGTGATCGGGATGGTTCTCCAGACTGGGATAGAACACTTTCTGCACATACTTGGAGCCGGCAAGGAAGTCCACCACTTTCAGCGTGTTTGCGCATACGGCGTCTACGCGCACCTTGAGCGTCTTGAGACCGCGCAGGATCAAAAACGCCTCCTGCGGCCCGAGCACTGCGCCCGTAATGTCCTTGAATCCGACCATGCGGATCTGGTCCATGATCTCCTTGCGCGCCGCCGAGAAGCCCGCGACCACGTCGCCGTGGCCGTTGAGATACTTGGTCGCGCTGTGCACGACGACATCCGCGCCCAGCTTCAGCGCTGCACCAGCAGCGGCGTGGCAAAGGTGTTGTCCACGATGACGAATTTTCAGTGCCCGTCGAATGTCTGCTGGAGCGAGCGCAAACGTCGGCAGCTGCTGGCGCTGGCGCAGGAAAACAGCTTTACGATCGTTGAGGACGACTGTCTTGGGGATCTGACATTTGACGGTCGCCCGCGCCAGGCACTCCGCGGTCTGGACGACGGCGATACCGTGCTGTACCTGAATTCGTTTTCCAAGTCGCTCGTGCCGGGTCTGCGCCTCGGTTATCTGCTCGTTCCCGGCCGGTTTGAAAAGTGGCTGATCCTTGCAAAATTCAATGCAGATATCGCAAGCCCTGCGCTCCAGCAGAAAATGCTGGCGCTGTATCTTCAGCGTGGGTTGTATGCAGCGCATCTGGAGCGGCTGGTCGCGCAGTATGCGCGCAAGCGCCGCTGCATGGCGCAGGCGATCGTGAACGCACGGCATTTGTCCCTGCCGTATCCGGAGCAGGCGGGCGGCGTGTTTTTCTGGGTGCAGATCCCGGACGATGTGGACGCTGTTCTGCTCTGGAAGCGGCTGCGCCTGCAGGGGTCAAGCTCATGCCGGGCACGGTGTTCAGCCTGAATGGCAGCGCGCAACATTTGCTGCGCCTGAGCTATGTCGGCTGTCCGCTGTAGCAGATCCCGGAGGGGATTTCCTGCATTGACCGAGAAATCGGCTGGCTGCTGGAACACCAGACGGCGGCGGAAATCTAGCCGCGGCTGCCTTGTTGCATATTTTGTGAACAAACATAGCGTCTTTTGTGAACGTTAGCACTCAACGCTTGACAGTGCTAAAAAGCGTGCTATGATGAAGACGATCGATGAGGGAGAGCCTCCAGAGGGCCTCCGGAGATCAGGCATTGTTGTACAAACGGTAACAGAGTTCGCCAACGCGTGGAGTTTTTCCCCAGCGCCTACGAAAGGTATGAATGGAGGAATGACTTATGTTGCCGAGCATTTTTGGTGAAAACCTGTTTGATGATTCGCTGTCCGATTTCTTTGATTTCGGCCGTATGATGCCGCAGGTCAGCAGTGAGCTGTATGGCAAGCACGCCAGAAATCTGATGAAGACCGATGTCCGCGAACTGGACGGCTCTTACGAGCTGGACGTGGACCTCCCGGGCTTCAAGAAGGATGAAGTGACGGTCGATCTGCAGGACGGTTACCTGACGATCAGCGCTGCCAAGGGTCTGGACAAGGATGAGCCCGATAAGAAGGGCAAGTTCCTGCGCCAGGAGCGTTACGCCGGCTCCATGAGCCGCAGCTTCTATGTCGGTGACGATGTGGAATCCTCAGATGTCTCCGCGAAGTTCGAGGACGGCATTCTGAAGATCAGCGTCCCGAAGGCTGCGCCGAAGGAGCTTCCGAAGCACACGACCATCACGATCGAGTAATATGCAGCAATGCAAGCGCGCTCCGGCCAAAATGGCCAGGGCGCACTGCTTTTTAAAGGGATATCCCCGCCGATGCCTTTTCAGGCATCGGCGGGGATACGTCTGTTATGAACAACGGTTTCAGCTGCGTTTGCTGCGCAGTTCCTTGACCTTGATCCTGGCAGCACGCTTGACCATGTAGGGGAGAATGGCTTTCATCTTGTCCTCGGAGTAGGTCATCTTGGTCGCTTCCGGGTGATCGCGGCGCAGGTGGATGGCGTCAAACTCGCATCTGGTCGTGCACACGCCGCAGCCGATGCAGCGGTTGGTATCGACGACGCTCACGCCGCAGCCAAGGCAGCGGGACGCCTCCTTTTTGACCTGCTCTTCCGTGAACGTGCAGCGCGGGTCGCGGAACGTCTTGCGCGCTTCCGCGCCGGAGAGCGCCGCAGGCACCTGCCGTACCGGCGCGTCGAAGCACGCCGTCGGCAGGGTAACATTGCGCTTGTACAGCTCGGGATACACGCGGCGGTTGCGGCCGATCGTCAGGCTCTGGCCCTCGTGCACGTAGCGGTGCAGGGAAATGGCGGCTTCCTTGCCGGCGGCAATGGCGTCGATCGCAAACTCCGGCCCGGCGGCCACATCGCCGCCAACAAAGATGTCCGGCTGTGCGGTCTGAAGCGTGAGGCCGTCGCAGATGTGGCCGCAGACGGCTGGGAAGGGGTTCTCTTTTTTGATAAGCTTGAGCGCGTCCATGTAGCGGCCTTCGGTAGCCATGCGGATATATCCTTGGACGGCAATATGCGCCGGGCAGTTGCTCTTGCAGGGGGCGGTGCCGGTGTCATAGCAGTTGGCGGACGGATTGTCGTCTCGGTAATTTTCGTTCCACATTTCCGGGCCCCATTTGGTCTCATCCGGCAGCACCTGCTTCGGATAGACGATCGGCCCCTCCTTCGTACACAGCTTCTGCCCGAGCTTGGCGGCACCCGCCGGGCACACCTTGGCGCACTGACCGCAGGCAACGCACTTTTCCGGATCGACATGCGCGCGGTAAGCGGATGCGGACATATTCGGCGTGTTGAACAGCTGGCTGGTGCGCAGCGCGTAGCAGGAGCAGACGCAGCAGTTGCAGATGCCGTGGATCTTGTCCTCGCCGTCAATATTCGTGATCTGGTGCACAAAGCCGTTTTCCTCGGCGCGCTGCAGGATCTCCATGACCTCTTCGCGCGTTGCAGGGCGCGCTTTGTTGGTCTCGATGGCGTAGGTCGCCATGTCACCGACGGTAATGCATATGTCCTCTTCCAGATGGCCGCAGCCCTCATCGCGCACTCTGCGGGACCGGCGGCAGGAGCAGGCGCCGATCGCATACTTGCCGTCGTACTTATCCAGCCAGTGCGACAGATGCTCCAGATCGACCGACTTCTGCTCTGACGGGATCGCCTTTTCGACCGGGACGGTACGCTTGTCGAGCTCACGTTCCACACCGACTGGATGCGCTATGACTGCTATGTAGACCTCAGCGGCGCCGTGCTTGGCGCGTTTCGGGAAAACTGGCTGCCGTTTCTGGGCGGCCTTGTGCTGGTCGTCGGGCTCTCGGCGCTGCGTTTGTCCGCGCTGGTCAACGACCTCGGCTTCGGCATCGGCACGGCGCTGTATGCGTTTGCGGCCGGGGCGCTGGCGATCTCGGCAATGGTGCTGCCGGGCATCTCCGGTTCGTCTCTGCTGATGTCGTGCGGACTCTGCCTGCCCGTGATCGCGGCAATGAAAGACCTGCTGCACTTTCAGTTCGGCCAGTTCTGGCTGCTGGCGGCGGTTGGGCTGGGCCTGCTCGCGGGCTTTGCCATTGCTCCGCATTGCATCCGCGGCTGGATGCGCAAAGCGCCGGGCGCCGTCACCTATGCCGTGTTGGGCATGATGCTCGGCTCTCTCTATGCGATCGTTGTCGGCCCGACGACGCTGAAGGTGCCGCAGCACGTCATGACGCTCTCTGATTTTCACATTCTCTGGTTTGTGCTCGGTATTGCCGTGATGCTGGGCCTGGAAGCGCTGAAAAAACACACGCAAAAAGTGCCGGTGCATTGACACGCAAATCTTCCGGGAACGCTTGACTTGATGCTGCAATCTGTTAGAATAAGTAGGCAATCCAAACAGAAAGGCAAGCAAACTATGTTTCAACTGATTTGCAAAGACGGCCATGCGCGCCGCGGCGCGTTCACAACGCCGCACGGTACGGTGCAGACGCCGGTGTTTATGAATGTCGGCACGCAGGCGGCCATCAAGGGCGCGCTCTCGGCGGAGGATCTGGAGACGATCGGCTGCCAGGTCGAGCTGTCCAACACGTACCACCTGCACGTGCGTCCCGGCGACGAATTGATCCGCGACCTGGGCGGCCTGCACAAATTCATGACCTGGGAAAAACCGATTCTGACCGACAGCGGCGGATTCCAGATCTTTTCGCTGGCGCAGCTTCGGAAGATCACGGAAGAAGGCGTTGCCTTCAACTGCCATGTGGACGGCCGGCACATTTTCATGGGGCCGGAAGAGAGCATGCGCATTCAGGGCAATCTTGGCTCGGATATTGCGATGGCGTTTGACGAGTGCATCAAGATCCCGTCGCCGTACGACTACGTGAAAAACTCCTGCGACCGGACGTATCGCTGGCTGCAGCGCTGCAAGGCGGCGCTCACGGATTACACCGGCCGTGACGATGCTGTCAATCCCGGCCAGGTGCTCTTCGGCATCAATCAGGGCACCATTTTTCACGATCTGCGCATTGAGCATATGAAGAAGATCGCAGACCTCGATCTGGCCGGTTATGCGATCGGCGGCCTCGCGGTGGGGGAGACGACGCAGGAGATGTATGATACCATTGCTGCCGTCGAGCCCTATATGCCGGCCGACAAGCCGCGCTACCTGATGGGCGTCGGCACACCGGGGAACATCATCGAATCCGTCGCGCGCGGCGTGGACTTTTTCGACTGCGTCATGCCGGCCCGCAACGGCCGCCACGGACATCTGTTCACGTGGTCAGGCATCATCAACATTAAAAATGAGAAATATCAGCGCGATGAGCAGCCGATCGACCCGCAGTGCGACTGCCCGGTCTGCAGGCGGTATTCCCGCGCCTATCTGCGCCACCTGTTCAAAGCGGAGGAAATGCTGGCCATGCGCTTTGCCGTGATGCATAATTTGTATTTTTATAATACGCTCATGCAGCGCATCCGCGCGGCGATCGAGGCAGGGGAGTATGAGGCGTTCCGGAAAAGTTACACATCCGTACTCGATATGCGCATTTAATGCTTGCATTTGCATAGGAAAGCAGATATAATATCTTTATCTTTATACGGAGGTAAAACCATGGGAAGCTCTGGCGGATATTCATCCATTATCATGATCATTCTGATGCTTGTCATCTTCTACCTGTTCCTGATCCTTCCGGAGAACAAGAAGAAGAAAAAGCTCAATGAAATGCGTTCCAATCTGAAAGTCGGTGACGATATCGTCACGATCGGCGGTATGATGGGCAAAGTCGTCCACGTCACGGACGACAGTGTGACCTTCGAGACCAGCGAGGATCAGGTTCGCATCCAGGTCGCCAAGTGGGCCATTTCCACGAACGCCCGCGCCGAGGCGCAGGCTGCCAAGGAAGCTCAGGAGCGCAAGGCTGCCAAGCAGAAAGCAAAAGAAGCGAAAAAGGAAGAGCCGAAGCACGAGGAGCCGAAGGGCCCCGAGGTGTAACGCTGCTTTCGGAATGATTCACCCCCTGCAGGAATATGCTGTGATGCATACGTTCTGCAGGGGGTGTTTTTTTGAATACGGAACAAAAATGGCTGCCGATGCTCTCGCGCGCGGCGGCGGCCGGCCTGGCCGGACTTGGACTCGCGCTGCTCTTGAGCTGGCTGGCTGCGCTGGCCATGAATCACGATGTGCTGCCCGGCACAGATGTGCGCCTTGCTGCGTTGGTGTGCTGCGGGCTTGCGTGTCTTGCTGCCGGCGCGCTCTCGCCGCGGCCGGAGCAGGGGAGGGCACTTGGCGGAGCGATGACATGGGCGGTGTGGGCGATCGGATATCTCATCCTGAAGGCGGCCGTTGGTGCGCAGGTTTTCTGCGCCGTTACCGCCGTTACGCTGCTGACCGCATTGGCTGCCGCGATCGTCGGTTCGTGCATTTTTCATAAAAAGTTACGAAATAGAACAAAGAAGAAAAAACGGAAACAGAAGAGATATTACGGTTCGTAATCAGGCGGAAGGTTTACATAATCATTGTTTGATTACCTATATATTGCGTTCAATACGCAATGATTACCGAAATGTAGTCATATACCACTGGAAATACTGGGCATCTCTTTCTGCTCAGTTACGCGGTTTACATAATATTGTTAACATAATTTCTTGTCATAATAAACAAAAATGAACAAATTCTGACGAACTACTTGATAACATTTTCGATTTGTATTATATTATGTCTACAACGCATTATGTAAATTGTCATGTTATGAGCGTGTGTTCATAGGCTGTCAGTGGTGATGAATGTGCGACATAACAGATTGCGTGTGCACCGGAAACCGGCCGTCTCCCGCTTTCCACTGCCGCCGCTGCTCGCGGTCGGTATGGCGGCGGGCTATGTGATCGGCTGCTGCTTCGGCGCCAATGCTGCGCTGCCGGAGCCGTCAAATCCGGTTCTTTCCTTTTTGAGCAGCAGCGGCGCGGGTGGGACGCTGTACGGCGGCTTGCTGCCGGAGCTGTGCGTCTCGTGCGCCTACGGTTTTGCGTTTTTGCTGCTGTCTACGTCGTATCTTGGCTTTTTGCTGATTCCGGCCGTTTTCGGGATCAAAGGCTTTCTGTCCGCCTGTACGGCGGCCGCCTTCCTGAATTCCGGCTGCGACCATGCGTTTTGGCTCTCCTGCGTCGCAGTCGGTCTGCCCGGCATTTTTCTTGTGCCGGCGCTGTTTCTGCTCGGAACGCTCTGTGCGCAGATGTCTGTGCGTCTGCTCGAGCAGCGGCGCGGCCTGCCAGTCCCCGTATCATCGGAGCGATATTCCCGGGAGCTGGCGCTTGTGTTCTGCCTGCTGTTGGCGGCTGCGGCCGCCGCGTGCTATGCAGTACCGTTTTTCACACGGCTTATTCTGTGACCTGTGGTCACTGTGGATGAAATCTGATTGGAAAGGGGGAAGTCGTCATGCGGGATTCCGACGGAATGGAATTGTTCGAGTCCTACCTGCGCGATGTCAAGCGCTCGTCGCAAAATACGATTTCCTCATATCTGCGGGATATCCGCCAACTCAGCGAATATCTGCACGCACACACGGATGCCGATCTTGGCTCCGCGGAAGAGGAAGAGCTGTGTGAATACATCGACTGGATGCGCAGCAACGGCAAGTCCGTTGCCACGGTTTCCCGGGCGATCGCATCGCTGAAAAATTTCTATGGGTTCCTGCTCAACAATCACTATGTGCAGCACAATCCGACCGGCAAGCTCGTACCGGACAAGGCCAAGCAGAAGCTGCCGCAGATCCTCTCGAACAAAGAGGTCGAGCTGCTGCTGGCGCAGCCGGAGTGCACGGACGCCAAGGGCTACCGTGACCGCGCCATGCTCGAGCTGCTGTATGCGACCGGTATCCGTGTCAGCGAACTGATCTCGCTCAACATTACGGATGTAAATCTGTCCGCCGGTGTTATCCGCTGCCAGGGCCGCGACAAAGCGCGCATGATCCCCATGTATCCGGCGGCTGTCCGTGCGCTCACGGAGTACATCAACTTCATCCGCCCGCAGATGATCGCAGCGCCGGATGAACAGGCGCTGTTCGTCAACGTCAGCGGGGAACGGATGTCGCGTCAGGGCTTCTGGAAGCTCATCAAGAACTATCAGACCAAGGCCGGCATCGAAAAGACGATCACACCGCACACGCTGCGCCATTCCTTCGCGGCGCATCTGCTGGAAAACGGCGCGGATATCCACGCCATTCAGGAAATGCTCGGCCATGCGGACATCTCCTCGACGCAGATCTATTCGCACCTTGTCAGCAAGCAGCTCAAGGATGTCTACAACAAGGCGCACCCGCGTGCGTGACATACGTGTTTTCAAGCGCTCCGAAACGACTCGGGGCGCTTTTTCTTTTCCCGGCAGTTGCCTACGGGGCGAAAATATGCTATATTTATTTAATTGGAGTGATGCATATGCGGATCCTGGGCGTTGACCCCGGCATCGCCACGGTCGGCTTCGCAGTGCTGGAGGCGGAAAAGCGCAGCCAGCGTCTGCTGACCTGCGGCGTGATCACGACGCCGGCCAAAACGCAGCTGTCCAGCAGGCTCGGCCAGATCTACCGCGACCTGAATGAACTCATCGCGCAGTTTCACCCGGAAGTGATGGCGGTCGAGGAGCTGTTTTTCAATACGAATATCACGACCGGCATCGCCGTTGCCCATGGCCGCGGCATCATCCTGCTCTCAGGCTATCAGGCCGGGCTGCAGATCTATGAATACACGCCGCTGCAGGTCAAGCAGGCAGTCGTCGGTTACGGCCGTGCGGACAAAAAGCAGGTCATGGACATGGTGCGCCGCATCCTGTCCCTGCAGGCCGTGCCGAAGCCGGACGACGCGGCGGACGCCGTCGCCATCGCGCTCTGCCATGCGCGCAGCGCCACATCTTTGATCCATCAACAGGAGAGATTTGATCCATGTTCTACCACATAAACGGAGTCGTTACCGATATCGAACCGAATCTGGTCGTGCTGGAGTGCGGCGGCGTGGGCTATGCGCTTAACGCCAGCCTGAACACGATCGGCAGCGTCAGAATGGGCGAGCGCGCCAAGCTCTATACGTATGAGTGCATCCGCGAAGATGCACATGATCTCTACGGCTTTGCCAGCAAGAGCGAAAAGCACTGCTTTGAGCTGCTGCTCGGCATCTCCGGCGTTGGACCGAAGGCGGCGCTGTCGATCCTTTCGTCCAACACGCCGGACGGGCTGGCGCTGGCGGTGCTCAACGGCGATGAAAAGGCGCTCACGAGCGCGCCGGGCATCGGTAAGCGCATTGCGCAGCGCATTCTGCTCGAGCTCAAGGACAAGATGGCCAAAGAGAGCGCGAGCGTGGACTTTGCAGACCTGACGCCGGCAGTTCCCGCGTCGGACGCGGCCTCGGCCGCGCGCAGCGATGCGATCGCCGGTCTGTCCGTGCTCGGTTACAGCATGCCGGAGATCAATGCGGCGCTGCGCACGCTGCCGTCCATTGAGGGCATGAGCGCGGATCAGATCATCAAGGCCGCGCTGCGCGCCATGATGCAGCAGTAAGCAGGGGAGGGAGCGTATATGAGTATCAGTTTTTCCGAGGACGCCCAGCAGGAGGTCGTCACCTCTTCCCGCGTGCTTCCGGAGGATTCCGGCGAGGGCTCTCTGCGCCCGCGGCTGCTGAAGGATTATACCGGTCAGGAAAAAGCGAAAGAGAACCTGCAGGTCTGCATCGACGCGGCGCGCCTGCGCGGCGAGCCGCTCGACCACGTGCTGCTCTACGGCCCTCCGGGGCTTGGCAAGACGACGATGGCCGCCGTCATCGCAAACGAGATGGGCGTGAACATGCGCATCACCTCTGGCCCGGCGATCGAAAAGGCCGGCGATCTGGCGGCGCTGCTGACCAACCTGCAGGAACATGATATTCTCTTCGTGGACGAGATCCACCGCCTCAACCGCGCAGTCAAGGAGATCCCGCGCAGTCGAGGAGATCCTTTACCCCGCCATGGAGGACTACGCGATCGACATCATCATCGGCAAAGGGCCGTCGGCCAATTCGATCCGGCTGGATCTGCCGCGCTTTACGCTCATCGGAGCGACCACGCGCGCCGGACAGCTGACAGCGCCGCTGCGCGACCGCTTCGGCGTCAATCTGCGTCTGGAGCTCTACAGCCCGGCCGAGCTGCAGAAGATCGTAGAGCGCAGCGCCGGTATCCTCAAGGTGGAGATCGACCGTGCCGGCGCGTATGAGATCGCCTCGCGCTCGCGCGGCACGCCGCGCATTGCCAACCGTCTGCTCAAGCGCGTGCGCGACTATGCGCAGGTGCGCGCCGACGGCGTCATCACCAAAGAGGTCGCCAACGCCGCGCTGCTGCGCCTGGAAGTGGACGAGATGGGCCTAGATGCGACGGACCGGCGGATGCTGCGCAGTATCATCGAATTCTATCACGGCGGGCCGGTCGGCCTGGAAACGCTCGCGGCGACGATTGGCGAAGAGGCCGTGACGCTCGAGGACGTCTATGAGCCGTATCTGCTGCAGCAGGGTTTTTTGACGCGCACGCCCCGCGGCCGCTGCGTCACACGCCGTGCTTATGAGCATCTTGGCCTGGAATACATCGGCCAGCAGGAGATAGATCTCTGAAAAAAGCGCTGAATGTCCCCCAAACGTGCATTTTGTACAAAAATGTATTGACTTTTCAACGTTTTTAGTTATAATTTGTTTTGAGTGGTATTGGAGTTTTGAAGGTTATGATGGATGATTCCAAACTGTCTGATGCAGAGCTGCTGGAACTGGTGAGTGCCGGGAATGCCGACGCGGAGGAAGCGCTCGCAGAGCGCTACAGCCGCCTGGTGCGCATTTGCGCGCGGCCGCTTTTTCTCATCGGCGGTGACAGCGAGGATCTCATTCAGGAAGGAATGCTTGGCCTGCTCTCTGCCATCCGGCAGTATGACCCGGCGTCCAACGTGCCTTTCAAAGCGTTTGCAGAGGTTTGTATCAGCAACCGCATTTACAGTGCCATCAAGTCCGCTTCCAGACAGAAGCATTCTCCGCTCAACAGCGGCATTTCCCTAGACAGCATCCTCTCAGAAGAATCACAGACCCAGGCGTCCAGCTATCCGGAAGCAAATTGTCGTGTTACTGAGGAGCAGGTTCTGGCCAGAGAGAGTGAACAAGAGCTATTGTCCGCATTTACCCGGTATTTGTCAGCGTTTGAAGCGCGGGTGCTTCGGCTGTATCTGTCCGGCCTTTCCTATGCCGAGATGGCGGCCGAGACGAACAAACCCGAAAAATCCATTGACAATGCCGTGCAGCGGATCCGCCGCAAACTGGCGCGGCTCCCCAATTTCAGCGACTTCAGCAAGAGCTGAACGCAATATAGCCGAGAGGCAAGTTTTTCAAAAGAGAGGATTTATCATGTTCGAAGACAAAACGTTGAAGTGCAAAGAGTGCGGCGCAGAGTTCGTTTTCACCGCCGGTGAGCAGGAATTCTATGCGGAAAAGGGCTTCCAGAATGAGCCCCAGCGCTGCAAGGCCTGCCGTGACGCGCGCAAGAACGCCGCCCGCGGCCCCCGCGAGTTCTTCACTGCTACCTGCGCTGCCTGCGGCGGCGAGGCCAGAGTTCCGTTTGAGCCGAAGTCTGACCGTCCTGTCTACTGCAGCGAGTGCTTCGCGAAGATGAGAGAGCAGCACTAATCAGCAGATAAACTGGTTAAAATGATTGGGGCGCTTCGTGCGACCCAATCATTTTCTCACAAGCAAACTACCGGAGGTAAAAAGATTATGTTTGAAATTTCCAGAGATACGATGATTTCGGAGATCCTGTCCAATGCGCCGGAGGCCATGCCCGTGTTCCAGAACATCGGCATGCACTGCCTCGGCTGCGCCATGGCCAGCGGCGAGACGCTGGAGCAGGCTTGCCTTGCACACGACGTGGATCCGGACGAGTTCCTCGAGCAGCTGCGCACCTATCTGGAGAGCCTGTAAGATACAGACATGGATCAAAAGCCGGCGGTACGCCGGCTTTTGGCGTTTCCGGAGGAGTATGTATGGATTCCATTCGTCTATCACCGCGGCTGCAAATGGTCGCGGACTTCGTGCCGCTGTGCGCCTGCGCTGCGGATATCGGTACAGATCACGGATATTTGCCGGTCTGGCTGCTGCAAAATGGAGTCATTCAAACGGCCATCGCGGCCGACATCCATGTCGGTCCGCTTGCCAATGCGCGGAAGTCCGCAGCCGCTTACGACTTGGAGGAGCGCGTTCGGTTCGTGCAGGCGGACGGCCTGCAATTTCCGGACGCGCAGGCAGCGGATGTCATCACTATTGCCGGCATGGGCGGGGAAACGATCTGTGCGATCCTGGCGGCAACGCCGTGGCTGCGGCAGGGAAAACGGCTCGTTTTGCAGCCGCAGAGCAAAGTGCAGGAACTGACGGACTGGCTCTGGCACAACGGTTTTACGATCGAGGACGCAGCCCTCTGCCGCGATGCCGGCAAGCGCTATCTTGCCCTGCGCGTGCTTGGACAGCCGGCCGGGCAGACATACACGGTGGAGCAGCTGCTGCTTCGCCGCCGCGATCCGCTGCTGCCGGAGCACCTCGCGGAAGAGATCCGGCGGCAAACGCGCGCACGCGCCGGCATGGCGCTTGCAAAGCAAACGCCGGCAGCGGAATTGGCAGCGATCGACGCGCGGCTCTCGCAGCTGCAAACCTGCCTGAAGGAGGTACAGACATGGTGATCATCAATGACATCTACGCTTTCTTAAATGAGATCGCGCCGGTGCGGTATCAGATGGATTTTGATAACGCCGGTTTTCT
>HF985766.1:27695-28033 GCA_000432375.1 Firmicutes bacterium CAG:103
GGAACTGCGGTGAAAAAAGCACTGCTGGCGCTGGACATCACGGACGACGTGATCGCGGAAGCGGTCGAGCTGCGCGCGCAGCTCATTGTTTCCCACCACCCGCTCATCTTTACGCCGCTGCGGCACGCGACGACGGATGATCTCGCCGGACGCAAGGTGCTGACTATGGCGCGGCACGGCATTTCCGCCATCTGTATGCACACGAATCTGGACATTGCCGACGGCGGCGTCAATGATGCGCTCATGGCGGCGCTGGGCGCGGAGGTCACGGGCGGCCTGGAGCCGACCGGTACGGCGGCCGACGGGCGCACGCTTACCTGCGGACGTGTAGGGAAGCT
>HF985766.1:28041-28240 GCA_000432375.1 Firmicutes bacterium CAG:103
GTAGGGAAGCTGCCGGAGCCCATGACCATGGCGGAATTTCTGCCCTATGTTGCCGGACGTTTGCACGTCAACGGGCTGCGGTATGTGGACGGTGGCCTGCCAGTGGAAAGAATCGCGGTTTGCGGCGGCTCCGGCGGGAATATGCTGGAGCTGGCGGCTGCGAAGGGCTGCGACACCTTCGTGACGGCAGATATAAAGT
>HF985766.1:28257-28869 GCA_000432375.1 Firmicutes bacterium CAG:103
TAAAGTACGACCGCTTCCTCGCGGCAGAGGAGCTTGGCATCAACCTGATCGACGCCGATCACTTCTGCACGGAAAATGTGGTCATCCCGGTCCTGCAGGAGAGGCTTCAGCGGCAGGTCCCGAACGTCACGTTTGCCATCAGTCAGGTGCTCCATCAGACCGCACAGACATATTGTCCATAACGTATGCCGCCGGCACGCTGCCGGCGGCATATTCTCGTCCCGGACCTCATACAGTTTTGGTAAGACTGATGAGGAGAGGACGACAGAATGGACAATTCTTCAATTTACGCAGACATTGCCGCCCGTACCGGCGGGAATATTTACATCGGCGTTGTCGGCCCGGTACGCACCGGGAAATCGACCTTCATCAAACGCTTCATGGAAACGCTCGTGCTTCCGAATATTTCCGATGATTACGTGCGGGAGCGTGCGCGCGACGAGCTGCCGCAAAGCGGATCCGGCCGGACGATCATGACAGCAGAGCCGAAGTTTGTCCCGGAGGATGCCGTCTCGATCGAGCTGGATGCTTCCGTGCGCGCCTCCGTGCGGCTGATCGACAGCGTTGGATATATGATTCCCGGCGCAAACGGTCAGTACGAAAACGGGGAAG
>HF985767.1 GCA_000432375.1 Firmicutes bacterium CAG:103
TGTAAATGCCCGACACATGAAGAATGTGCCTGGACGTAAGACTGACATGAAGGATGCCCAGTGGATCGCCACATTGCTTAGGGCGGGATTGCTCAAAGGCAGCTTTATCCCGGATAAAGCATTCCGAGAGCTGCGGCATCTGACCCGGTATCGCAAGAGCGTTGTCCATGACATTACGGCACAAAAGAACCGGATCGATAAATTCCTGCAAAGTTCCGGATTCCGCTTCACTGCATTCCTTTCGGATACCTTTGGTGCTTCCGGAAGAAACATCATTCGGCATCTTATTGAGCACGGCAGCATTGACCGAGAAGCGTTGGATAAGTGTCTGAAGACCAAAACCAGAAACCGAATTGACGAGATACTCGTTGCACTGAATGGATCACTTTCCGAGCATCAGCGCAGATTCCTGAATATGGTGTTTCGGCATCTGGAAGATTTGGAAGCACATAAGCATACTGTTGAGGACGAAATCACCGAGGAAGTCCTGAAACATACTGATGCACTGAATCTCCTTTGCTCCATTCCCGGAATTGATGTCACTGCAGCAGCTGCTATCATTGCGGAAATCGGTACTGATATGAGTTCATTCCCGGATTCCCAACACATTTGCTCCTGGGCGGGACTGAGTCCAGGCAACAACGAGAGTGCTGGTAAACGAAAGAGCGTCCATATCAATAAAGGCAATCCTTATCTGAAGAGCATGCTGTGCGAGGTCGCGTGGATCATGGCATCTCACCGCAAACTGTATCTTTCCGGCTGGTACTGGAAAGTGAAACAGCGGAAGGGAGCGAAGCGGGCAACGATTGCGTTGGCCCGGAAGATCCTTTCCATCATCTACACCATCATCATCTACACCATGCTGAAAACCGGAACTCCCTATAATGAGGAATGCTTTGAACAGCGCAGACTGCGATGCGAACGGAAACGTGCAAACCGCTTGGTGAATGAATTGCAGAAGCTGGGCTACGTAGTGGTAGCACCCGACTGATGCTTACTCCCATATTGCTCCGCCAGCGACAGGCAAGGCCTGCCGCTATTTGTGCTGTGAATCTTTCATCTATGAGGCGTTGAAAAACGCTTTGTCAAGGTTCACGCTACGACTTATTTTCGTAGCAAGGAATATCAA
>HF985768.1:0-30762 GCA_000432375.1 Firmicutes bacterium CAG:103
GCCTCGGTCCAATTTGGACCGAGGCGGCTTTCGTTTCTCTTTCAGAGCGCGGCGAAGATGCGCGCGCCCTGCTTTTTCACCCAGCGGAGCAGCAGTGCGCTGCCCGCCGCCGTCACGACGGCGAAGATGGCCAGATACACCGCTGCACTCAGCGCATTGCCGCACAGGAAGTACAGCCCGCCAAGCGCGAGGGCATAAAACCAGTTGGCAAAGAGCGAGAGCATCACGCAGCCGCTCTGCTTGATGGGCGTGGTCTCGTTGGTCCACGTCAGGTTCGGCATCTTGAGCCCGAGCGCGAGCGCGGCCAGCGCACTCAGCAGGGTATACAGCAGCGCCACGATCACCAGCAGCGTCTTCTCCAGCGCGCTGCCCGGCAGCGCAATGACCATGCACAGGGCGCAAAACAGCACCGGCACGCCGGTCAGCACGAGCTGCACGTCCAGCTTCGCGCGCAGCGCCTGCCACGGTACGACCGGCAGCGACCGCGCCAGCCACAGCTGTGCGCCAGCCACAGCTGCCTGCCCTCGAGCGACACGGCGGGCGCGGCCATGTCATTCATCGACGCGAGCAGGCACACCGCCGCGCACATCAGCACCGGCACAACGCCCACGTTGCCGCTGAACACGTCGGCCAGCATCCGGCCGAGCGCGCCGCCCTTGATGAGCAGCACGATGCCCGCCACCGGCAGCATCAGAATGCCGAGCCCGCAGTTGAGCATATAGTTCGGGCTGGCGGTGAAGCGGCGCAGCTCCTTGCCGAACAGCGCCCGCTGCACGCTCTGCGCGCGCACGGCCCTGTGCTCGAAGCGCACCTTCTTCACGCTGCCGGTCGCCGTGGCGATCTTCAGGAAGCTGCGCGCGATGCCCCACAGCGTCAGCGCGAGGAGCGCCGCCTGCGTGACCGTCACGATCCCCATCGCCAGCCAGTCGCCCGCGCCGACGCTGCCGAACAGGTACAGCAGATACGCCGAGCCCCGGATCTTCATGCCGTACACGGCGGCGTTTTCCACCAGCAGTGTGATGAGCGCCTGCGCCTTGTAGTACACGAAGTAATACGCCGCCAGAAACAGCAGCGACAAAAGGACGGTGATGAAGCTCTTGTTTTTCAGCTTCAGGCTGATGCGCGCGACCACCCAGCCGAGCAGGCACGAGAGCACCATCACGATCACGGACACGATCAGCACCATCAGCACACCGCCGACGATCGTCCCCGCCGTGACCGGCGCCGTGAGCCAGTACACGATCACGCCCGGCACGATGACGACCGCGGCGTACATCAGCCCCAGCAGGTACACGCCCAGCAGGCGCGAGGCCATCACGCAGCGCACCGGGATCGGCAGCGACAGCAGCAGGTCGTTGTCCTTGGACAGGTACAGACTCGAATACGTGCTGAACACGCTGCCGAACGTGCCGAGAAACACCGCGATCAGCCCCATGAGCAGGTAATACAGCCAGCCCATACCGCCCTCGACCAGGAGGCCGCACAGGCCCACGGCCATCAGCGCAAACATCCCGCCGAGGAGGCCCACCATCAGCAGCGCGTAGAGCGCGATGTAGGCGATCGTCGCGCCCCTGGAGCGCATTTTGTTCTTTTTCGGGTCGTAGAAATAGTTGCGGAAGATCTCCGCCATCTGTTTTTTCAGAAGCGTCTTCAGCATGATGCATCCTCCAGCTCCAGGAACACGTCCTCGAGACTGTCGTCGCCCTTGACCTCCTCCATCGTGCCGGAGCGGATGAGCCGCCCGCCCTTGATGATGGCCACCTTGTCGCAGAGCTTTTCGGCCACCTCGAGCACGTGAGTCGAGAAGAAGATCGCGCCGCCGACGTCGCACAGCTCGCGCATCATGCCCTTGAGCAGGTGCGCCGCCTTCGGGTCGAGGCCGACGAACGGTTCGTCCATGATGATGAGCTTCGGGTCGTGGATCCACGCCGCGATGATGGCGAGTTTCTGCTTCATGCCGTGCGAGTACGCGCTGATCGGCTGCGCTAGATCGCCCGTGAGCTCGAATGCGTCGGCATACGGCTCGATGCGCGCCCAGCGCTCCGCGGCCGGGATGCCGAAAACGTCGGCAATAAAGTTCAGGTACTGGATGCCGCTCATGAAATCGTACAGATCCGGATTGTCCGGGATGTAGGCGAGCAGCCGCTTGCAGGCCAGCGGCTCGGTTTGGATGGAGTGCCCGCCGATCGTGATCTCGCCCGCGTCAAACTGCAGGATGCCGACGGCCGCCTTGAGCGTCGTCGTCTTGCCGGCGCCGTTGTGGCCGATGAAGCCGTAGATCTCGCCCGGCGCGATGTGCAGGCTCAGGTCGTCGACGGCCTTTTTCTCGCCGTAGGTCTTGGTAAAATGCTGAATGTTGAGCATGATGTCTCCTCCTGATGATCGCGCCGGTGCGTGCCGGCGCTGCTTTCCCATTTTCTCGTGCATTATACCCTCGCGCAGTGTGCAGCGGCAACCGATTTCTCACTTTTTAAGAAATGTGTAAGATTTGCTTTGCGCCCCGTTCGCTGCCCGCGCGCGAATGTTTTTCTTCCGCGGACGATCTCACAAAAAAGTTTTTTTGGCGCGGACATTTTGCATTGCGGCGCTTGTATTTCCGGCCTTCCCGCGGTATAGTAGGGACAGAAAGACCCAAACAGATATTTTTACGGGGGTGTTTGCTGTGGAGATCCCACTGCAGGAATTTGAACGCGCGGCACAGCGGCTCAAGGGCGTGCTGCACCACACGGAGCTGGACCTGTCGGCCACGTTCTCAGCCATGACGGGCGGCAACATTTATCTTAAGTACGAAAACAGCCAGAAGACCGGCTCATTCAAGATCCGCGGCGCGAGCAACAAGATCGCGGCGCTCGTCGAGCGCGGCGAGACCGGTGCCGTCGTGGCCTCATCGGCCGGCAACCATGCGCAGGGCGTGGCCTACGCCGCGCACCGCTTCGGCATCCCGGCCACGATCGTCATGCCCAAGACCGCGCCCATCGCCAAGGCGAAGGCCACGGAGGGCTACGGTGCCACCGTTGTGCTCGCGGGCGACTGCTATGACGACGCCTACGCCAAAGCCTGCGAGATCTGCGAGCAGGAGCACGCCACGTTCCTGCACCCCTACAATGACCCCGAGGTCATTGCCGGTCAGGGCACGCTCGGCCTCGAGATCCTCGGCGATCTGCCCACGGCGGACATCGTCATCGTGCCGGCCGGCGGCGGCGGACTGCTCGCCGGTGTGGCCGCGTGCATCAAGCAGATCAACCCCCGCGTGCAGGTCATCGGCGTGCAGGCCGAGGGCGCGAACGCGATCGCGCAGTCGTTCCATTCGCACAGCTACGTCCAGACCGACTCCGTCGCCACCATCGCCGACGGCATCGCCGTCAAGGCGCCGGGCGACATCACCGTCCCGCTCATCCAGAAATACGCCGACGACGTCGTCACCGTCAACGATCTCGAGATCTCCGAGGCGGTGCTCCTGCTCATGGAGCGCTGCAAGCAGATCGTCGAGCCCTCCGGCGCCGCGCCCGTGGCCGCCGTGCTCAAGGGCAAGGTCGATGTGAAGGGCAAAAACGTCGTGTGCCTGCTCTCCGGCGGCAACATCGACGTGAGCTTCATCCAGTGCATCATCGAGCAGGGCCTCGTGTCCCGCCACCGCCGGCTGCGCTTCACGGTCACGCTGCTCGACCGGCCGGGCAGTCTCGGCAAGCTGCTCAACGACATTGCCGCGCTCGGCGCGAACATCCTCTCCGTGGAGCATGACCGGCTCACCGCCGGGCTCAATCCCAACGAGATCGACGTGCACGTCTCGTGCGAAGTCGGCGGCAAAGAGCACGGCGACCGCGTGCTCGACCAGCTCATTCAAAACGGTTATCACGTAAAAATCGACTGATAGGAGGTCATCATCATGAAAACAGTTGCTACCAATCACGCCCCCGCTGCGCTCGGCCCCTACGCTCAGGCGCAGATCTCCGGCGGCTTTGTGTTCACGTCCGGCCAGATCGGCATCGACCCCGCTACCGGCGTCATCGCCGACGGCATCGACGCGCAGGCCCACCAGGTCTTCCGCAATCTGAGCGCCGTGCTGCAGGCGGCTGGCAGCGACATGTCCAAGGCCGTCAAGACGACGGTGTTCATCAAGAACATGGACGATTTCGCCACCGTCAACGCCATTTATGCCGAGTATTTCTCCGAGCCGTTCCCGGCCAGAAGCTGCGTTGAGGTCGCGCGCCTGCCCAAGGACGTGCTCGTCGAGTGCGAGGTCATCGCCGAGGCGTAAGCGCCCGCATAGTCCATTCACCGGTTCTGGGTAGATTTTCCGCTACCTGTTGTCCGGTTTGTGCACATTGACCACAAAATGTGGGAAATTGCACATTTCTCTGTATTCCTCTTTGACAATCCCACGGCTTTGTGCTAGAATGAGAGCACTGTTGATAAGAGCAATCTTGTTTTCCGGCCGCAGTCGAGCGGCCGGGAGCACCAGTATTTTAAGGGAGGAATAGGTATGTGCATTCAGGCAATTAAGAGCGTTGGCGTCAAGGAGTACGCTTCCGAGCTCTGGACCTCGATCAAGGAGATCGACGGTGGCAAGATCCTGTCGAGCGTCAGCGGGCTGCTTGAGGTGAACACCAAGGCCATCAAGAAAAAGCTCGAGTCGCTCTGTGACGAGAACACCGCTTTCGCCATCCGCGATAAGCTTGACCTGGTCAAGGACTTCTGCCAGTGGCCGGTGAACTACATTCAGGGCCTGATCGGCTAATATCAGCCTTTCTGCTTTGCATGCAAACAGGAGACCGCCCCGATCCGTTTCGGATCGCGGGCGGTCTCCTGCTTTTTATTTTTGCCGCGCTCATTCCGGCGCGCGCTCGTCGCCGAAGAAGAACACCGCCACCGTGCCGGGGCCGGCGGGCCGTTTTTTGCTCTTTTCGGCGCTTACCAGCGCACCGTGCGCGGTGCGGCGGCGAAGGAGCTGAACGTCGCGGTCGCGTCCGTCAGCGCGAGCACCTGCGTGTTGCCGTCGTCGGCGGCGTACATGCTCTGCAGCTCGGGATAGTGGTCGAGCATATCCTGCCGCGCCGCCACGCGGTCGTCCTCCACGGCCGTCGCGCTCACGCGCAGCCAGGTCTCGCCGTCAAACGCGCACAGCTCCACCTTGGGATTGGCCGCCATCTCCTTCGAGACGGCCTTGACCTTGCCGGTCTGGATATAGAGCTTGCCCTCGAACAGATTCACTGTGCCGAACGGGCGCACGCGCGGCTGGTCGCCATCGACGGTGGCGAGATAATACGTGCCGCACTTTTTCAGAAATTCATAGACTTCCTGCATGATCGTTTCTCCTTTCTCCGGCTGTACCGGAATGCGTACCAGATATTTTTCGAGCAGGCGCACGGGGTGATACGATTCCTTCGAGCGCCGCATCCCCTCGTCGCCCACGTCTTCCTCGCGGTTGATGTAGCGCACGTCGGGCGTGACGAAGCACTTGGCATATTCGTTGACCAGCACCTGATAGATGCCCTCGTAGGCAATGTCCGCCTTTTCAATGTGGATGATGAGCGTGTCGCCCACGATCTCCCCGGCGGAAAAACCGGCCACGCGCCCATTCACGCGCAGCAGCCCCGCGAGCGGGGCGTAGGCGGCAAAATCGCGCAGGAACTCCCGCACGCAGCCCTCTTCCGCCTGCGCACTGTCGCTGTCCTTATGGTAGCGGCGGGTGAAGTCGTCAAAAAACGCGCACACCTCCGGCAGGTTCTCCTCCGTGACGCGCTCGAACGCCCAGTCCGGGTACAGGCGCTGAAAGTGGTGGATGTGGTTGCGCTGGCCGTTGAAGCGCCGGCCGCGGAACGTCACCATGTCCTGCGCGTCGTAGAGATAGTCGAACCAGTCGCGCACCGGCGTGACCTCCACGTCGCCGAAGCGCGCGCGCAGATTTTCCACATCGGCCGCCGTGGCGGGGAAAAACTGTACCGGCTGCCCCACCGCGCGGCAATATTTCACGAGAAAATCGTAAGCGTTTCCCACATTCTCGCCGATCGGTGTGGAAAACACCATGCCGAGACCGGGAAACTGCTCGCGCAGCAGCAGCGTGCCGTCCACCTCGAGCGCCGCGTCCTGAAAGTACGGCTGCCAGAGCACGGCCGCGCCGGCCGAGGCGTTGCACAGGCGCGTATCCTGTCGGGCAAAATAACGTGTGAGCAGCGGGATGTCCCGCACGCTCAGCGGATGAAAGGGATCTGTCATGCTTCGGGTTCACCCTCCTGTGCGGCGGTCTCCGCGGCCTGCTCGGCGAGCTTTGCCTTGAGCTCCTCGAAGCAGTGCTTGATGATGGCGTATTCCTGCTCGTTTTCGAGCGCGAGCAGGGCAAGCTGGCCATCGTCGCGCGTGTCGTAACGGTTGGCGAACAGCCGCTGCTGCGCGCCTTCGCCGGTCGTGAACACAACGTACGAGCGGCCGTTGTCCTCACAGTCATAGGTGAACAGCACGTCGCACTGCACCTGTTTTCCGTCCGGGCCGAGGACCGCGAACGTTCCGTTTTCAAACATGGTCTTGTACTCCTTTTCGGGATTTGCCCCCATCATAGCATATCGCGCGCCATTTTGCCACTGCGTTTTCCGGCGCCCATCTGGTCGCCGATCCGCAGACCAGATGGGCGGCAAAAAGGTGATGATTCACCACACTGTCTGCTTTTCCCGAAGATTTTCACGAAAATTTCGAAAAAAATCACGATTTTTATGCAACGAAATGTTGATTATTGTTCGTTTTGGTGGTATCATGTATGTCAAGATAACAAAAAACAGGTAGGAGGAATCGGCGAATGGAAGAAAAAGTTGTAGACCGCAGAGTGCGAAAGACGAAACGGCAGCTTCGGCTTGCGCTGATGAAGCTCATGTCGGAAAAGAGCGTCAAGGACATTTCCGTGCGCGAACTGGCAGCGATTGCAGACATCAACCGCGGCACCTTCTATATTCACTATAAGGATGTGTACGACCTGCTGTCCAGCCTCGAGGACGAGCTGGCGGACGGGTTGACGGTCGTCTGCCGCCGGCACAATGCGAAAGACTCCGAGGGCAAGACCTACCCGTACCTGATGGAGCTGTACCAGTTCATCCAGCAAAATTCGGATCTGTGTCACGTGCTGCTCGGCAAAAACGGCGACATCGCCTTTACCGACCGCATCTGCCACATCCTGCGCGACGAATTCCTGTATGACTTCCTCGCGTATTACTATCCGAACGACCCCGAGATGCTCGACTACTTCTGCTCGTTCATCGTATCGGGCAATATGTCGCTCGCGCTCACATGGATCGACAACGGCATGAAACAGACGCCCGAAGAGATGGCCGTGCTTGCCGGCGAGATCATCATGCACGGCGTGAAAGTGCTCGAAACGAAAGCATAAAGCCTGCAGGGCATAAAAAATTCCGGAAACATGATGTTTCCGGAATTTTTTATCGTTTCGGGCATATCACCTCAGACGGCGTGTGCCGCCCCGCAGCCCGCAGAAAAAGCGATCAGAGCCTGGCGCGCATGGCGGCAAAGGCCGCGTCCACGGCGCGGTAAATGTCCTGCGCCGGCTCGCCGACGAAAAACGCGCCGTTTTCATACAGCACGCGCCCGGCGACCATCGTCAGGCGCACATTCTCCTTCGAGCCGCTGTAGACGAGGTTGCGCGCCGCGTTGTGCACTGGCTGCATGTTCGGCCGCTGCAGGTCGATGACGATCAGGTCCGCCTGCTTGCCGGGGGCGAGCACGTCGCAGTCGGTCAGGCCCATGGCCTGCGCGCCGCCGACCGTCGCCATATACAGCACGTCGTCCGCCGGGAGGGCGGCCGCGTCGCCGCAGCGCAGTTTTTGCAGCACGGCGGCCAGATACATCTCGCGGAAGAAATCGAGCGCGTTGTTGCTCGACGGGCCGTCGGTGCCGATGGCCATATGGATGCCCAGAGCCCGCATCTGCTTGAGCGGGGCGATGCCGCTGGCGAGCTTGGCGTTCGAGCCGGGGTTCGTGACGGCCCAGAGTCCGCGATTGCGGAAGATCTCCAGATCGTGCTCCGTCATGTGCACGCAGTGGAAGCCGCCGCCGCCGTAATCAAAGTGGCCGAGGGAATCAAACAGTTCCGTCGGCGTCTTGCCCCAGCGGCCGCGGCACTCGGCCACCTCGCGCGCGGTCTCGGCATTGTGCGCGAACACCGGCGCGTGCAGCGCGCGGGCCAGCTCGCCGGCCTCGGTCATCTCGGTGAGGTTCGAGGTATACTCCGAGTGCAGGCCGAGCTGATAGGAGATCAGCGGGTGCAGGGCGTTGAATTTGCGGTACTCGCTCTCGAGCTGCTGCGCGCTGCCGCCGCCCCCGCACAGCACCGTGCGGAAGCCGCAGTCGATGCTCGCCTGGGCGATGGCCTCGCGGAAATAGTACATGTCAAAGCCGGCCGTGATGCCGCTCGTGAGATACTCGAGGATGGACAGCTTGGTAAACGCATACACCGCCTCGGGCGTGAGCTTGGCCTCGAGCGGGAAGATCTGCTCGAACAGCCACGGCTGCAGCGGCACATCATCGGCATATGAGCGCACAAAGCTCATGCCGGCGTGCGCGTGCGCGTTCTTAAAGCCCGGCATGACAAGGTCGCCGCCGAGGTCGATCTGCCGCTCGAACGCGGGCAGGTCCTCCGGCGTGGGGCCGATGTAGGCGATCTTGTCCCCGTCGGTCCAGACCTCGTCCGTCGTGACGGACACGCCGTCCGCCATTGTGAGCGTGCGGCCGTTGAAAAAGCGGATCATAGGCTCAGCCTCCGTTTCCTGAAATGCTCCTGCATTATACGCCGGATCGGCCCGCTTGGCAATGAATTCCGAAAAATTTCACAAACCGGTTGAAGCCCGGCCGGTTTTTCGCTATAATAGAAAGAAATCATCTCCCATCAGGAGGCAGGATCATGACCAAAGAAAACATCTATTACATGGACGACAACGCATTCGACCGCTTCTATAAGCGCGCCCGCTATCAGGCCAACAGCTTCGTGGCCGGAAAACTCGGCAGCAAGGCGGCCGATTATCTCACGACGCTGCCGGACTTTGCCTACCTGATCTGCAAGCTCATGCTCGACCCCGATGTGCCCTCAAGCCGCAAGCTCGACCTCGGCTTCGCGCTGCTGTATGTCCTCTCGCCGCTGGACCTCGTGCCGGACTCCTTCCCGCTGCTCGGCAAGATCGACGATGCCTACGCCATCCTCGTGTCGGTGGCCAAGCTCCTGCGCAGCACCGACCGCAATATCATCCTGCGCCACTGGCTCGGCGATCCCGAGACGATCGACACCGTGCGCGCCTGGCTCAACTACTTTGATGAAAAGCTCGGCTCCGGCCTCATGAAAAAGATCGCCGGCATGATCAAGCGCGCCTGAACGAAAAGAAGAAAGATCCCGTCATCCGGGTCGGATGACGGGATCTTTTTATGCTGCTTTTACTTCTCGAACCAGTCGAACACGTCCAGCCGCTTCCAGAAGCTCTCCTTCGGCGTGAACACGGCCGCGTAGTCGATGCTGCTGAACTTCGGCTCCCAGCTGATGTCCGCCTCGTCGACCCAGCCCGTCAGCAGGCTGCTGAGCTGCTCCTGCGCCACGAGCATCCGCAGCGTCTGCTGGCTGCCGTCGCTGCTCATGACCAGGTCGTCACCCTGCGTCGGCATGCGCAGGATGACGTGATAGCCGTGCTTGCTCTCCACCACGCCGGACACTTCGTAGGTATCGAGCGCCTTGCAGGCGTCCTCAAACTCCGTGACCATCGTGCCGGAGGTGAAGCAGTAGCCGTGCGGGTAGCTGCTCTCGCCGGTGTCCTCGTTGTACTGCTCCATGAGCTGGTCAAACAGCTCCACGCGCTTTTCGGGATCGGTCACGGCCTTGACCTGCGCCGCGACCTGCTCGGCCTGCTGCTTCTTGGCGGCCTTTTCGTCGTCCGAGAGGGCAGTACCGCTGTCGTCCGTCGTCTTGAAGAGGATGTGCTTTGCCGTCATGTAGTCGTTGGCATCAACGTATTCCTGCACGTCCTCGTCGGAGATGTTCGCGCCGTTCTCGCCGAAGAACTTGCTGGCCAGGCCGTTATAGAGATACTGCGTCTTGGTGAAATACTTGAACAGGTCCAGATCCATGTAGTACGACTGGAGCTTTTCGTTCAGCTCGGCCTCGGTGCCGTCGTCGCCCACGACGTTTTGAATGGTCTGGTCGATCGTGTCCTGCACGTACTGCTCGCCCGCCGCGTCAAACGCCACGTCGTTTTCCGCCGCCTTGACCTCGATGAGGTGGTTCCAGGCGATGTTGTTGACGACGCTCTTGGTCATAATGTCGCTGTACGTCTCGCCCGTGCTCTCGTCATAGACATCGCTCCAGTCCGTAATCTGCATGCCGTAGCGCTCCATGTTCGCCATGATGGCGCACAGGAAATAGGCGTACTCGTTCCAGTACACGGGGCTGCCATTGATGGTCATGACCTTTTTGTTGCTCTTGTAAGCATCGAGCGCGGCGGCATACTTGTCGGTCGATGCATCGCTGCTCTCTTCCGAGTAGCTGCGCACGCGGGTCGAGGTGCAGCCGGTCAGGCAGCAGACGGCCATCACGAGCGCCAGCAGCAGGGCGGTGATTCTGGTTTTCATCAGCAAACGCTTCCTTTCGTTTCGTTGCACATGGGGGTCATGCGCGGTCTCCCTGGGCGTCTGCCCATGCGGAAACAAACGCTCTTGCCTGTTCGATGACGTGGGTGCGGGTCTTGAGGCGCAAAATGACGCCCGGCTTTGCCCCCGCATCCACCTTCAAGCGGCCCTTGAACTCCGGCCGGGCGTACAGTGCCGATACCTTCTGCATATCGAACTGCGCCAGCAGAAACTTCAAACAGCCGTTTTTCTGCGAAATGTCTGTCACGCCGACCTTGCCCGCGTCGGCACGCAGCAGCGCCACCTGCACGAGCGTGTACACGCTCGGCGGCGGGTCGCCGAAGCGGTCGATGACCTCGTCCATGAGGTCGTCGGCCTCCGCCTCCGTGCGCACGAGCGCGATGCGGCGGTAGAGATCCATGCGCTGCTCCTGGCTGGGCACATAGCTCTCCGGGATGTTGGCCGACACGGCGAGGTCGGCCGCGCACTCGGCGCGCTGCTCGGGCTTTTCGCCGCGCTCTTCGAGCACGGCCTCCTCGAGCAGCTTGAGGTACATATCATAACCAACGTCGATCATATGGCCCGACTGCTCGGCCCCGAGCAGACTGCCCGCGCCGCGGATCTCCAGATCGCGCATGGCGATGCGGAAGCCGGAGTTGAACTCCGCAAACTCGCGGATGGCGCTCAGGCGCTTTTCGGCAATCTCGCTCAGCTCGCGCCCGCGCCGGAACGTCAGGTACGCGCTCGCGCGCCGGTTCGAGCGGCCCACGCGCCCGCGCAGCTGGTGCAGCTGGGCAAGGCCCATGCGGTCGGCGTCCTCGATGATGAGGGTGTTCACGTTCGGAATGTCGATGCCGGTCTCGATGATGGTCGTGCAGACCAGGATCTGCGTCTCGCCCGTGACCATGCGCTCCATGACCGTCGAGAGCTGCTCCTCGTTCATCTGGCCGTGCGCCACGTCCACGACCGCGCCGTCGAGCATCTTCGAGATGCGCAAGGCGGTGCGCTCGATGTTTTCAATGCGGTTGTGCAGGTAGTACACCTGCCCGCCGCGCTGCAGCTCGCGGCGCATGGCGTCGCACAGCACGTTCCAGTCGTGCTCCATGACGAAGGTCTGCACGGGGATGCGGTCCTGCGGCGGCTCTTCGATGGTGGACATGTCGCGGATGCCGGACAGGGCCATATTCAGCGTGCGCGGGATGGGTGTGGCCGAGAGCGTGAGCACGTCGACCGCGCGGCTCATCTCCTTGATGTGCTCCTTGTGCGCCACGCCGAAGCGCTGCTCCTCGTCGACGATGAGCAGGCCGAGGTTCTTGAACTCGATGTTTTTCTGCAGCAGCTTATGCGTACCGATCACGAGGTCGCACTTGCCGCTGCGCATGTCCGCGAGCGTCTGGCGGATCTGCCCCTGCGAGCAAAAGCGCGAGAGCATCCGGATCTCGACCGGGAAGCCGTAAAACCGCTGCACGGCCGTCTGATAGTGCTGCTGGGCGAGTACGGTCGTCGGCACGAGAATGGCCGCCTGCCGCCCGTCGAGCACGCACTTCATCACCGCGCGCAGGGCGACCTCGGTCTTGCCGTAGCCCACGTCGCCGCACAGGAGACGATCCATGGGCACAGGCTTTTCCATGTCGGCCTTGATCTCGTCGATGCACCGGAGCTGGTCGTCCGTCTCCGGATAGCCGAAGTGCTCCTCAAATTCCGTCTGCCACGGGCTGTCGGGTGCGAAGGCGTGACCCTTCGTGCGGCTGCGCGCGGCGTAGAGCGCCGTGAGCTCTTTGGCCATGCTTTTTGCGGCCGCTTTGGCGCGCGTTTTCGTGCGCGCCCACTCCGTGCCGCCCATTTTGGACAGCTTTACGGGCCGGTCCTCGCCCGCGCCGATGTATTTGCTCACGAGGTCGAGCTGTGTCGCCGGGACATAGAGCGTGTCCGCCCCGGCATAGCTGATCTTGATATAGTCCTTCACCGCACCGTCGACCGGCATCTGCACGATGCCCGCAAAGCGGCCGATGCCGTGGTATTCGTGCACGACGAGGTCGCCGACGGAAAGGTCCGTGTAGGAGTTAATCTTTTCGCGGTTCGTTTGCTTTTTGTGTCTGGCGCGCCGCAGGCCGGACGCCGCGATCTGCGTGTCCGTGAGGATGGCGAGCCTTGCATACGGAAACTCGATGCCCGCCGAGAGACTGCCCGGCGTGACGAGGCACTGCCCCGGTTCCGGCAGCGCATCCGGGTGCTCGTCCGCCGCGGCATGGATGCCGTGACCGTCGAGAAACTCGCACAAAATGCGCGCCCGGCGCATATCGCCCGCCAGCACGACCACGCGGTATCCGAGATTCCGATAGTGCGCAATGTCGTCCGCCGCGGTCTGGCTGCTGCCGCCGTAAGAGGGCAGTTGCTTTGCCGTCAGGCTCACGAGCGTGCGCGCCTCGATGGGGCTGCGGCCGAGCTGCAGCCCGTCGGCCAGCACGATGGGCCAGGCCTGGACTCTGCGCATCATGTCGGCAAACGGCTCGTAGAAATTTTCCGCGCGCGCGGCCATCGTGCCGCTGCGCACGAGCAGGGCGATGTCCTCGCGCAGCTGCGTGGTGTATTCCTTCGCGCGCTCGGCGCAGCGCGCCGGCTGGTCGATCAGCACGGCCGCCTCCGGCGCAAGATAGTCCAGCGCCGTGGCAAACGTGTCGTACACGAAGCCCATATACCGGTCGGCCGCCGGGAGCACGCAGTCGGCGCAGAGCTTTTCCCCGTCGGCGCGCAGGGCCTCGGCGAGCTTCTGCGCCGTGTCGCTGTCCTTTTTCGCGGCGGCGCGTCCGGCGAGCTTCTGCAGCTTTTCACCCAGTGCGGCGCTGCCGCCCGGATATAGCGGCGGCAGGGTCTCCGCCGCCGGCAGGATGCGGCAGCTGTCCAGCGGCTGAGTGCGCCGCTGGCTCTCGGGGTCGAAAAAGCCCATGGAGTCCACATCGTCGCCCCAGAACTCCACGCGCACCGGCTGCGGATACGCGGGGGAGAAAAAGTCCAGAATGCCGCCGCGGCGCGAAAACTGGCCCGGCCCTTCCACCTGCGCCGTACGCAGATAGCCGCAGCGCAGCAGCGCATCCTCGGCGTCCTCGGGCGGGAGAGAGCTGCCGTCGCGGATCTCAAAGGCCGCCTGCAGCAGTTTTTCCTTCGGCATGGCGCGCTGCAGCAGACCCGAAACCGTGCACACCACGGCCGGCGCCGTCCCGGCAGCGAGCGCATAAAGCGCGCTCAGGCGCTTTTGCTCCGTCTGGCGCGAGACGCTCTCGACCGTATAAAACGTATAGTCGCGCGCCGTCAGCAGCGGCACGTCCTGCCCCAGCAGGGCAGAGAGATCTTTTTGAAACAGCTCGGCCGCCGCCTCGTCCGGGCACACGGCCAGCACCGGCGCGTCGAGCTGCGCGTGCATCGACGCCGCCAGCAGCGCACGCGCACTCGCCGGCAGACCCGAAATGCGCGCAGGAAGCCGCCCGCTCTCCAACAAGACCGGGAGGGCGGCTGCTTCCGTATCGCCGAACAGTTGTTCGGCCTGCGCGACCAGGAACAAAACAACACCTGCTTTATGTAAAAAATCGTGTTTTTTTATCATACCACAACCTGCACAGGAAAAGCAAATCCTCTGCACGGCAGATTCTACACCTATTTATATAATAAATCCGAACATTATTATTGAAATAATCATGAATTTTTGCTATACTGGTAGGGCTGATACCAGCGCACCCGCGCAGGGAAAAATCATCGAAGGAGCCGAACCTATGGCCACCATGAATTCGCTCACCGATATCTGGTCCGTCGTCATGGACAGCCTCTCGCAGGAGCTGACCCAGACGGCGATCAATACCTGGTTTTCCGATTGCACCCCCATTGAGATCAATAATAATACGCTCATCGTGCACACCACGTCGGATTTTAAGCGCAGCATCATTCAGTCGCGCTTTGAAAAGACGATCTGCGCCGTGCTGTACGATCTGTTTTCCTGCCCGTTCGAGCTGGTCGTGCTCGCCGGGGATGATGAGCTGCTCGAATACCGCGAGAAGCGCCCGTCGTCCGAGGAAATGCCGGAGATGGACGGCTACACGTTTGACCGCTTCATCGTCGGCCCGAGCAACAAGTTTGCCCACGCAGCGGCCATCGCCGTGTCGCAGAATCCCGGCAAGGCGTATAACCCCCTGCTGATCTACGGCAACTCCGGCCTCGGCAAGACGCACCTTCTGCTCGCCATCGGCCAGACCATCCGCCACAACAATCCGTCGGCGAAGATTGCCTACGTCAAGGGCGAGGAGTTCGTCAATCAAATGGTCAAATCCATCGGCACCGGCACGGCCGAAAACTTCCGCCAGAAATACCGCAACGCAGATCTGCTGCTCATGGACGATATCCAGTTCATCGCGGGCAAGGACAGCACGCAGGAGGAATTTTTCCACACCTTCAACTGCCTGTATGAGGCCGGCAAGCAGATCGTCGTGACCTCCGACCGGCCGCCGAAGGAGATGAAGCGCCTCGACGACCGGCTGTGCACCCGGCTCGAGGGCGGTCTGCTCGCGGACGTTCAGCCGCCGGATCTCGAGACGCGCACGGCCATCATCCGCACGAAGGCCGCGCAGTTCGGCATGATCCTCTCCGAGGACGTCGTCCAGTACATTGCGGAAAACATCACCTCGAACGTCCGTCAGCTCGAGGGCGTCGTCAAGCGCCTGACCGCTTACCGCGACATTCTCGACGATACGATCACGGTCGATTCCGTCAAGCGCGCCATCCGAGACGTCATCCGCACCGGCACCTATATCCCCACGCCGGATGTCATTATTGAAGAGTCCGCGCGCTCGTTCCAGCTCACCGGCGCCGACCTGCGCGGGCAGAGCCGCAGCAAAAAGACCGCCATGGCCCGCCAGATTGCCATGTACCTCATGCGCAACCTCACGAACCTCCCGCTCAAGGAGATCGGCGAGGAATTCGGCGGCCGCAACCACGCCACCGTGCTCAGCTCCATCCGCAAGGTCGAGGAGCTGCTCAAGTCCGACCCCGAGATCGCCGCCACCGTGCGCGACATTACGAGCAACATCAACTCGAAAAACTGATTTCCACATTCGGCTGTTATTCTAACGTGGAAAGCGTGTGGAAAGCGGTGGATTCTAAAAATGCCAATTTTCGTCAGTTTTTAAGTTACCAACCTTTCCACAATCTTTTCAACACGGTTTTTCCCGCTGACACAAGGCATTCGGCGGGTTTTCCACCAAACGAACACCCCTACTACTACTACTAAATTTATGCTTTCTATCTTTCGGATAGACGCAGCGATTCTGATCAAGGAGGCCGACCATGAAATTTTCCTGTGACAAATACGTTCTGCAGCAGGCTGCCGCATCTGCAGCCCGCGCCGCAGCCGCCAAAAGCCCGATCCCCACGCTCGAGGGCCTGCTCATTGAGGCCGGCGCCAGCGTGCGCATCACCGGCTACGACCTGAAGAAAGCCATTTATACCACCATCGACGCCGACATTCCCGAGCCCGGCAGCGTGCTCATCGGTGCGCGCCTGTTCTGCGAGATGCTGCGCCGCATGCCGGACGGCATCGTCACCGTCGAGGCGGAAAACGGCACCGTGTCCGTCAAATGCGGCAAGGCGGCGTTCAACCTCGTCGGCCTGAGCGCGGACGATTATCCGGATCTGCCGACTGTCGATGCGGAAAACGGCGTGTCGCTGCCGCAGGATCTGCTCAAAAAGATGATCAACGAGTGCTCCTTCGCCGTGAGCACGAACGAGAGCCGCCCGGTCTACATGGGCACGCTCTTCGAGATTGAAAATAACGTCCTGACCATGGTCTCCGTCGACGGCTACCGGCTGGCGCTGCGGCGCGAAGCGGTCGAGGGCTACGGCGATGACTGCAGCTTCATCGTGCCCGGCACGGCGCTGAGCGATCTGGAGCGCCTGTGCGGCGACAGCGACGAGCGCGTCGTCCTGTCCGTCGGCAGCAAGCACATTTCCTTCACCGTCGGCAATACGGTCATTTTGTCCCGCCGGCTGGAAGGCGACTTCCTCAATTATAAGAAAGCAATCCCGGAGTCGTTCCGCGTCACGGTCAAGACCGCGCGCACGGATCTGCTCGAGGTCGTCGAGCGTGTGTCGCTCATCATTGACAGCAAAAATAACGCGCCTCTGCGCCTGACCTTCCGCAAGGACGCGATCGACTTTGTCTGCACGACGCCGCTCGGCAAGGCGGCCGACTCCTGCCCGTGCGAGGGCGACGGCGGCGATCTGGAGATCGGTTTCAACGATCACTACCTGTCCGACGCGCTCAAGGCCGCGCCGGCGGAAGAAATCAACGTCTGCCTGAACACCGGTTCGAGCCCGTGCATTCTCGTCCCGGCTGACGGAAGTGATAACTTTGTGTATATGGTCCTGCCGGTGCGCCTGCGCGCCGGACAGTGATCCGGGTCTGAAAAACGGGAAAAATGGAAAACATTACGATTGAAACGGAATTTATCAAGCTCGACGCGCTGCTGAAGTTTGCCGCCCTCACGGCGACCGGCGGCGAGGCCAAGCAGGTCATTGCCGACGGCATGGTCGCCGTCAACGGCGAGACGTGCACCACGCGCGGCAGGAAGATCCGCCCGGGAGATGAAGTCACCTTCGCCGGGCACACGCTGCACGTGCAGAGCGCGCAATGATCGTAAGAAAAATTGCGCTCAACGGCTGGCGCAACTACGAATTTGCCGCGGCGGAGTTTTCGCCCGGAACGAACGTCATCACCGGCGAAAACGCCCAAGGCAAGACGAATCTGCTCGAGGCGGTCTACCTGCTCACGGGCGGGAAGAGCTTTCGCACGCGGTTCGATAAGGAACTCATCGGCTTCGGCTATACGAGCGCGGAGGTGCTCGCGGATGTGTTCGCCTTCGGGCGGGAGCAGACCGTGCGCATCGTGCTCCGGCAAGGGCAGCGCAAGCAGATCTGGCAAAACGGCGTGAAGAAAACCGCCGCCGAGCTCGCCGGGACGTTTGCCGCCGTGCTCTTTTGTCCGAATGATCTGAACATCATCCGCGACGGGCCGGCCGCCCGCCGCCGCATGATGGACATGGCCATCAGCCAGCTGCGGCCGAAGTACGGCGCGTTGCTCGCTGAATACAGCCGGTTATATGACCAGAAGTCCGCCATCCTGCGCGACTGGCATGAAAAACCGTCCCTGCTCGACACGCTCGACGATTTTTCCGACCAGATGTGCCGCGTCTCGGCAAAGCTCATCCGCTACCGCGCGGCTTATGCCTCGCGGTTGAACATCGCCGCCGCGCCCATCCACGCCGACTTTTCCGGCGGGCGCGATCAGCTGGCGCTTGCCTACCGCACGGTCAGCACTGTTGTCGATGCGCTCGGCACGGAAAAAGAAATTTACTACGCCCTGTGCGACCATCAGGAGCAGCACCGCCGCGCAGAGCTCGACAGCGGCCAGTGCCTGACCGGCGCGCACAAGGATGACCTCATCATCAGCATCAACGGCCAGTCGGCGCGCGCGTTCGCTTCGCAGGGGCAGACGCGCACGGCGGCGCTGTCGCTCAAGCTCGCCGAGCGGGAGATCTTCCACGACGAGTTTGACGAATACCCCGTGCTCATGCTCGACGACGTGCTCTCGGAGCTGGACGCGCAGCGGCAGGCCTTCGTGCTCAACCGCATCGGCGGCGGGCAGACGCTCATCACCTGCTGCGAGGACGCGCGCATCGCCGAACGTACCGGCGGTCGCGTGCTCACGGTCGAAAACGGGGTGATTCGCTGATGTATCTGCACCTCGGCAATCAGATCATTGCGCTGCAAAAGAGCGTCATCGGCGTCTTTGACATGGACACCGCCACGTGGTCGTATCGCACGCGCGAGACACTCGAAAAACTCGAACAGGCCGGTCAGGTGGAAAACGCCGCCGGGACCGAGCTGCCGAAGTCGTTCGTGCTCTGCTCGCTCGGCAGCGGCCAGACATGTTATCTCTCCCAGCTCAACACCGCAACATTATATAAACGCAGCAAGGCCAGCGGACTGGAAAATCTCTGACCGCGGCGCTGCACGGAAGGAAGCAAACCATGCCAGATATTACAGATAAGATCACACAGGAGTACGACGCCAGCCAAATCCAGGTCCTCGAGGGTCTGGAGGCCGTGCGCAAACGCCCGGGCATGTACATCGGCTCGACGTCGTCGTCCGGCCTGCACCACCTGGTGTATGAGATCGTCGACAACTCCATCGACGAGGCCCTCGCTGGCTACTGCAGCCACATCGAGCTTACCATCGAGCCCGGCGACATCATCTGCGTCAGCGATAACGGCCGCGGCATCCCCGTGGACATCCAGCCGCAGACCGGCAAGTCCGCGCTCGAAGTGGTGTTCACCGTGCTGCACGCGGGCGGCAAGTTCGGCGGCGGGGGCTATAAGGTCTCCGGCGGCCTGCACGGCGTCGGCGCCTCGGTCGTCAATGCGCTGTCCGAGTGGCTGGAAGTGAACGTGCACAAAAACGGGAAGATCTATCAGATGAAGTTCTCCCGCGGCGATATCACGCAGCCCATGACCGTTGTCGGCGAGACGGATCACACCGGCACGACCGTGCGCTTCAAGCCCGACCCTGTTATGTTCGAGGACACGGTCTACGACTATGAGACGCTGCACGTGCGCATGCGCGAGCAGGCGTTTCTGAACGCCGGACTGCGCATCACCATCACTGACCGGCGCGGCGAAGAGCCCGTGAGCGAGTCGATGTGCTACGAGGGCGGTATCCGCGAGTTCGTGGACTTCATCAACAAAAACAAGACGGCCCTGCACCCCGAGGCCATCTATATGTCCGGCGAGCGCAGCGACTCCATGTGCGAGATCGCGCTGCAGTATAACGACGGCTATAACGAGGTCATCGTGTCGTTCGCCAACAACATCCACACGCCGGAGGGCGGCATGCACGAGACCGGCTTCAAGGCTGCGCTCACCCGCGCGCTCAATGCCTACGGCAAAAAGTCCGGCATCCTCAAGGAGGGCGACAGCATCTCCGGCGAGGACAGCCGCGAGGGCCTCACGGCTGTCATCTCCGTCAAGCTCACGAACCCCCAGTTCGAGGGGCAGACGAAGGCCAAGCTCGGCAACTCCGAGATGCGCACGCTCGTCGATTCCGTTGTGTTCGACCGCCTGTCGCAGTTTCTGGAGGAGAACCCCGCCGTCGGCCGCATGATCATCGAAAAAGCGCTCACGGCCTCGCGCGCCCGCGAAGCCGCGCGCCGCGCACGCGAAAACATCCGCCGCAAAAACGGGCTCGAGGGCTTCAACATGCCCGACAAGCTGCGCGACTGCAACGACCGCGACCCGTCACTCACCGAACTCTACATCGTCGAGGGCGACAGCGCAGGCGGCTCGGCCACGCAGGGGCGCGACTCGCGCTTCCAGGCCATTCTGCCGCTCTGGGGCAAGATGCTCAACGTCGAAAAGGCCCGCGCCGACAAGGTCTACGGCAACGACAAGCTCACGCCCGTCATCACGGCGCTCGGCGCCGGACTGGGCGATGAGTTTGACATCAATAAGCTCCGCTATCACAAGGTCATCATCATGGCCGATGCCGATGTCGACGGCAGCCACATCCGCACGCTGCTGCTGACGTTCTTCTTCCGCTTCATGCGTCCGCTCATCGACGGCGGCTATGTCTACTCCGCCATCCCGCCGCTGTATAAGCTTAACCGTGGCAAGACCACGCGCGTGGCCTTCTCCGACGAGGAGCGCGATAAAATTTCCGCCGAGATGCGCGGCGACAACCCGAACGCGAAGATCGACATCAACCGCTTCAAGGGCCTCGGCGAGATGGACCCGCACGAGCTCTGGGAGACGACCATGAACCCCGAGACCCGCACGCTCAAGCAGATCACGCTCGAGGACGCCGTGCACGCCGACGAGGTGTTCACCGTGCTCATGGGCGAAAAGGTCGAGCCGCGCAAGGCGTTCATCGAGCAAAATGCCAAGTACGCGGTCAATATTGACATTTAAGGAGGTGTGCAGTCATGGCCAAGGATTATAAACGGGAGGACATTCTCTATCCCGACCAGAAGATCATTCAGAGCGAGCTCGTCCATGAGATGCAGACCTCTTACATCGAGTACGCCATGTCCGTCATCGTCGGGCGTGCGCTGCCGGATGTGCGCGACGGTCTCAAGCCCGTGCACCGCCGCATCCTCTACGCCATGTATGAGGACAATCTGACCTCGGATAAGCCGTTCAAAAAATCCGCCACCTGCGTCGGCGACGTGCTCGGCCGGTATCATCCCCACGGTGATGCGTCCGTGTACGACGCGATGGTGCGTCTGGCGCAGGACTTTTCCATGCGCTATATGCTCGTCGACGGCCACGGCAACTTCGGCTCCGTGGACGGCGACCCCCCGGCCGCCTACCGATACACCGAGGCGCGCCTGTCGAAGATCGCCAACGAAATGCTGCGCGACATCGACAAGGACACCGTCGACTGGGACCCGAACTTTGACGAGACGCGCCGCGAGCCGCGCGTGCTCCCGTGCCGGTTCCCGAACCTGCTCGTTAACGGCAGCTCCGGCATCGCCGTCGGCATGGCGACGAATATCCCGCCGCACAACCTGACCGAGGTCATCAACGCCTGCGTCTGCGTGCTTGAAAACCCGGACGCCACGCTCTCGGACCTCATGCAGCACGTCACGGGCCCGGACTTTCCGACCCGGGGCATCATCGTCGGCCGCAGCGGCATCCGCGCGGCCTACGCCACCGGCCGCGGCCGCATCGTCGTGCGCGCCCGCACCGAGACCGAGACCTGGGGTCACGACCGCATCCGCATCATCGTGACGGAGCTGCCCTATCAGGTCAACAAGCGCCAGCTCATCCAGAACATTTCCGAGCAGGTGCGCGATAAAAAGCTCGACGGCATCTCCGGCCTGCGCGACGAGTCCGACCGCAACGGTATGCGCATCGTCATCGAGCTCAAAAAGGACGCCAACACCCAGGTCGTGCTCAACCGGCTCTTCGCCCAGACGCAGATGCAGACCACGTTCGCCGTGAACATGCTCGCGCTGGTCGATAACCAGTCGCAGCCGAAGATCCTGTCCCTGCGGCACATTCTCGACGAGTACCTCACCTTCCAGGAAGAGATCATCGTGCGCCGCACGAAGTTTGACCTCAAGAAAGCGCTCGAGCGCGCGCATCTGCTCGAGGGTCTGCTCATCGCCGAGGAGAACATCGACGAGGTCATCCGCATCATCCGCGAGAGCTATGATGACGCGAAGGAAAACCTCATGCAGCGCTTCAGCCTGTCCGATGTGCAGGCGCAGGCCATTCTCGATATGCGCCTCAAGGCCCTGCAGGGGCTCGAGCGCGAGAAGCTGCAAAACGAGTATGACGAGCTGGAAAAGCGTATCGCCTACTTCCGCGAGCTGCTGGCCGACCCCGAAAAGGTCAAGGCCGTGCTGCGCGACGAGCTCATTGCCATCCGCGATAAGTACGGCGACGAGCGCAAAACGGAGATCCAGGACATCGAGGACGACATTGATATCGAAGACCTCATCGAGGAGGAGCAGTGCGTGTTCACGCTCTCGCACGGCGGCAACATCAAGCGCGTGCCCGTCGACGAGTACACCGCGCAAAAGCGCGGCGGCAAGGGCGTGCGCGCGGCGACGCTGCGCGACGAGGACTATGTGGACACCGTGTTCACCGCCTCGACGCATGACTACATCCTCTTCTTTACCAACCGCGGCCGCTGCTACCGCAAGAAGGGCTATCTCATCCCGGAAGCCGGGCGCACCGCGCGCGGCGTGAACATCGTCAACTTCATCCAGGTGGAGAAGGACGAGCAGGTCAACGCCATGCTGCACGTGCGCGAGATGGACGACGATTCGTTCCTCGTCTTTGCCACGCGCAGCGGTACGGTCAAGCGCATGCCGCTCTCGGCCCTGCGCAACATCCGCACGAGCGGCATCCGCGCGCTCACGCTCGACGAGGGCGACGAGCTCATCAACGTCATGCGCACCGACGGCAGCCGGAACATCCTCCTGGCGACCCACAACGGTCAGGCCATCTGCTTTGCCGAGACGGACGTGCGCCCCATGGGCCGCGAGGCCGTCGGCGTGCGCGGCATCCGCCTCAAGGACGGCGACTGGGTCGTCGGCGCTGAGATTGCGCAGCCGGACGCGGACGTGCTGTCCATCACCGAAAACGGTTATGGCAAGCGCACCCCGGCCGCCGACTATATCCGCGGCGGCGAGGAACCGCAGCACCGCGGCGGCTCCGGCATGAAAAACTACAACATCACCGACAAGACCGGCCCGGTCGCGGCCGTCAAGGTCGTGCAGGAGAGCGACGACGTGCTCGTCGTCTCGGACGACGGCGTCATCATCCGCATGGAGGCCGCCGGCATCTCCGTGCTTGGCCGCGCGACGCAGGGCGTGCGCATCATGCGCCTGTCCGAGGGTGCGCGCGTCATCTCTGTCGCGCTCACCGACCGCGCCGAGAGCGAGGACGCTGCCACTGCCGGGGAGCCCGAGGCATGAAGCAGGTCACGATCTATACCGACGGGGCCTGCTCCGGCAACCCCGGCCCCGGCGGCTGGGGCGCCATCCTGAAATACGGCGCGCATGAAAAGGAGCTCTCCGGCGGCGAGCCGTCCACGACGAACAACCGCATGGAGCTGCTCGGCGCGATCACGGCGCTGCAGAGCCTGCACGAGCCGTGTCAGGTGTCGCTGTATACGGACAGCCAGTATCTCGCCAACGCCATTAACCTCGGCTGGCTGCGCAGCTGGAAGCAGAAGGGATGGCGCCGCAAGGACGGCGAGCTGAAAAACGTCGACCTCTGGCAGACGCTCGACGGGCTGCTCCAGACGCACAAGGTGCAGTTTTTCTGGGTCAAGGGTCACGCCGACAATGTGTACAACAACCGCTGCGACGCGCTGGCCGTCGCGGAAAGGGAGAAGTTTGCATGACAGAGCCGAACGAACCGAAGATCGTCCATTTTCCGCCGCGGGCACAGGCTCCGGTGCAGGACACGGCCGGCAACTGGGAGCCGGACGAGCAGCTGTTTGGTCTCGAGGAGCTGCTGCAGCAGCTGCCGCCGATCCGCAAGCTGCATCTGGAAAAGGGCAGGCTCACGGACCTCATGCGCCTGTATCCGGACATGAAGCGCACGTTTGACGCGCCCGAGCTGCTGCCGGAAGCCGTCATCGCCAGCGCCATGGTGCGCCGGCGCATGGAGCTGCTGCTCTTCCGCGCGGACGACAGGCGCGAGGCGGGCTATGCGCTCGTGACGGTCTGCTCGCCGTATGGCTACGTGCTCGTGCACGCGCTCACGATCTATCCGTATCTGCGCGGGCAGCTGCTCGGCCGCGTGGCCATGGAACTCATCGCGCGCTGCTACGCCGGTAAGAAGGGCATTCTCTATTGCCAGAGCCGCACGTGCGTGGCGCTGCCGGAGCGCGAGCGGCTGCTCACGAAAAACGGCTACCGCGACACGGGCTTCCGCTTCCGCTGGGGCGGGCAGCCGGCGGCGCTGTATCTGCGCCCGTGCCAGAGCACGGAGGACATCACGCCTGTGGCGCAGCTGCTGCTGCGGGATCTGTACGGCGATCTGCTGCCGCCGGTCAACGCGCGGCGCATGATCCAGCCGGAGGCGTAAACAGGAGGACAATATGGGACAAAGTGTAGATCTCCGCGTGCTCACGGCGGAGGAATTCGGACCGTTCCGGCAGCGCAATATCGCGCGCTACGCGCAGGAGCTGCTCTTCGCCCGCGCCACGGACACAGAGGAGCACGCGCTCACCGAGGCGCAGGGCGCGCTCGACGAGATGCTGCCGCAGGGCGCGGAAACGCCGCGCAACTACCTGCTCGCGGCCGAGTCCGGCGGTGAGACCGTCGGCGAGCTCTGGTGCGACACGACCGAGCCGGAGACGGTGTTCATCAACGACTTTTTCGTCTATCCGGCCTGCCGCGGCCACGGCTGGGGCAATGCGATGCTCCGCGCCGTGGAGGAGCTGGCGGCCGCGCAGTCGTTCGAGCAGGTCGTCACGCACGTGTATCACACCAACCGCATCGCGCTGGCCATGTTCGAGTCGGCCGGCTTCACGCAGATCGGCCCGCCGAAGGGCGGCAACATCTTTCTGCGCAAGCGGTATATGCGCTCGCCGTTTCTGGCGTAATGTTATAAAAAAACCTCTGCACTGTTTGCGCAGTGTGGAGGTTTTTTATAAGGTCAGGCGGTAAAAAAATAGACCACCGGGACGCGACAGATGCACGGAGTCTCATGGCACCAGAGCCGCAGGGGAGCCCGAGGGGGCAAGGCCCGCCTCGGATGGGATCGGGCAGTATTTATTTTCGGAGAAAATAGATAAAAGAACGGACTGCCGAGGCGCGACAGATGCACTGAGTCTCATGGCACCAGAGCCGCAGGGGAGCCCGAGGGGGCAAGGCCCGCCTCGGATGGGATCGGGCAGTATTTTATGCAGAGCATAAAAATACTGCCTCTGGCTGAGATGGGACCAGAGGCAGACCCGCTGCTGCGGGAAGGGGGGAAACGCGGCGCACAGGGTGGAGAAGGATGGAAGGAAGTTGCCTGGATGGTGGCAATGGGATTTTGCGCCGCAGGGAAGAAAGCAGTTGGATCAGGATGCGTAGATCTTGCCGACAATCCGGGTCGCAAGCCCGGTCGGCAGGATGCGCATGAGAAACACGAACAGGGCGTACTTGTGTCCCATCGTGCAGATGAGCTTCGCGCGCTTTTGCGTGGCGCGCCGGGCCACGAACTGCCCGGCGTATTCGGCGCTCATACCGGTCTGCTCGTCGTGCTCCATCACGGCGACGGAGCGCGCGATGCGGCCGTGATAGACAACGTCGCCGTCGCAGCTCTTGCGCCGCGCGGCGGTGAAGCCGGTGGCAATGTCACCCGGCATGATGACGCAGACCTCGACGCCGAAGGGACGCACCTCGCTTGCGAGCGCGAGCGAATACGTGCGCACGGCGGCCTTGGAGGCCGAGTAGTACGCCTGAAACGGAATGGCGATCGGCGCGGCAACGGAGCTCATGTTCACGATGCGGCCGCCGCCCTGCTGCCGCATGATGGGCAGGACTGCACGGTTCATGTTCACCATGCCGAAAAAGTTCACATCAAACTGCCGCCGGGCCTCCTGCGCCGGCGTGAACTCGATCGCGCCGGAGATGCCGAAGCCCGCATTGTTGATGAGAATGTCGATGCGCCCCTCGCGGCGCAGAATCTCCGCCACGGCGGCGTTCACCTGCGCTTCGTCCGTCACGTCTGCCTGCAGGTGCGTTACGCCCGGCTCCGCGTTTTCGGCGCGGCGGCTGAGCTCATACACGTTGAGACCGCGGCCGCGCAGGGCACGCGCGGCGTGCAGGCCGATGCCCGAACTGCCGCCGGTGATGACGGCCACGCGCGCTTCGGTGGTGGATGACATGGAGATCGCCTTCGTTTTCTTCGATTTTTTTAAGTATTTTCTAAAATACTAGCAGACCGTATGGAAAAATGCAAGGGACAAGTTGTGAACTTTTCTTGACACCGGTCACGGCCCGCCCCCGTGCCCATTGACGCATGGCCGGATTTTGGGTATACTGTGTGCAGAAAAATATAGACAGATCGGGCGGCGCGGGCTTACCCGGCGCCATGGGAGAAAGTATGCATCTGAGTAAACAAATCGAATCCATGTATGACGACGCGGTGCGCATCCGCCAGGACCTGCACCGCATTCCCGAGATCGGCTTTCAGCTGCGCGATACGCAGGCCTATGTCCTGCGCGAGCTGAAGCAGTGCGGCCCGGACCGCATCGAGACGCCGGCCGTCTGCGGTGTGAAGGCTGTGTTTTTCGCTAAGGACGCCGAGACGACCATCGCCTTCCGCGCCGATATGGACGGCATCCACAATGACGAGGCCAATGACGTGCCCTACTGCTCGCAGCGCCCCGGCAACATGCACGGCTGCGGCCACGACGGGCATATGACGATCCTTTTGCTCTTTGCGCGCTGGATCGCCAAAAATCGCGCGCACATTCATTGTAATATTGTCCTGCTGTTCCAGCCCGGCGAAGAGGGCTGGGCCGGCGCGCGGCGCATGATCGACGACGGCGCGCTCGAAAACCCGAAGGTCGACCGCATCTACGGCCTGCACCTGTGGCCGACCGTGCCGAAGGGCAAGATCGGTGTGCGCTGGGACTATCTCATGGCGCAGACGAGCGATTTCGAGATCACCGTCCACGGCAAGAGCGCCCACGCCTCCACGCCGCAGATGGGCATCGACGCCATCGTCGTTGCGGCGGAGCTCATCACGATGGTGCAGACCGTCATCACGCGCGACGTCGATCCGCACCAGGACGCGCTGCTCACGCTCGGCAAGATCCAGGGCGGCACATCGCACAACGTTATCGCCGAGGAGGTCACGATCAGCGGCACGCTGCGCGTGTTCAGCAACGACCTCTACCGCACCCTCAGCCACAAGATCGCCGCGCTCATGCAGGGGCTCGAGACGGCCACCGGCGCGCAGATCGACATGGACCGCAAGGTCCGCTACCCCAGCGTGTGCAACCCGCGCGAGCTGGTGGAGCAGTTTTACACCGTGCTCGACTCCATGGACGACGCGGTCCTGGTCGAGCCCGTCATGGCGGCGGAGGATTTCGCCGAATACCAGCAGGAGATCCCGGGCCTGTTTTTCTTCCTCGGCGTGCAGGAGCCGACCGGTACCGCCCCGCTGCACAGCAGTCATTTCAATTTCGACGAGCGCGTTTTGCTGACCGGCGTCGAGACGTTCAAACGGATACTGGAGTGTGAGTCAAAATGTACGAAGAAAAAATAATCCCACCGAAAAAGTCCATGCCGCAGGCCGTGGACGGCACGCTGCGCAAGTTTGCCCTGCGCGTGCCGGAGGTCATCTATCAGTGCAGCGGCATCATGATTTTTGGCAAGCGTATCAAGTCGCTCGTGTTCTCGACGGACCTGTCCATCATCAAAAACGTGAACGCGGACGCCATCATCGCGGTCTACCCGTTCACGCCGCAGCCGATCATCACGCAGGCGCTGCTGCTCGCGGCCGATATCCCGGTGTTTGCCGGCGTCGGCGGCGGCCTCACGCAGGGCCAGCGCGTGGTCAACCTCGCCATGTTCGCCGAGATGCAGGGTGCGACCGGCGTCGTGCTCAACGCGCCGACGGCCAGCGCCGTCGTCTCGCACGTGGCCGAGACGATCGACATCCCCGTCGTGCTCACGGTCGCGCGCGCGGACACCGACTTTGACGAGCGCATCCGCGCCGGCGCGAACATCTTCAACGTTTCCGCCGCAGCGGAAACGCCCGCCGTCGTGCGCCGCATCCGCGAGCAGCACCCCGACGTGCCCATCATTGCGACCGGCGGCCCGACGGATGAGAGCATCCTCGAGACCATCAAAGCAGGCGCCAACGCCATCACGTGGACGCCGCCGTCCAACGGCGAGATCTTCCGCGACATCATGGCTGCCTACCGCGAGAACAAACCGCACCCCTGACCCGGTGCATAGAAAAACCGACCCGAACGCCTGTTCGGGTCGGTTTTTTACGCTCATCGCAGCAGCTGTCCGTCCGCGGGGTCGAACTGCAGCGCATCCTGCACGGTGCGAAATGCGCCCGTGTCGCCCCAGGCGGCCGTCAGGCGCTTTTCCATCGCCGTCACGACGGGGTACTGCAGCCAGGTCTGCTGGTGCACGTAATACTCCCCGCTGCTGAGAATATTGCCGTCGAGCGCCTCTGTGGTGGAGTAGGCGACATAGCCGCGCGCGTGCTCTGCGTGCCGCGGCAGGGAAAAGGCGGCAAAAAGATCGGTATTCGTCTGCTCGCCCCAGAGGACGGTGTTTGCGGTGAACGTCTGCGCGCCCAGCGAGGCGTAGGGCGCGGCGAATGTCTGCCCATCGCGGTCATACAGCACGCGGCCGGTCACGTCCCCGGCGGCGGACCATCCTTCCGGGATGCTCCGGTAGGCCGGGCGGATCTGAACCGCCTCCGTGCCGTAGAAGCCGGGGTCGGTCGTCCAGAGGAAGTGGTGGAACACCATCCACGTCTCCCGCTCGCCGGGGAGCTGCACGGCCACGCCGGTCAGGCGCAGCTCCTTGACGTCGTAGACCGTGTCCTGCACGTAATAGCGCTCATGTTTCTCGTTGTATGCTTCCCACAGCACGTTTCTGCCGTCGTTGACAGGATAGTCTTCCGTTTCGGCCACGACGCGCAGCGCGCCGTCGCAGGCGGCGATGTCCTCCGGCGTGAGATCGTCGAGCACAGCCTCCGGGAAGCCGAGGCCGAGCAGCTGCTGCCGGACCGCTTCCGTCTGTACCTGTTCGGGTGTGTCCACGGGCTGCCAGTCCATCCGATAGCTGCCGCCGAACAGATACCCGAGCGTGCCGCCGATGCCCAGCACCGCAGCAATCACGAGCACGAGGCACCGGTCCGTCACCCGCACCGGCCCCGGCGCGATGGCGTATCCGGCCTCGTCCAGTGCGCCGGACAGCCGGTAAAGGCTGCGGAGGATGCACCCGTAGCCCACGAGCATGGCGATCGGCACGATCCAGCCCGTGTAGTGGACGGCGGCGAGGACGCACACGAGCGCGTACCACACGATCAGCGCGAGCGCGCCGCCGGCCTGCGCGGGCAGGCCCGCCTTTTTCTGCACCGCCAGCAGCCCCCGCCAGAAGCAGAAGTACAGGGCGAGGAGCAGCACTGCGTTTATGACGGTGAGCGTGGTCGTGACGGCGGGCGTGAACACGGCACTTTGCAAAATCGTCGTATTCAGGATCAGCGTGGCGAAAAAACAGGCCGCGCGGATCACAGTGACGGCAAAGCAGCCGCCGAGCCAGCGGTTTTCCCGCCGCAGCGTGCGAAAGCCGAGCAGCAGCAGCACCGTCCCGATGGCGGGGAGGATGTAGTTTAAGCACCAGAAGTTCAGGGTGATCGCGCACAGCGCCATGCCGAAGAGGATGCGGTTCATGGCGCGCCGCCACGGGGTCACGTCGGCCACGATCTCCTCCGGCGGCAGCTCGGCCACGCTCTGCGCAAGCAGCGCCTCAAAGGCGTCGTCGCGCGCAGATTCCCGCTCGTGCTCACGCATCGCCGTCACCTCCCAACATCGTGCGCAGCCGTTTTTTCAGACGGTACAGCCGACCCTCGACCGCGCGCTCGGTCATGCCGAGCTCGGCGGCGATCTGTGCGGTGGACTGCAGGTAGTAATACTTCCGATAAAACAGCGCCCGGTCGTTCTGACCGAGCCGTGCGAGCGCATCGTGCAGCGCGGCGCGGCGCTCGGCTTGTATCAGCGCCTCCTCCGGGGATGCCTCCGGCGACGGCGCGCCCTCCGGCAGAGTCTGCGTGCCGCCGTGCCGGGCGGCGCTGCGCTGATAGTTCAGCGCCGTGCTGCGCGTGACCGCCGTCAGCCACGCATTCCAGCTACCGCGCGCGGCATCAAACTGCGCGATCTTGTTCCACACGCGCAGCGACGCCTCCGAGAGGCACTCCTCGCGGTCGAGCGCGTTCGGCACGATCGGCGCGATGATGTAGCGCATCAGCGGCCCGTAGTGCAGCAGCAGGGCCTCCATGCCGCGCTCATCCTGCTGCAGCAGCTGTGCGATCATCTCCTGCTCCTGCACGTCCTCGCCTCCTCCCGGCTGTGTTTCTACTCCATTATACACGCCGCAACCGAAAAACCCACGCATATTTTTCCGCCTTCGCGCGGGAAGAAAAAAACAGTGCCCGGCTGTGATGCCGGGCACCGTCTGTTTTTTATCTGTATCTGTGTTCTCACACGGGCTTGTTCGAGGTCTTGAGCACGACGTCGTGCGCGCCGCCCTCGACGATGCTCACCGAGGACACGAGCGTCAGCCGCGCCTTTTCCTGCAGCTCGCGGATGGTCAGTGCGCCGCAGTTGCACATGGTCGAGCGGACCTTTGCCAGTGTCTGCTGGACGTTGTCGGAGAGCTTGCCGGCGTAGGGCACGTAGGAGTCCACGCCCTCCTCGAAGGACAGCTTCTTGCTGCCGCCGAGGTCGTAGCGCTGCCAGTTGCGCGCGCGGTTGGAGCCCTCGCCCCAGTACTCCTTCATGAGCGTGCCGTTGACGTTAACCTTGTCCGACGGGCTCTCGTCGAAGCGGGCGAAGTAGCGGCCGAGCATCACG
>HF985768.1:30810-37705 GCA_000432375.1 Firmicutes bacterium CAG:103
TGGTGATCGTGCACGATGCCGCCGTCGGAGCAGACGGGCACGTAGATGCCGGTCTCGCGGAAGTACTCGTCGCGTGCGCGGCAGACCTCGATGACGGCGGTCGCCTGGCCGCGGCCGATGCCCTTGGTCTCGCGCGTGATGCAGATCGAGCCGCCGCCGATGCCGACCTTCACGAAGTCCGCGCCGCAGTCGGCCAGGAAGCGGAAGCCGTCCGCGTCCACGACGTTGCCGGCACCGACCTTGACGCTGTCGCCGTAGCGCTCGCGGATCCACTCGAGCGTGCGCTTCTGCCACTCGGAGTAGCCCTCGGACGAGTCGATCACGAGCACGTCCACACCGGCGTCGACCAGCGCGGGCACGCGCTCGGCATAGTCGCGGGTGTTGATGCCCGCGCCGACGAGGTAGCGCTTCTGACTGTCGAGCAGTTCGTTCGGCTTCTGCTTGTGGAGGTCATAGTCCTTGCGGAACACGAACGCACACAGGCGGCCCTCGTCGTTGACGATGGGCAGAGAGTTGAGCTTGTGCTCCCAGATGATGTTGTTGGCTTCCTTCAGGGACGTGCCGTCGGGCGCGGTGATCATCTTCTCGCGCGGCGTCATGAATGCGCGCACCGGCGTCTCGGGCGCCATGCGGCTCACACGGTAGTCGCGGCTCGTGACGATGCCGACCAGGCGGCCGTCGGCCGTGCCGTCCTCGGTGACGGCGACGGTGGAGTGGCCGGTCTGCTCGCGCAGGGCCAGAATGTCCGAAAGCGTCGCGTCGGGGCTGATGTTCGAGTCGCTGCGCACAAAGCCCGCCTTGTAGCTCTTGACACGGGCGACCATCGCGGCCTCGTCCTCGATCGACTGCGAGCCGTACAGGAACGACACGCCGCCCTCCTGCGCCAGCGCGACGGCCAGCCGGTCGCCGGACACGGACTGCATCACGGCCGAGACCATCGGCACGTTCAGCGACAGGGCCGGTTCCTCGCCCGCGCGAAAGCGCGTCAGCGGCGTGCGCAGAGAAACGTTGTCCGGGATGCACTCGCTCGACGAGTAGCCGGGCACCAACAGATACTCATTGAACGTGTGCGACTGGCCGGAAAAGAAGTAAGCCATGGGAAAGACCTCCTTATAACAATATACAGTGTGAAAAGCGGAGCGGGTCGCGCCCCGGTGATGATTTTTGCTATTGTACCGCGAACGGGCGCGCTTGTCCAGCCCGCAGCACGGAAAAAAATCAGGGGTGTGACCGCCTTTTTTTGGACATATGATAAAAACTGCGCACCGCCGCCGGCGGTGCGCAGGGAATCACAGTTTGCGAATCTTGTCCTTCTCCTCGATGAGGGGCAGGTAGTCCATGTACGGTGTGTCGTTGGCGCAGGTGAACTTCGCCTCGGAGCTGAACGCCTCGACCTCTTTGTGCGACTGCTCGATCGGGCGCAGCGTGCCCGCACCGGCGATGCAGCCGCCCGGGCAGGCCATGCCCTCGAGCAGGTAGCCGTCGTACTTCCCGACCTTGGCCATCATCAGCAGCTTGCGGCAGTCGGCCAGACCGGTCGCCGCGGCGACCTTGACCTCCCGGTCGGGTTCCATGTCGTGGATGGCGTTGACGACCGCCTGCGCCACGCCGCCGGAGTAGGCAAAGCGGCGCGCGTCGCGGCTGGAGTAGGCGGGCATCTCCTCTTCGTCCTCGGGCGGGAACGCCTTGTCCATGCCTTTGGCCGCGAAGATGCCGAGCGCCTCTTCAAACGTGAGCACGAAGTCCACGTCGCTGCGCACGCTTTCACGCCGGGCCTCGAGCTTTTTCGAGTCGCACGGGCCGACGAACACGACCTTGCAGTCCGGATGGTCGCGCTTGATCATGCGCGCGGTGAGCACCATGGGCGTGAAGGCCACGGAGATGTTCTTTTCAAACTGGGGGAAGAGCTTTTTGACCATGTCGCTCCACGACGGGCAGCAGGACGTGACCATGAATTTGTGCTTTTCGGGCACTTCCTCGAGGAAGTCCGCCGCCTCTTCGATCACGCACAGGTCCGCGCCGATGGCGACCTCGTACACGTCGGCAAAGCCGAGCCGCTGAAACGCCCTGCGTATCCGCTCGGGCACGCCCTCGGGGCCGAACTGCCCCACGAACGCCGGCGCGAGCGCCACGTAAACAGGCGTATCGCTCTTGACGGCCTGAATGGTCTGAAAGATCTGGCTCTTGTCCGAGATGGCGCCGAACGGGCAGCTGACCATGCACTGGCCGCAGGACGTGCACTTGGAATAATCAATGTCGGCGCGGCCGAGCCCGTCGGAATGGATGCAGTCCATGCCGCAGGCCTTGCGGCACGGCCGCTCGAGGCGCACGATGGCGTTGAACTTGCACTCTTTCAGGCAGCGCCCGCAGCGGATGCACTTATCCGGGTCGATGTGGGCCTGGCCGTTCTGCCGCGTGATGGCCTGCCGCGGGCAGACCGACATGCACGGATGCTCCAGACAGCCCTGGCACACGTTCGTGATCTTCACAACGTTGTCCGGGCAGCGGTTGCACGCGAACTTGATGACGTTGATGAGCGGCTTTTCGTAGTAGATCTCCGGGTCGAGCGCCTTTTCCACGCCGTCCGAGAGCAGGGAAAACTCCGAAAACTTGCGCAGCGGCAGCCCCATGGCCAGCCGCAGCCGCTCGCCGACGACGGCGCGCTCGAGGAACAGACTGTCCCGGTAGGAACCGATCTCACCGGGGATGATCTTGAACGGCAGCTCTTCGAGCCGCTTTGCGTAATCGCCGCCCTCATAGGCCATTCGGGCGATCTCCGTGAATACTTCGTGACGGATACGTACTTTTCCGGTTTCAATGCCGCGCATAGGGTTCTCCTTTGAGAATAAAAAGTGAATTCTTGTTCGTGAAATTTGCAACAAGCACTTGACGCGAGGTCATGCAAAACATTATACTAATACGTGATAAATTTCGCAATTCTTTTTTTGCAATCTGGACAAAAAGATAACGATTAGCTTCAATTTTGTCGAAAAATCAAAGAAAACGGCGCATGTGTCTGGGAATGACATCCTGTGTTGGGGCAGGTTTGTGACCTGGACACAGAAAGATCTGCCGGATCTGTGGTAGGATGGATGCAATCGAAGCCGCAGCTTCCGCAAATTTTTCAGCCGTCAGGAGGGAACGCACTATGGAAGAAAACAAAACGAAAGCCAAGATCATCGCAGTCGCCGGCAAGGGCGGCGTTGGCAAGACCTCTCTGTGCTCGGCGATCGTCCGCGAGCTGGTGGAGGCCTTCCCCGGCAAGCGCATCCTCGCCATCGACGCAGACCCGGCCGTCGGCCTGTCCACGGCGCTGGGCGTGCACGTCGAGCACACGATCGACGACATCCGCAACGAAGTGATCGAGACCTCGGAGCGCGGCGAGTACCGCCAGGCCATCGAGGTGCTCAATGAGGCGCGCTTCCGCATCTTTGACACCATGGTCGAGTGCGACGGCTTCGCCTTCCTGGCCATCGGCCGTCCGGAGGCCGCCGGGTGCTACTGCTCGGTCAACTCCTACCTCAAGGAAGTCATCAGCATGCTCGCCAATGATTTCGATTATGTGGTCATCGACGGCGAGGCCGGCATCGAGCAGATCAGCCGCCGCGTCATGGAGCAGGTCTCGCACCTGGTCCTCGTCACGGACCAGAGCGCCAAGGGCGTGAACGTCTGCCGCGAGATCAAGGAGGCGGCCGATGACCTCATCACCTACGAGCGCATCGGCATGATCGTCAACCGCGTGGTCGACCCGAGCATGAACGATCTCGTCAAGCTCGACGGGGTGGACGTGCTCGCCTACATCCCCACCGATCCGATCCACGCTGCCAACGACATCCACGGCAAGAGCGTGTTCGAGCTGCCGGAGGACTCCAACATTATGGTCGGCGTCCACCAGGCGCTGCACAACCTGGGCATTTTTTGAGGAGGGAACAACATGAAGGATATGGAACTGTACGACAGCTTTATTCGGGAAACGACCGACCTGCTCGGCGCGCCGACGCAGAAGTGGGCCTATAAAGAGCGCGATGCGTGGAAAGATAACGGCGAGAGCGAGCTCGTGCTCCTGCGCGACGCTGCGTATGAGCTCGGCGGCGGCGCGAACGACGCCGTGAACTTCACCTGCGTCACGTCCGACAGCAGTCTCGTCCCGGCGGACGAGGTGCTGCTCTACGGCCCGGATATGAAGGAGATCAAGGGCGACGTGCCATTTGCCCGCCTCGTGATACTCGGCGTCAAGGACATCGACGTCGAGAACAAAGACGCGACTTACACCGCCATCCGCAACATCGAGTTCGTGAAGTACCATGTCTTCCCGGACGGATACATGATGCGCGTTTCGCCCGAGAGCAGCCGCGAGCAGATCCGCGTGAGCAAGAAGGCCATCAAGAAGGGCATCTCGTTTTACAAGGTCGGCTGCGACTTTATCCGGCAGTATAAGAAAAACCCGAACATCACGAATGTGCGCGTGATCTTCATCACGAAGAACGTCGACTTCAAGACCCTGCACGACACGGCCAAGAAGATCGACGACGTGACCAAGACCATGAACACCATCCTCGAGGGCATGCCCGAGGATCTCGACTGCGCGAGCTGCAGCTTCAAGCCCGTGTGCGACGAGGTCGAGGGCCTCAAGGAGCTGCACTTCGGCAAGGCCGGCAAGAAAGCGCCGAAGGCGTAATTTCCGCAGAACATACACGCACGGCCCCGCAAGCAACCTGCGGGGCCGTGTTTTCATCTTTCATCCAAAGGAGGTGCGCCATGCCGAATTTTCGCATGACGCTCAGCTATGACGGCACGCGCTACAACGGCTGGCAGCGGCAGGGCAACACGCCGGACACCATTCAGGGGCGGCTCGAGGCCGCACTCAGCGACCTGCTGGCGCAGCCGGTCGAGGTCGCGGGCTCCGGCCGCACGGACGCGGGCGTGCACGCCCGGATACAGACGGCGTCGTTCCGCGCGAAAACGGACCTGTCCGCGCCGGAGCTGCTGCGGCAGCTGCGTGCGCGCCTGCCGGGGGACATCGGCGTGCTCACGCTCGAGGAAACCGCGCCGCGCTTTCACGCGCGATTGTCCTGCCGCGGCAAGACGTATGTCTACCGCGTCTGGAACAGCGAGACGCCGAACGTGTTCGAGCGCCGCTATGTCTACGCCCTGCCGCAGCCGCTCGACACGGCGGCCATGCAGCGCGCGGCAGCGCCGCTGTGCGGCACGCATGACTACACGTCGTTCTGTGCCAACCGGCGCATGAAAAAATCTGCCGTGCGCACGGTCGATGCCATCACCGTCGAGCGGCTGGGCGAGGAAGTGCGCCTGACATTCTCGGGCGACGGCTTTTTGTACCACATGGTGCGCATCCTCACCGGCACGCTGCTGGAGGTCGGACTCGGGCAGCGGGACGCCGGCACGATGCCGGACATTCTCGCCGCGCGCGACCGCGCCGCCGCCGGGCCGACAGCGCCTGCCCGCGGGCTGATCCTCTGGGAGACGCGGTACTGACCGCCTGGCAGCGCACAAAATCGGATTTTCGGAGAGATCGTCATGATTCGACCATTGCAAAAAGCAGACATCGACCGCATTGCGGATATCTGGCTGGACACCAATCGCAAGGCGCACGCTTTTATTCCCGCGTCCTACTGGGAGCGCAATTTCGCTTCCGTGAAAGAGATGCTGCCGCAGGCGGAAGTCTATGTGTATGAAACGGATCAGGGGATACAGGGCTTTCTCGGTCTGAACGGCGAATACATCGAGGGCATTTTTGTTTCGGAGGAAGCACAATCGCGCGGCATCGGGAAACTTTTGCTGAATCATGCAAAAGACAGAAAGTCGGCATTGCGCCTGAACGTGTATCAGAAGAATACGCGGGCGATCCGTTTTTACCAACGAGAAGGGTTTCAAATCCGGCGCAGCGGGCTGGATGCGGCCACCGGCGAACCGGACTATGAAATGCTGTGGCGGCGGGAGTAGAGACTCCGGCTTGACGACCCGCCGGGAGCGCGTAAAATCGGAAGTTGTAGTAAAGGAGGTTTACAATGGGGTTTTGGATTTTTATGTTGATTATGGATTTGCTTCTTCCATTTACGATGATTGGTTTTGGAAGATATTTTATGAAAAAGGCTCCAAAGGAAATAAATTCAGTATTTGGATATCGGACTTCGATGTCTATGAAGAACAAAGACACATGGGAATTTGCTCATAAATATTGTGGTAAAATCTGGTATGTCTGTGGAATGGTTATGTTGCCGATAACAGTAATATTCATGATTTTAGTGATTGGAAAAAATGAAGATTGTGTTGGGAGTATAGGAGGAATTATCTGTGGTGTTCAACTTGTTCCTTTAATTGGGTCTATTCTCCCAACAGAAATAGCATTAAGAAAGAATTTTGATAAGAATGGAACAAGACGATAACTTCCGGTTTTCCGAACCGTGAAACCGCCACCGGCGCGACCTGCTGGTCACGCCGGGGGCGTTCCTGTTATCTGTTTCTGCTGCGTCATTTCAGCCGCGCGCGCTGCGCCGCGCAGTAGGCGCGCACGTCAAATGGCTCCGGCACGCTGTCGCGCCGGAGGTACAGCGGGTGGTGCGGATGCCCGGCCTTGGAGCGCGCGCCGAACGTCAGCCACTGCGCATGAAACTCCTCGCCGATGGCGAGCATCTGCTCGAGCGCGTCGAACAGGTACGGCCGCTTTTCGATCAGCGTGCCCCACGCGGCCCACACGGCCGGCCGGTTGCCGGGCGCGTACTGCCCGAGCACGTAGCGAAACGCCGCCATGTTCTGCTCATGCAGCGCGCGGTTGAAGGTGGTGTCCATGGCGTTCGGGTCGGTCGCGCGCTGGGGGTAGACGTTGAACATCGTGAAGCTGTCATACCCGTTGCCGAGGGCGATGCGCTCGACG
>HF985768.1:37724-42293 GCA_000432375.1 Firmicutes bacterium CAG:103
TCTTGAGCGTGTTGTCCAGATCGCCGGGCTGCGCGGTCGACGGGTTGATGCCGATGCAGATGAGCGGGTTTGCGCCCCGCGTGCCGAGGATGTAACGGTATTCGGTGTAGTACGGCGGCACGTACAGCCAGCGCGCGGCGTCATAGTCGTCGTGCTGCGGGCAGTGGAGCGCGTCGTCAAAGGTCAGCAGCGTGCACGTCTGGCTCGCGCCCTTTGGAATGTGCATGGGTGGTCCCTCCGATCGGTGCGGTCAGTCCCCAGCGGGCGGGAACGGTTTGGAATAGGCGGTCTTGGCGCTCACGCCCGGCAGGCGGCCGATGCGCCCCGCGAGCGCGGAGATCACGTCCTGCGGCGCGTCGAGCACGACGCTGATGATGCTGACGCCCTTCTCGCGGTAGGGCAGGCCCATGCGGCCGATGATGTACTGCCCTGCGTCGTGCAGCAGGGCGTTGAGCTGCGCTGTGCTCTCGCTGTTTTCCACGATGATGCCGATCAGCGCCACGCGCGTTTCCATGCGCGCTCACCTCGCTTTCGTTTTGTCTATTGTACGCGAAAATGGGCGGGAACGCAATGCGTTCCCGCCCGTTTTGTTCCGGAAGTGCCGCTTATTTGCAGTGCTTGTAAAACTGCTTGGAGTTATCGAGCACCTGGCACTCGGCGTTCGGGTAGAGCACGACTTTCTTCGGCGTGCCGTCGTCGAGGATGCGCAGGGCGTCCGGCCACGTCTTGACGTATTCAGCGCCGGAGTGCTCGTCGATGTACCACGGGTCGCGCATGCCCTTGACGGTGTGCTCGGCAAATACGACGGCGTGGGCCATGTTTTTGCCCTTCGTGTAGCAGCCGGACCACATCATGCCGCCGGGGGCGGAGTGGCCCCACTTGTCGTACAAAAAGTGCACACACGGGCCGAACGGGGAGTTGGCCGCGAGCACGAACGAGCCGCCGTCCTTGAGCGAGGCGATGACCTCGGGCGTGTAGGCGCAGTTGGCCTCGGCGGGCTTGAAGTAGTTGTTGGCGATGACCACGTCGCAGTCGGGCACGAACTTTGCCGCGTAGTGCTCGGCGGCGTAGGCGGCCGCGTGCTGGATCTCGGCCTCAAAGTCGCCGGCGAACAGGTTGCAGATCTGCGCGTGGCCGTTGAGGATGGCGTCGATCTTGAAGTCGAGCCCCATCATGCGCGCGGCCTGCTCGGCGTCGCTGCGCATGAGCGTGTGGGGGTTGCCCATGTTGAACTCCGTCGTCGTCGTGAAGCTGTGGTTGCGCATGATCGTGCGCAGCGAGCTCACGCCCGGCAGGATGCACTTGGCGCCGCCGCTGAAGCCGTAGTAGCTGTGGGCCATGGTCGTGCCGATGGCGATCTTGTAGTCGGCGGACATGACGTCGGCATTGATCTCGACGGGCACGTTGTTGGTCGTGTTGCCGACGAACACGTGGTTAAAGAACAGGTTGTGGTTGTGCACCTCGTAGTTTTCGACGATCTCCTCGCCGAGCTTGCGCACGAACTCCGTGCGGTACATGACACCGTGGGTGCCGAGCGCGATGATGAACCAGATGTTCTCCTTCGGCACGCCGGCGGCGCGCAGCTCCGCGATGACGGCCTTGGCGATCGGCTCGCACGGCGTCGGGCGGGTGATGTCGTCGATGATAATGACGGCGCTCTTTTTGCCGGCGGCGCCCTCGGAGATGGGCTTGGCGCCGATGGCGGCGTGGATCTTCTCCGCGATCTGCGCCTCGGTCAGAGCCGGGGTGTCATAGCCGTGGATCTTGGAGATATGCACGTCCCAGTTGTCGGGGAACGCGATCGGGATCGGCTGGTCGCCGTAGTTGCTGTTGGAAGGCAGGTCAAATGTTTTCATAGAGAATCCTCCTGGGATCGACGCGCTTTCTCATCTTCCGCATCCTGTTCGATCAGGCACTCGCGGTACGGGCCGGTCAGCGTCAGGTGGTCGTAGATGGCAGCGGCCACGGCGGCTTCGTCGCGGTCACGCAGGGCCTGACAGATGGCCTGGTGTCCGGCGCGCGTCAGCGCGTTTTCGTCCAGCCGCCAGGTCTCCTCGAGCACACGCGCGCGGTAGATGTCCATGAGCGAGGACAGCGTGGTGTAGATGTATTTGATGAGGGCGTTGTGAGACATGCGCATGAGCGAATTGTGAAACTGCGAGTCCAGCACGGACTGCCGGTCGATCGGCGTGCCGATATAGTCGTAGTCGGCCAGAGCGCACAGGCGCTCGATCTCGTCGTCGGTCGCGCTGCGGATGATGTCCCGGCACACGTCCGTCTCGAGCACGATGCGCAGATCCAGCACATTTTCCAGTGTGCTGTTGCTCAGCGCGAACAGCGCGCAGATCGGCCGATTGATCGACAGCTCCGGCGTGTTCGTGATGTACGAGCCGCTGCCCTGGATGCTCTGTACGATGCCCATGGCCTCCAGACTCTTGATCGCCTCGCGCACGCACGTGCGGCTGACGTCAAACTTCGTCGCCAGGGACAGCTCCGTCGGCAATTTGTCGCCTTTCTGGAGCTGGCCGTGGTTGATCTGGTCGAGGACGGCGTCCACGATTTTTTTATAGTTTGTGCTGGACTTCGGTTTCATGCTGTCACCTCGCTAAGCGATATTCACAAAAATTGCGTCGATTTTTTGAACATTATGATTATTTACAAAGAAAAAAAGCGATGGTATGATTGAAATAATCAAATGTGTCAGACAAATTCGAGGGCCTACATCAGGTCCTTTCCTTATTCGCCGGAAAGTTGTCTGACAATTATCGGGAGGTTTTCCATCTGTGTCTACATTAGCACATTCTTTTTTTTAAGTCAATGATTTGTCAGACAAATGATGAGAAATGGGACACGGAGTTGGAAAAACCAATACGGACCGAGCGAGGTGAGCCATCGAGAGAAATGGAGAGCATTCCCCCTGTATCGCAAAAGCAGAGAATTTGGAATGAAAATGTAACTTAGAGGAGAAGAAGAAACATGTCAAACACGAGCAACGCATCGAAAAATGTCAAGCGTTTCCTGCTGCTGTTCGCACTCGGGATCGCTTACGGCTTTATGTACGTCATGCCGTACATGAAGTCCAGCTTCTACGATCAGATGATTGCCGCCATGGGCTGCACGAATGCCCAGCTCGGCTCTCTGATGACCGCTTACTGCATCTGCTGCACCGTCTCCTATCTGCCCGGCGGCTGGATCGGAGACAAGTTCAACCCGAAGCCGGTTCTGCTGATCTCCATCTTTGGTCAGGCAGCGCTGAGCTTCCTGTTCATGTTCACGTATAAGAGCTACACCATGGCCGTCATCATCTGGCTGCTCATGGGCCTGACCGGCGGCTTTGCTTTCTGGCCGGCCATCATGAAGGGCATCCGCATGACGGGCACCGACGAAGAGCAGGGCCGTATGTACGGCATCTTTGAGGCCCTCAACGGTCTGGCTTCCCTGCTGCTGAGCTTCATCATGATCGGCGTCATGGCCGTCGTCGGCGGCAGCGACCTCATCACCGGCTTCAAGAGCGCGCTGGCATTCATGGGCGGTCTGTCCATCGTGTCCGGCATCCTGGTTGCGATCCTGATGCCGAAAGACGCGGCTTACGGCGTGAGCGATGAAGAAAAAGAAAATCAGAAAAAGATCACCTTCAAGGACTATGTGTCCGCCTTTAAGATCCCCGGCGTGTGGATCATGGCCATCCTGGTCTGGTGCTATGTGACCATCTCCGCCGTGGCCAGCTACCTGACGCCGTACAGCACGGGCGTGCTCGGCATGTCCGCAACGCTGGCGGCCACCATCGGCACGTTCCGCACTTACGGCTGCCGCCTGATCGGCGGCCCGCTCGGCGGCTATCTGGCCGATAAGGCGTTCAAGTCTGTCTCCAAGGAGCAGCTGCTCGGCCAGCTTGCCTGCCTGGTGACGATCGGCATCTTCCTGGTCCTGCCCGGCGGCACGAGCGGCGGTCTGCTCGTGGTTTTGCTGCTGCTGGTCGGCATCGCCATGTTCCTGTGCAAGGGCACATATTTCTCCATCCAGCCGGAAATGGGCATTCCGACGCACATCTCCGCGACGGCCGTTGCCATCGCGACGTTTGTCGGCTACATTCCGGATATGTTCGTGCACACGATGTTCGGCAACTGGATCGACGCCTACGGCGACGCGGGCTACACGAAGATCCTCTTCTACGGTGTCGGTACGGCGGTGCTGGGCGTGATCGCGGCCGTCTGGGCCATCGCACAGGCGAAAAAGGTTGCAAAGCGGAATGCGGCCGCTACCAACGCGGAGTAACATTCCCCGCAAAATACAAGGAGGCTTATCCATGAGCAAAATCAAGATCAACACGGCCCGCTGCAAAGGCTGTGGTTACTGTGTGAACGACTGCCCGCGCAAGGCGCTGTCGTTCTCCGGCAACATCAACGACAAGGGCTATGACACCGTTCAGGTCGACGACGCGCTGTGCGTCGCCTGCGGCACGTGCTACCGCGTGTGCCCCGACAGTGTTTTTGAAATCCTGGAATAAGAGGTAAGAACATGAGCAAACAACTTATGAAGGGCAATGAGGCCCTGGCAGAAGCGGCGCTG
>HF985768.1:42318-59201 GCA_000432375.1 Firmicutes bacterium CAG:103
GCCGGGCTGCCGTTTTTACAGCGGCTATCCCATCACCCCGCAGACCGAGATCCTGGAGTACCTGGCCAAGCGTATGGACGAAGTGGGCGGCACGTTCGTGCAGACCGAATCCGAGCTCGCGGGCATCAACATGCTCCTCGGCGCGGCAGCGGCCGGCGCGCGTGCGCTGACCAGCTCCGCCGGCGCTGACCAGCTCCGCCGGCCCCGGCTTCTCCCTGAATCAGGAGGGCATCTCCTATCTCGTCGCGGCGGATCTTCCGGCTGTCATCATCAACGTCATGCGTATCGGCACCGGCCTCGGCGACATCGCGCAGGGCCAGGGCGACTACTGGCAGATGACCCGCGGCGGCGGCCACGGCGACTACCGCACCATCGTGCTGGCGCCGGCCTCCGTGCAGGAAAACTGCGACATGATGACCACTGCCTTTGATCTGGCGGAGAAGTACCGCCACCCCGTGTTGGTCGCGTCCGACGCCGCCATCGGCCAGATGGTCGAGGGCGTTGAGCTCAAGGATTTCGTCGAGCACGACATTAACCAGTATGACTGGGCGATCCGCGGCTGCAAGGCCGGCCAGGCGCCCCGCAAGGTCCAGAACGTCTACTACACCAACCCGCAGTACCCCGAGTTCCTGCGCAGCAAGTATCAGGCGATCGAGGACAACGAGCAGCGCTGGGAGTCCTACCAGGCGGAGGACGCCGACGTGGTGCTCGTGGCTTACGGCATCAGCTCCCGCATCTCGAAGGAAGCGGTGAACATGGCCCGCGCCGAGGGCTTCAAACTCGGCCTGATCCGCCCGATCACGCTCTGGCCGTACCCGGTCAAGGCGTTTGAGACCTGCAAGAACGCCAAGGCGTTCATGACGGTTGAGATCAACATCCTCGGCCAGATGGTCGACGATGTGAAGCTGGCTGTGGAAAACAAGTATCCGGTCGGCTTCTATGGCACGTTCTTTGGTCTGCCGGAACCGGAAGAGATCGTCGCGCAGGCCAAGGCCATGCTGGAAAAGGAGGGGAAATAAATGAAACTCAAAGCACCCGAAACTGTCTTTTCCTCCGCCGGCTTCTGCCCCGGCTGCGGCCACGGCCTGGCCACCCGACTGATCGGCGAGGTCTCCGAGGAACTCGGCATTCAGGAAAAAATGCTGGCAGTCGTGGACGTTGCCTGCTGCTCGTTCAACATTGACTACTGGCGCTACGATACCATCATGGCGGCGCACGGCCGCGACATCCCGACGGCCGTCGGCGTCAAGCACATCCGCCCCGAGAACCCGGTCTTTGCTTACCTGGGCGACGGCGCTGCCTACTCCATCGGCATGGCGGAGACCATTCACGCCGCGCTGCGCAACGACAACATCTGCGTGTTCGTCGTCAACAACAGCGTCTTCGGCATGACCGGCGGCCAGATGGCCCCGACTACCCTGCCGCACCAGAAGACCGCGACCTCCCCGAAGGGCAAGGATCCGGCCAAGTACGGCACGCTCAACGTCGTCGACGTGCTCGGCAAGATGGACATTGCCTATCTGGCACGCGGTGAACTGGTCGGACCTGCCGGCATGAACAACTGCAAGAAGCTCATCCGCAAGGCGTTCGAGCACCAGCTCAACGGCGACGGCTTCAGCCTCGTCGAGCTGCTCAGCCCCTGCCCGACCAACCTGAACATGCCGCCGGTGAAGGCCCGCGAGCATGTGCACACGGAAATGACCAAGTATTTCCCGATCGGCGAATACATTGACAAGAAGGGTGGTAATCAGGCATGATGGTAGAAATGATTTGCGCCGGATTCGGCGGCCAGGGTGTCCTGACCACCGGTCTGATCCTGGCAGAGGCCGGCATGAAGCTCGGCATGAACGTGCTGTGGTATCCGTCCTACGGCTCCGAGATGCGCGGCGGCACGGCCAACTGCACCATTAAGTTCTCCGACAAGGAGATCGCCAGCCCCTGCGCCAAGAAGATCGACATCCTCATGGCCATGAACGCGCCGGCGATCGACAAGTTCGAGAGTAGCCTGCGCCCGGGCGGCCTGCTGCTGGTCAACAGCTCGCTCGTGCACGAGCGCGAATACCGCGACGACATCAAGGTCGTCAAGGTCCCCATGACCGAGATCGCCGCGGAGCATGAAAACCCGAAGGGCGCCAACATCGTCATGATGGGCGCCATGGCGGCCAACTCCGATCTGTTCACCGAGGACGATCTGGAGCGCCTGACCAACGAGTTCTTCGAGAAGAAGGGCAAGATCAACCCGAAAAACAGCCTCTGCTTCCGCGCCGGCACGCAGATCCACTAAACCGGCGAACTCCACGGGGCTTTGCTCATGAAATCAGCACCCGGGGCGCTGCCCGGCAGCGCCCCGGGAAAATCCCGCTCTGGAGGTGTAAATTTTTTGAATGTCCTAGACGTCATCATCATCCTGGCATACTTTGTCGGCATGATCGTGCTCGGTCTGATCGCAAACAAAAAACAGACCGGCGTGGATGACTATTATCTGGGCGGCCGCTCGATGGGCGCTCTGAAGATCGGCGCGCTCTGGATGGCCGGCTGGATCGGCGGTTCGTCCGTCATCGGTACATCCTCAAACAGTTATTCCATGGGCATCACCGGCGTCTGGTATGTGGGTGAGATCGCCATCGGCTGCGTGCTCTTCGCGCTCGTCATGGCCAAGCCCATCAAGCGCGTGAGTGACGAGCTGAGGAATGTCACGTTCCCCGAGCTGATCCACGCGCGCTATGACCAGAAAAACAGCACCATGGCCAGCATCACGACCATCCTTGCGATGATCGGCTACACGGCGGCGCAGTTTGTTGCCGGCGCGTCGATCCTGAACGTGCTCACGGGCTGGAATCTCGGCGTGTGCTACATTCTCGCGGCCGTGGTCATCGTGTTCTATGTCTCGACGGGCGGCCTGCTCGCCGTGACGTATACCGACATCGTGCAGATGGCGCTGCTGCTGCTCGGCATTGTCGTTCTGGCAGTGCCGCTGGTCGGCTCGCAGCTGCACAAGATGGGCGCAAACCTCGTCACCGACCTGCCGGCGAGCTTCTTCGACCTCGGTGCGTGGGGCTGGCCGACGATCCTCGCGCTCGGCCTGTCGACCATCATGTCGTTTTTCACGAGCATGGACAGCTACACCCGCTGTATCGCCGCCAAGGACGCCAGGACCGCCCGCACCGGCACGATCTATGCGGCCGTGCTCGTGCTCATCATCGCCGGCACCAGCACGTTCCTCGGCATGGCCGGCAAGCTCATCCTGCCCGGCCTGTCGTCGTCCAACAACGTCATTGCGGCGCTCGTGGTCGAGCTCTTCCCGCACGGGCTCAAGGGCCTCGTGCTCATCGGCGTGCTCAGCGCCATCATGTCCACGGCGGACATTTCCGTCCTGACCGGTTCGGCCAGCCTGACGAAGGATATCTACCAGCGCTACATCAACCCCAACGCATCGGACAAGACGCTGCTGCGTGTGGGCTTCGGCGCGTCCCTGTTCGTGGGCGTGCTCGGCGCGATCTTCGGCTGGTTCACGCAGGACATCATGAACATCCTGCTCATCACGTTCACCATCAACTCGGCCGGCCTGTTTCTGCCGACGCTCGGCGCGTTCTTCTGGAAGAAGTCGTGCTCGGCGGGCGCATTCGCGTCTATGCTCTCGGCGACGGTCATCGCCGTCGTCTGGTTCATCGGCGGCAAGGTCAGCTCGCTGCCGCTGTTTTCCATCGACGCGCTCTGGCCCAGCTTCGGCGTATCGGCCATCCTGTACGTCGTTATCTGCCTGACGCATCATCAGACGCCGGCGGAGCAGAAAAAGGCGGAAAGATTCTACGCGGCCAAGTGAGCCGCACCCCCATCCCAAGATAGGAGTATTGTCACAATGGAGCAAACGAAGAAGATGCCCCTCGAGGGGATCCGCGTCGTGGAGCTGGCGACGGTCGTCGCCGCCCCGACCGCGTCGCGCGTGCTGTGCGCGTTCGGCGCAGAAGTCATCAAAGTGGAAACCAAGATCGGCGACGAGATGCGCCGCGCCGGTGAGTTCGAGATGGTCGTGTGCGAGGACGATAAAAACCCGCTGTTCACCATCCAGAACAGCGGCAAGCGCCTGACGAGCATCGATCTGAAAAATCCGGACGGCAAGGCCGCCTTCCTCAAGCTGCTCGAGACGGCCGACGTGTTCCTCACGAACGTCCGTCTACCGTCGCTGGGCCGCCTCGGTCTCGATTACGAGACGCTGCACAAGGCCTACCCCGGCCTCGTGTACGCGCACTTTTCCGGCTTCGGCCCGAAGGGGCCCGACGCTGCCAAGCCCGGCTTTGACAGCACGGCGTTCTGGCTGCGCAGCGGCCCGATGGCCGACTGGCAAGTGCCCGGCTCGTTCCCGTTCACGCCCACCTACGCCTTCGGCGACATGGCCACGAGCTCGGCGTTCCTGTCCGGCATTCTCATGGCGCTCATCGGCAAGAAGAGCACCGGCATGGGCACGTTCGTGAGCACGTCGCTGTTTGCCAGCGGCATCTGGTGCAACGCCATCGGCGTCGTGTCGCACCAGCCGCAGTTCGGCGGCGAGCGCCCGAACGACCCCCTGCGCCCGGCCGACCCGTTCTGCCACTTCTACGAGTGCAGCGACGGCAAGTGGATCGGCGTGTTCGACAACGAATACCGCCGCGAGCTGCCGAAGTTTGCAAACCTGTTCGGCATGCCGGAGATCGCCGACGATCCCCGCGCCGCCAGCCTCGAGGCGCTGCACGAGACGGACTTCGTCGTCGAGATCGTCACGCGGCTCAACGCCATTTTCAAGACCAAGACGGTCGCCGAGTGGGAAGCCTTCCTCTCGGAAAACAACGTCTCCTGCGAGCGCATGCGCACCATCCGCGACGTGAGCACCGACGAGCAGGCCATTGCCAACGGCTATATCCAGAAGGTCACCTTCCAGGACGATCTCGAGGTCATGATGCCGTGCCCGCCCATGCAGCTGACGGAGTACGCCACGCGCCCCTACACGTCCGCCGGCCGCCTCGGCGCCGATACGGACAGCATTTTCCACGATCTTGGGTATACCGATTCGGAAATTGCCGCCATGAAAGACAGCGGCGCGATCCAGTAACACAATATAAAAGGAGAAAGCGCATATGAAAATCGTTCTGGCAGAAGTGCCCTACACCAAAGACAGAGACATCAGCGTGGAAAAGTCCTGCGTGCCGGAAGGCGCGGAGCTGACCATGGCCGTGTTCGACGAGCACGCTGAGAATAACGATGCGTTCTACGCCGAGATCAAGGACGCCGACATCATCATTGACGGCTACGTCCACTTCGGCAAGAAGGAGATCGACGCCATGGATCACTGCAAGGTCATCTCCTTCCAGTCCACCGGCTACAACGAGGCCGATCTCGACTACGCGAAGGAAAAGGGTATCGCCGTCTGCTCCATCCTCGACTACTGCACGCAGGAGACCGCCGAGAGCGCCATGGCCCTCATGCTCAACCTCCAGCGCGGCATCCGCCAGTATGACCGCAGCGTCCAGCAGGATCACGTCTGGGATTACCAGGTCGTGCCGGGTCTCAAGCGCATCGCCGGTCAGGTCATGGGCATCGCCGGTCTCGGCCGCATCGGCCAGTCCGTCGCGCGCAAGGCGCAGGCGTTCGACATGGAGGTCATTGCCTACGACCCGTTCCTGCCGCCTGCCATTGCCGAGAACCTCGGCGTCAAGCTCGTCGATTTCGACACGCTGCTGGCCGAGTCCGACGTGCTGAGCCTGCACATGAACCTCACCGAGGAGAACTACCACATGTTCAACAAGGAAGCGTTCATGAAGTGCAAGAAGCACCCCATCATCGTCAACGAAGGCCGCGGCCCGCTGATCTGTGACGAGGATCTCGTCTGGGCGCTCGACAACGGCTACATCCGCGGCGCCGCGCTCGACATGGTCGAGAGCGAGGATCCGGATCTGGACACCTGCCCGCTCGTCGGCCGCGACGACGTGCTGCTCACCCCGCACAGCGGCTACTACTCCGACACGTCCAACTATCTCGTCGCAAAGCTGTCCATGGACAACGCCCTGTACTACGTCAACGGCGAGTACGACAAGGTCAAGTCCATCCGCAACGGCGTCAACGCCTGAGCACCCTCCCGCTTGTTTCCGCTGGGCAGCCAATTTCCATTTTCTTTTTTTCTACCCTTCTTTCTGTTCTGTTTTTGCGATTTCAACGGATATATCTTCTCTCCTACCAGCCGTCCAGTGGATTCCAAATATCCGTGTCCGCGTCCGGCCTCCGGCACGGACACGGGCCTGAAAACCCGTATGTACCGGGCACCGCGTCAGGTGCCCGGTGCTTTTTTGCGGTTGACACTGCCCGGCGGGAACAGTAAAATGAAAAGGACGGGCGGGGACCCGCCAGAGAAAGGGAACGTTTTTTTAGATCGCGGAGGTGTTTCCTATGGAACCTGCAAAAGTATATTTTTCCGATCTGCGCGCGGATGAGATCAGCACGCTCGAGAAGCTGCACCGGCTCATGAAGGCGGCCGGCTTTGAGCAGATCGATTTCAAGGACAAGTATGTCGCCATCAAGCTCCACTTCGGCGAGCCGGGCAACATGGCCTATCTGCGCCCGAACTGGGCGCGCGTCGTGTGCGACTATGTGCGCGAGCTCGGCGGCAAGCCGTTTCTCACCGACTGCAACACGCTCTATGTCGGCGGCCGCGCCAACGCGCTCGACCATCTCGACAGCGCCATGCGCAACGGCTACTCGCCCATGACCACCGGCGCGCAGTGCATCATTGCCGACGGGCTCAAGGGCGAGGACTACGACCTCGTGCCCATCCGCGGCGGCAAATATCTGCGCGCGGCGAAGATCGGCCGCGCCATCATGGATGCCGATATCTTCATCTCCCTCACGCATGCCAAGGGCCACGTGTCCGCCGGCTTCGGCGGCGCGCTCAAGAACATCGGCATGGGCTGCGGCTCGCGCGCCGGCAAGGAGGAGATGCACAGCTCCGGCAAGCCCGTCGTCGATCAGGATAAGTGCATCGGCTGCGGCAAGTGCGTGGAAAACTGCGCCCACAACGGCCCGCACATCGAAAACGGCAAGTGCACCATCCTGAAATATAAGTGCACCGGCTGCGGCCGCTGCATCAACGTCTGTCCGATGCACGCCATCCATGCGGACTATGCGATCGCAAACGAGCTGCTCAACTGCAAGATCGCCGAGTACGCCAAAGCCGTCGTCGACGGCCGCCCGTCGTTCCACATCGCGCTCGCGGTGGACGTGTCGCCCTGCTGCGACTGCCACAATTTCAGCGACGTGCCGATCGTGCCGAATGTGGGCATGTTCGCGTCCTTCGACCCCGTGGCGCTCGACACCGCCTGCGCCGACATGATCAACGCCCAGCCCGTGAACCCGAACAGCGTCATCGCGCGTGAGCATGACCATCCGCACGACCACTTCACGGCCGCGCACCCGGACACCGACTGGCGCGCCGCCGTCGAGCACGGCGAGGCCATCGGCCTCGGCACGACGCACTACGAGCTCGTGACGGTGTGATATCCGCTTTCATACAAAAGGCTCCCCCGGATGGGGGAGCCTTTTTTGTCATATGTATTCTCTTTGAGTGATCCGTTTTATGATCGCCCGAGCCAGAAGTCCGGCGACGCCTATCTTTTTTGCAACATGCTTCTTGCCGTGCAGATAGAGTGCCTTGACCTCGATGCCCGCTATATCCTCCGCGGTGAGCGGATCATCGCCGAGAACGACGAAATCGGCAATCATACCGGGTGCAAGAGTGCCGCGTTTATTCTCCTCATGGCTCATATACGCGGGATTTGCCGTTATCATGCGCAGCGCGTCGAGACGCGATATGCGCTCGTCCGGATTGGGATGATTTACGGAGCACGCCATACCGTACAGGGGCTTTGGACGCGTGCACGGTCCGTCGGAGCCGTCGCCTACGACAAGTCCGAGGCGGTGCATCGTTCCCAGCGCGTTTAGTCTGTCAGTGCGCTCTCTGCCGAGCACCGAGCACAGATACTCGTCCGGCTCCTGCTTCCAATATATAAACGGCGACTGCGCGGCTATGCACAGCTTTATCTTTGCCGCGCGCTTTAGCTGCTCCTCGCTTGCAAGGCAGACATGGATCATCACATGGCGCGCATCGTCCCACGGCTTATCGGCATAAGCCGCCTCATATGCCGTTATGCACTGCTCCACCGCCGCATCGCCTATGGCGTGCATGGTTATCTGCCAGCCTTCGCGGTTTGCGCCGATGGCGAACTCGTTCACGCGCTCCTGCGGATAATTCAAAACGCCGTAGTTGTTCGGATCGTTCGCGTACGGCTCCTTGAGCGCCGCGTCCTCTGAGCCGAAGCAGCCATCGAGGGCAAGCTTGAAGCAGCCGCCGACGCGCTTGAAGCCGTGCTTTTTCACGGCCTTGAGGTCCATGGTCTGGAAGAATATGCGGAACGCCTGCGGCAGGCCGGGCGCGAGTATTTTTATCATGTCTATATCCAGATCGTTTGCAAAGCCCACGCCCTCAACGGTGTGCACGAGCCCGATGCCGACCGACGCAAGGTACTCCGCGCCTCCGGAGAGACCGCGTATAATATCCATCGTGGGGATATACGCCGTCGCCTCGTTCACGCCGTTATAAAACGCCGACTGGTACAGCCATCCGGTCTCGGTATTGCAGCCGGGATCGGATTTCACCTTATCTGACAGCAGTGCTAGCATTGCGCTGTTGCACACGGCAGCATGACCGTCGTACTTCATGACCATGAGCGGACGCTCCGTCCAGTCGTCAAGATCGCGCTTTTCGGGCAGCCGATGCTCGGCAACGGTGTTCGCGGTGCAGCCGTAGCCCATGAGCACCTTGTTTTTCCGGTGACTGTCGGCATAGCGCCTGACCGCCGCCTTTGCTTCGGCAAAATTTTTGACATCCATGAGATAGAATGTGTTCTCGAAAACGCACAGCGAGCCGAAATGCATATGCGTGTCGCCGAACGCGGGCGTTACCGTCGCGCCGCCGAGATCGACCCGTTTTGCCCTGCCGTAGCGCGGAGGGATGCTGCTTTCATCGCCGAGCCACACGATGTGACCGCCCTTTACTGCCATCGCGGTGTAAATGCGGTTTTCCTTTTCGCAGGAGATGAATCTGGCGTTCGTATAAAGCTCCATAACCTCATTCCTTTCACTTCTAAAATGGGCTCCATGTAGACATGGAGCACTACAGCCTGTTTCGTAAAGACAAGTGTACAGTGGGGGAGCGCGAGGGGGGTAAGCCCCCGCTCGCAATTGGATCATAGCCATCAAAAACGACTGAAAAACTGATTGATCAGTTTTATCAGGCTTTTTGACGAGCGCAGCGAGATTTTTTATGAAAATTTATTTTTACAAAAAATGTGGCGTTTTTGAAGCGTATAAAAAAGTCTCTGACTTTTTGTACACTGAGGGGCTCCATGGTAAACATGGAGCCCAAATGTTTTCAGTCTTCAGGTATGTGTATCTCGCGGGCGAGAAAATCCTTGCCCGAAAGTATGGTTTTTTCAAAGCTGCCGCAGTTGGGGCAATAGCCCTCGTGCTCAATGACATGGAACAGCTCGTTGCATTCGTCGCATTCAGCCATGCCGGGAATGACATTTATCACAAGCTTTGTGTCCTTGAGCCATGTATCCCCAACGACGACGGGATATATATCCTCAACATACTTGGGGATGACCAGCGACAGCGCTTCCTTGGCAGAGCCGTCGGCGGCATGCTGTCTGGGGGCGGTGTCGAAGCCCGCAACGGGAATGCCTGCGGTGGCGGTGTTCATCGCCTTATAATCGCGTCTGTCACGGCCGATGACCTGCGACTGACCGGGATGTACATAGCGTCTGTTTGCTATTGTTTTTCCCCGTATAATTTTCCCCCTATAAATATATTTTGCAGTTTAGGTCTATCAATAGTTTATATCATGAAACCATACGCTTTGTCAATTATTTAGCATTGATATTGAGTGACTGTTAAGCAATTTTTTCAGAGGCACATTGACGCACCCATTGGCTCCCTTGCGTAAAGGGAGGTGGGTTGCCGCATGGCGGCAAGCCGGAGAGACTGTGCCACTCGCCGTGGCGGGCATTGCGTTACCAACACTGGTAGTGGGTTTAGCTGCGTCATCTCGACAATAACAAACCGCGAATATGCGGGCGACCACTGGTCGCCCGTTTTTTATTGTTTCGTCGGCAATCACCGGTCGGGATGCCGCAACAACCGTACTGGCAGGCGCGTCAGTTCGTCTCCAAAAAGAAGTCCTTGTCGATTATCGCCTGGAGCGCCTGCTGCACGGCGGTGTCGAAGCCGAGCTCACGCAGCTTGCACACGCCCTCGATGGTCGTGCCGCCGGGGGAGCACACCGCGTTCATGAGTGCGATTGGGTGCTCGGAGCTGTTCATAGCAAGCGCGCCGCTGCCCATAACCGTCGCGGTGGCGATCTCCTCGGCGATCGGTCTTGCAAATTCCGCGCGGACACCCGCCTCCGCCAGAGCGTCAATGTACATCAAAACAAACGCGCCCGATGCCCCGCCGAGAGCTCCGAATGCCGGAAACAGGTCTTCATCTATATGGTACACCTTGTACGCCTTGCCGACCGACGAGAATATCGCGTCGGCGGTTTTTATATGTGCGCTCGTTGCCGCCTTGCCGCCGTATATCGCCGTTACGGAGACTTTTTATACTTGAAGTCGCTTAACAACGAGTATAAATTGGATATTCAACAATAGAGAAAACGACCATACCAGGCACGAAGCCCGATATGGTCATTATTCTTTTGCAACCCGCTTGAAGGATGCCAGTTAAAAATATGTTTTTTGCATATCCCGAATTAGCACCTTCTGATGGGGGAGCCTTTTGCTGCCTCGCGGGCTTTCAGTCCAGCAGCGCGAGCGCCTGCAAAACGGCCGCGGCCGATGCGTCGGCCGCGTGCTGCTCGAACTGCTCGAACGACGCGGCGGCCGTGCCGTCGGCCAGATCCGAGATCGCACGCACCACGGCAAACGGCACGCCGCTCATGCTCGCCGCCTGCGCGACCGCGCCGCCCTCCATCTCCGCCGCCATGGCGGCCGGGAACGCGCGGCGGATGGCGGCCTTTGCCGCCGTGCCGGAGATGAACTGGTCGCCCGTGGCGACCAGGCCGCGGTGTACCCGCTGCGCGCCGATCGCATTGCCCGCCGTCCGCGCCAGCAGCGCGGACAGCACCGCGTCGGGCGCGAACACCGTCGGCGCGCCGGGGTCGCCCATGCACACGCAGCCGCGCACGAAGCCGATGGGCGCGGCATCAAAATCGTGCTGCACCAGCCCGTCGGCCACCACGATGTCGCCGACGGCGAGGCCGCTTGCCAGCCCGCCCGCGATGCCGGTGTTGATGACCGCGCCGGGCGCGAACCGGTCGATGAGCACCTGCGTGCAGCGCGCCGCGCTGACCTTGCCGATGCCGCACCGGACGAGCACGACCTCCCGCGCGCCCAGGCGGCCCGTGTGAAAGACCAGCCCCTGCACGGTCTCCTGCGCGGGCTGGGAGAGCGCCGCGATGAGGGTGGCGAGCTCCGAATCCATGGCGCCGATGACGCCGATCCGGTCATAAGACATGGTGATATCCCCTTCCGAAGGCGCAGCCGCGGCCGTGCCGGTTTTTGTCCACCTTAATCCATCCGCGCGCCGGTGTCAAGCTGCCGCTATGGAAATTATGAGTCACTCATAAATTTGCGGATATCTTGTTTTTCCCGTGTGGTCTGCGATCCTGAAGACAAGCTCAAAAACCACAAGGAGGAACGAATCATGCTCAACGAAAACGTCAAAAAACTGCTCAAGGAAAACATGTGGGATCTGGCCACCTGCGCCGCCGGTGTGCCGAACGTAGTGCCGGTCGCGTTCAAGGGCGTGACGGACGACGGCAAGCTCGTCGTCGGCGACGTGTTCCTGGACACGACGCTGCGCAACCTCGCCGCGAATGACGGCCGCATCGCCGTGTCCGTGTACGACGCCAAGACGCTCGAGGACTACCAGATCCGGGGCACGGCCGAGCACGTTGCGGACGGGCAGGTCATGGCCACGTTCAAGGCCATGGTCGAGCAGATGTTCCAGGGCGCGGCCACGGCGAAGGGCGCGCTGATCATCACGCCGGAGACCGTCATCGTCACGACGCCCGGCGCGGAGAACAAAAAGGTCCTGTAACGGCAATTTTCCATCGCTTTTTGATCCTTCTCTTTTTGCCCGGGGCGGGCGCGGTGCGCGGTGCGCGGTGCGCGCACGTTTCTGCACACTTGCATTCGGGGCGAAACTGCGGTATGCTGTAGGCAACAAACGGCGGAAAGGAGCCATTTTTATGCGCATTGCAGTTCCTTATGAAAACGGAAACATTTTTCAGCACTTTGGCCGCTCGGAGGCATTCAAGTTCTACGACGTGGCCGACGGTGCCGTCACGGCGGCGGACGTTGTGTCTACGAACGGCAGCGGCCACGGCGCGCTGGCGGGCTTTCTCGTGGCGAATCACGCCGATGTGGTCATCTGCGGCGGCATTGGCGGCGGCGCGCAGTCGGCACTCACCGAGGCCGGCATCCGGTTTTACGGCGGCGTGAGCGGCAGCGCGGACGCGGCAGTGCAGGCACTGCTTGACGGCTCGCTCGGCTATGATCCCGAGGCGCGCTGCGATCATCACGACCACGCGCACGGCGCGGGCCACACCTGCGGCGAGCACGGCTGCGGCGAACACAGCTGCCACAGCTGACGACAACGGCAAAAAAGCAAAGGCTCCGGGAAACCGGAGCCTTTGCTCGTTTTGCGGCGAAGAAAATTTCCAGTTTTCCCTGTCAGCGCCTTGACATTCCGGGCGGGATGCGCTGCTTTTTTGCTGACCAGATGGTAAATGAAAATCTGGGTACATATTGATTCGATCAAGGGGAGGAAATACCATGACTCAGTCCGCAAAAGACGAAGCGAAATTCCTGGATACCCGCCTCGACGACGAGACCGCCGCCGTACTGGAAAAGTGGAACCTGGCCATCCTCGGCGCAGCCCTGCTGCACGATGCCGACCACATCCGTCAGGCCATCCGCTGGCACTATAAGATCCCGATGCAGCTCTGGATCATCAACCTGGCCGTGTACGTTCTGCCCACCGTTGGCGAGTTTCTGCTGAAAAACAAGCGCACGTCCTCGTTCCTGACCGTCGCCGCCAACGGCATCGTTACGAGCGCGGCGTTTTTGAAGGTGCACCTGTTCAAGCCCACGACGGACATCTGGGGCGCCTGGAACTACAACTACTTCAAGCTCGCCAGGGGCGTGTGGCATGAGGGCCAGTTCATCAAGGGCATCGACTGGATCGACTGGGCGCTGCTGCTCGACCTGCCCGCCGTGGCCATCCCGGCGTGCATGACGGCGATCAAAAAGCGCAGGGAATTCAAGCAGAACCTGCTGGAAGCGGGCGAAGAGGCCTGATGATTTTTGAGGGGGAGCGCCGGCTGTGCGTTCCCCTTTTGACTTGGGGGCGAAGCAAATGAAAGACATCTCGCTGAGGATTCTGGACATGGAGTGCGCCGCGTGCGTGGCGCGGCTGGACCGCGCGCTGGAAAAGCTGCCGGGCGTGCAGCGCGCGGCGGTGAACTACACCGCCGCGTCGGCGCTCATCACCTATGACGAGCGCGTGACCGATCTCGCCGCGATCGCGGCGCGGGTCAAACGCGCGGGCTTTCGCGTGCCGGTCGAGGAGCAGGATCTGCTCCCGGCGGAAGCGGACACGGCCAGGACTGCCGACGCGGCGGACGCGCTGCGCGCGGTGTTCGGCGTCAAGGACGTGGCCGTGCAGGCGGACGGCACGCTCACGGCGTACCTGTGGCCCATCGGCGTGGACGGGCGCGATCTCGCCTCGGCCTGCGCGGGCGCAGGCTGCGCCGTCACGCCCGGCGAGCTGCGCGGCGGCGACGCGGATCAGGAGCTGGAAAAGCGCATGGATCTGCTCAAGACGCTCGTGACCTCGGCCTGCTGCACGGCGCCGCTCATGCTCGAGATGCACCCGAAGCTGCAGTTTCTGGCCGGGACGGCGCTGCAGTTCGGCCCCGGGCGGTATTTTTACAAGAGCGCGTGGCGCGGACTGCGCAATCGCACGTTCGGTATGGACTTTCTCATCTCGCTCTCGTCCACGCTCATCTATCTCTACAGCGCTTACGTGACGTTCACGCCGCGCCGCAGCTACAAGCTCTACTTTGCGTCCGACGGGGTGCTGCTCTCGCTCATCCTCTTCGGCAAGTATATGGAGCAGGTCGCGGCCGGGGAGGCCAACTCCGCCATCCGCAAGCTCATGCACCTGCAGCCGCGCACGGCCATGGTGCAGCGCGGGGACACGTTTGTCGAGCTGCCGGTCGACCAGATCGCGGAGCACGACCGGGTGCGCATCCGTCCCGGCGAGCGCGTACCGGTCGACGGCACGGTCGTCAGCGGCCAGTGCGCGGTCGACGAGTCCATGCTCACCGGCGAGAGCATGCCGGTGGACAAAGCGCCCGGCGACCAGGTCATCGGCGGCAGCCTCAACCGCGCCGGTTCGGCCATCGTCTCGGCCGAGGCGCTGGGCAAGGCGTCCGTGCTCGAGCAGATCATCCAGATCGTGCGCCAGGCCCAGTGCGAGAAAGCGCCCGTGCAGCGCTTTGCCGACAAGGTCGCGCGCTGGTTCGTGCCGGGCGTCATCGGCGCGGCGGCGCTGACGTTCCTTGTCTGGTACCGGCGCATTGCGCCGCGCAACCTTGAGCGCGCGCTGCTCACCTGCTGCGATGTGCTGTCGGTCGCGTGCCCGTGCGCGCTCGGCCTCGCCACGCCGACGGGGCTCATGGTCGGCTCGGGCCGCGCGGCGGAGCACGGCATCCTCTTCAAGAGCGGCGCGGAGCTTGAAAACGCCTACAAGGCCGACTGCGTCGTCTTTGACAAGACCGGCACGCTCACGAACGGCGCGCCCGCGCTCACGGACGTCTGCCCGTGCAGCGGCGTGCAGCCGGAGACGCTCGTGCGGCTCGCCGCCGCGCTCGAGCAGTGCTCGGATCACCCGCTGGCGCGTGCCGTCACGGCGTATGCGCAGCAGCAGTCCGACGCGCCGCTGCCGCCGGCGGAGGACTTTTCCTACGCGCTCGGCCGCGGCGTGCGCGGCACGGTCACGGGCGCGGCCGTCGTCTGCGGCAGCCGGACGTGGCTTCGTGAGCTGGGCATCGACACGGCTGCGCTTGCCGCGCTGCCGGATCTGCGCGCGCAGGCCAAGACGGAGCTGTGCGTCGCGCGCGGCGGCGTCGTGCTCGGCACGCTCGGCATCGCCGACACGCGCAAGAGCGAGGCGGCCGCCGTCGTCGCGCAGCTGCGCGCGGCGGGCAAGGAGGTCTGGATGATGACGGGCGATCATGCCCGCACGGCCGAGGCCATCGCGGCCGAGGTCGGCATCGACCACGTGCTCTCCGAGGTGCGGCCCGACGAGAAGGCCGCCGCCATCGAGCGCCTGCGCGCGCAGGGGAAAACGGTCTGCATGGTCGGCGACGGCATCAACGACACGCCGGCGCTCGCCGTGGCCGACTGCGCGGTCGCCATGGGCGGCGGGTCGGACATCGCCATCGAGTCGGCGGGCATCCTGCTGCCGTCCGGCAATCTGGAAAAGCTGCCGGAGCTGTTTGACATTTCCCGCGCGACCATCCGCACCATCCGCCAGAACCTGACGTGGGCGCTGTTTTATAACCTCGTCAGCATCCCGGTCGCGGCGCTCGGCGTGCTGCATCCGTCCATCTGCGCCACGGCCATGTCGGCCAGCTCGATCGGCGTGCTCATGCACTCGCTGCGGCTCAAGGACAGCGGCAAAAAGGAGAGACGTTTCCCATGGAAGAAAAAGTCCTGACGACGTATGTGCGCGGCATCTACTGCCGCCAGTGCCCGGAGTGGATCGTGGACGACCTGCTGCACACGCGCGGCGTGCTCGACGCGGTGGTGTCGTTCTGGCGCGCGGAGCTGACCGTGCGCTATGACCCGCAGATCGTCACCGAGGCGGAGCTGCGCCGCGTGCTCTCTGACTGCGGCTACCCCGCCTGCGAAAAAGGCGCGCCGGGGTCGAACCCGCTGCGCAACGCGCTCAAAAGTGCCATCGGCCGCAGGCCGGAGGGGTGAGGGGCACACCTTTTTGCGCTTGACCAGTATTGCGGACAGCTTTTGCGGCTGCTTCCGCATAAAATAAAAGCGCTTGCAACCAATATTGGTCAGAAAATGCTGTGCGGTGGTGAGAAGATGGAGCAGAAATTGCGGCGGGATCGCGATCTTGGCGACAATTTGCGCCGCCTGCGCAACGCCAGCGGCCTCTCGCAGGAGAAGCTGTGCGCCGAGCTGCAGCGCCGCGGCTGCGACATCGGCCGCACGACCTACGCCAAATACAAGGCGGGTGAGCTCAATGTGCGCGTGAGCGTGCTGCTCGCGCTCAAACGGCTCTACGACTGTCCTTATGACGCCTTCTTCGCGGGACTGGATACGGCGGACGATGCCGAAGCCCGATCACAAAGCGCCGCCCCGGAAGCAGATCGCTTCCGGGGCGGGGTTTTCCGTTACAGGTAGAATTTCGGCTCCTTGCGCCCGGTGCAGTATTTTTTCACCGTGGCGGCCGCGGCCAGCCGCAGCGGCAGCGGCACGCCGCGAGCCGACTGCGGGCAGATCTGGATGCAGCGCAGACAGGAGATGCACTTATGCTTGTCCACCTTCTGCGGCGCGGCCTTCGGGATCGCGCCGGCGGGGCAGTTGTCCGCGCACAGGCCGCAGCGGATGCAGCGCAGGCCGCCGGTCGGCTTGAGCGGCAGGCCGTTGTAGGCGCGGTAGTCCGGAGCGCCGGGCACGGCGATCTCGGCCGGGGCGTCGGCGGCGATGCGGGCC
>HF985769.1:0-8592 GCA_000432375.1 Firmicutes bacterium CAG:103
ATCTTCCCCCACCAAAAATACCGATTGTCCTTCTGGACGGTCGGTATTTTTCTTTTCCGGGAAGATGCACAAACGCCCGGCAAATGCACGGAGCTGAAAAAAATCTGGATCGCCTCCGTCAACACCGCGAAGAAAAACCGCACATGCTCCGCCCGCCCACACCGTGGGCGGGTTTTTGCTGCTCCGCCCCCCTCACGCTCCCGGTGCGCTCAGGCGCGCGGCCAGCTCCCGCCGCGACAGGCCGCCCACGAGCGTGTCAAAGCAATCGGCGCACACCGTCAGCCCGCCGTGCGCGCACGGCCACAGGTACGCATCTTCCCACGCCGGCAGCGGCGCAAAACACACCTCGCATCGCCGCATCCGCATTCCTCCCTTCCGGCTGCAAATTTATTATGCGTTTGGATAACTTTCGCTCTTAGTTTATACTCGTTAGAATAATTTGTCAAGCGCTTTTTTTGCACCTGCATAAAAATGGCGGTCGCAAATTGCCAGCTTTTACACGGGAATGTTGTTTTTTTGACGAAAACAGTGCAATTTAAAGCGTCCTTTCTGACTTTTTGCACAAAAAAATTGAGAAATTATATGGAAAACGGATATTGCAATCCCTCTCCGTTTGCGTTACCATGATAAAGGAAATTGGCCGCTCAGGCCGTTTTTGAGAGCAACGTGAATAACAAGAAAGAGGTAAGAAAATGATCAACAATGCATATCTGAACCGCGTTTTCGCCGACCTTCAGAAGAACCACCCCAACGAGCCCGAGTTCCTGCAGGCCGTTGACGAAGTCTTTGAGAGCCTCCAGTACGTCGTCGACAAGCACCCCGAGTGGGAAGAAGCCGGCCTCATGGAGCGCTTCGTTGAGCCCGAGCGCATCATCATCTTCCGCGTTCCCTGGGTGGACGACAACGGCAAGGTCCAGGTCAACCGCGGCTACCGTGTGCAGTTCAACTCCGCGATCGGCCCCTACAAGGGCGGTCTGCGCTTCCATCCCTCGGTCAACCTGTCCGTCGTCAAGTTCCTTGGCTTCGAGCAGATCCTGAAGAACTCCCTGACCACCCTGCCCATGGGCGGCGGCAAGGGCGGCTCCGACTTTGACCCCCACGGCAAGTCCGACGGTGAGGTCATGCGTTTCTGCCAGAGCTTCATGACCGAGCTCTATCGCCACATCGGCCAGTTCACCGACACCCCGGCCGGCGACATCGGCGTCGGCGCGCGCGAGGTCGGCTATATGTACGGCCAGTACAAGAAGATCGTTGACCGCTTTGAGGGCGGCGTCATCACCGGCAAGGGCCTGACCTACGGCGGCTCTCTCGCCCGCACCGAGGCCACCGGCTACGGCATCTGCTACTTCTCCGCCGAAGTGCTCAAGCACCTGAGAAACGACAGCTTCGAGGGCAAGAAGGTCATCGTGTCCGGCTCCGGCAACGTGGCGCAGTACTGCGCGCAGAAGTGCACCGAGCTCGGCGGCAAGGTCATCGCCATGAGCGACTCCAAGGGCTACGTCTACGATCCCAACGGCATCAACCTCGACGTGCTGTTTGACATCAAGCAGAAGCGCCGCGCCCGCATCAGCGTCTACGCTGACGAAGTGCCCGGCAGCGAGTACCACGAGGGCTGCAAGAACATCTGGACCGTGCCGTGCGACATCGCCATGCCGTGCGCGTCCCAGAACGAGATGGATCTTGAGGGCGCGAAGGCCGTCATCAAAAACGGCGCCATGGCCGTGTTCGAAGGCGCGAACATGCCGCTGACCCCCGAGGCCATCAACGCGGTCATCGAGGCCGGCCTGCTCTACACGCCGGGCAAGGCTTCCAACGCCGGCGGCGTCGCCACCTCCGGTCTGGAAATGAGCCAGAACTCCCTGCGCATGAGCTGGAGCTTCGAAGAAGTCGACGAGAAGCTGCACGGCATCATGAAGAGCATCTTTAAGGCCTGCTACGACGCCTCCGTCGAGTGCGGCCAGCCGGGCAACATGATGCTCGGCGCCAACGTTGCCGGCTTCCTGAAGGTCGCCAACGCCATGATGGCTCAGGGCATTGTGTGATCGCTGATCCATCAACCATACAGAGCGAAGATCCCCGAAACGTTCGTTTCGGGGATCTTTTTTGCGGGTTTGTTATGTAGAGAGGCGGGTACAGCGTTGCCTGCGCTGCGCACCCAAGCCTTGCCCTCGGGAAAAAGGTGCTGAGCGCAGCGAGGCGGATGCCGTGTTTCCTGACGTCACACACCTTGGCGATTCCGTTTCTGTGCCGCTCGACCAGCATCATGGCAGAAAAGCCGCGGTTTCCTCCAGCGCCGCCGGTGGTGCACCGTGCGTTCGTCCCGCACCTCATAGGCTCCCTTGTGCAAAGGGAGCTGGCAGCCGTCAGGCTGACTGAGGGATCGATCCGCTCAGCCCTGCGCCGCGTCCGGCGGCGTGCGCGGCAGGACGAACTCGGCCGAGAAATCATCGCCCGTACGGTGGGTGAAAAACTGCCCGCCGAGCAGCTTCAGGATCGCCTCGCACGTGCGCAGGCCGATGTGGTTGCTCTCGACGCGCGCAAGCTCGCGGCGCGCGCGGTTGGCAAAGCAGACGTGCAGCCGCTCGCCCTCGCACTCGGCCAGAATGGTCAGGCGCGCGGCGGGGTCGGCGTACTTTTCGATGTTCGACAGGAGGTTATCCGTCACGCGCTTGAGCATCTGCACGTCGGTCGTGACGGTGCAGGGCGTGGTCAGCAGCAGGAGGTTGACGTCAAAGCCCCGGCTGCGCAGCTCGGCCGCGCACTCGCCGAGCAGCTGCGCGCAGAGGATCTGCGCGTCGTAGGGCTCGGGGTGCGTCTCCTGTTCGCCGCGGCTGAAGACGAGAAAATACCGGAACATCTCCCCCGTCAGGTCCTTGAGCTGATAGGCCTTGTCGCGGCTGGCGAGCACGTAGCTGCGCAGGTCCTCCGGCAGACGGTCCTGGCTCATCTCGAGCAGGTCGAGATAGCCGATGAGCGACGTGAGGGGGTTGCGGATATCGTGCGACAAGGCAGTGATGAGGTCGCTGTTGGCCTGCCAGGCGGTCTGCTCGTTGCGCGTGCGCTCCAGGATCGTGTCGCGCATGGTGTTGACACTCGCCGCCAGGCGCGCGAGCTCGTCCGTGCCGACGACGGGGATGGTCCGGTTGAGCGCGCCCGCCGCGCCGACGGCCTCCGACAGGCGCGTGACGCGCCGCGTGAGCCGCCGCGTGAAGCCGAAGGCGATGAACGAATAGATCACGAAGCCCAGCACGAGCGCGCCGAAGCGCACATAGCTGTAGAGCCACGCCTCGGAATAGTCGCACACGGCGACGCGGTACTCCCCGTCGGCAAACTGCAGGGTGAAGAAGCTGTAGCCCATGTCGGCAATGTCGCTCTGGGTCGTGTCGTCGAGCAGCTCGCTCGTGCCCCACGAGCCGGCCTCGTACGGGTCGCCCTCCGCCTGATAGACGATGACGTTGGCTTTTTTCTCACCGCGCGACCACTGCTCGATGGCCAGCGTGTCGCGCGAGGACACGCCGTGCGCGCTGACGTATTCCTGCAGGCTGCGCTCGTGCTCCAGATTGCGCGCGGCGATGGCGTCATCGCTCAGATACCAGTGCTCGATCGCCGCGGCGCCGAGCGCGTCTATGCCGAAATAGCACACCACGCCCACGGCCAGCGCTGCGAGGAGCACGAAGATCATGCGCGCATTGAGCGATGAGCACCACTTTTTAATCAATCTGATACCCCTTTCCCCAGACCGTGCGGATGAGCGTCGGGTTGGCGGGGTCATCCTCGAGCTTCTTGCGCAGCTTGAGGATGTGCACCATGACGGTGTTGGCAGAGCTGGGCAGGAACTTCTCGTGCCAGACGTCCTCATAGAGCTTGCGCGCGGACACGGCCGTGCCGCGGTTGGCGATCAGGTACTGCAGCAGCTCAAACTCCGTCTTGGTCATCTCGACGGAGCGGCCGTTTTTGCACACGGTGCCCTTGTCGCGGTTGATCTCGAGCGCGTCGATGACCGTCGGCGCGTCGCCCTTGCCGTGATAGACGCGGTAGCGGCGGATGAGCGAATCGACCCGCAGGAACAGCTCGTGGTTGGAAAAGGGCTTGATGAGATAGTCGTCGCCGCCGCTGCCGTAGGCGTCGCTCATGTCGGCGGGCTGGGCCTTCGCCGTCAGAAACAGGATCGGCGCGACGCTGTGCTGCCGGATCTCCGCGCAGGCGGACACGCCGTCCATGCCGGGCATCATGATGTCGAGAATGATGAGGTCATAGTCCGGCTGCGCGCGCACGAGCTCCACGGCGCGCAGGCCGTTTTCGGCCTCGTCGACCTCGTAGCCGCGCGACGAGAGCAGAATGTGTAAAATATTGCGGATGTCCGGCTCGTCGTCCACGACGAGGATGCGGACAGGGGTCTCGGGGTTTTCCATGGTATCACCTCTGGGGTCTATCCTAACACATTCGCGGCGTGCGCGGACAGAGGAAACTGCCAGCTTTAAGAAAAATTAAGCGAAAACCCGCCGGGGAATCCCCGGCGGGTCGATTCTGCATTCAGAGCAGGTGGGCCACGTTGCGCCCGAAGCGCGCCAGAACGGCCGCGATCTCGGCGCGCGTCGCGCTCTCGCCCGGCCGCAGCCACACCTGACCGCTGCTGTCCTGCGTGCCGCCGAACAGGCCGAGCGCCACCGCGTCGGCCATGCCGGCGCGCGCCCAGCCGGAGACGCTGCCGCCGTCGGCGAAGCCGGACAGGTCATCCGGCGTCCACGTGCGCTCCACGCCGCAGACTTTCGTCAGATAGCGCATGAGGATGACGGCAACCTGCTCGCGCGTCACGGTGTTATTCGGTGCGAAGGTCGTGGGCGACATGCCGTCCACAACGCCGGTCTTGTACGCCCAGGCGACCGCGTCCCGGTACCAGCCGGACGCGGCGTCCGTAAACGGCACGGCCACATCGCTCACGTCGGGCTTGCCCTCGAAATTATACAGCACCTGCACGAGCTGCGCGCGCGTCGTCACGGTGTTGGGCGAGAAGATCGTGTCGCTCATGCCGGACATGAGACCGTGCCGCACGCAGTATTCGATGCTGGGGTAGTCCCAGCCGTTGGGGTCGAGATCGGTGAAGCGATCCATCGGATCGGTCATGTCGACGGTCGTGCGCCACAGCTGCGTGCCCATGAAGGGGTTGGCCGTGCCGATGACCATCCAGCCCTGCTCGTCGTTCACGGCGAAGGCGCGCAGGCCGTGGTTGTACGGGTCGCCAAAGCCGTCGCGCGTGAGCGTGTCGAGCGTGAGCTTCCCGTTCTCGGACGTGATGGTGTACATACCGAAGCCGCGCGTGGCGGTCGAGAGCTTGTTGAGGCAGATGACGAGATCCTTCATGTTCTCCAGCTCCGTGATGCGCACGAGCATCTCGTAGAGCTCCTTCATGGAGTCGGGCAGCTTGTCGCTGATGCCGGAGTAGAGGTCGCAGGCCTGCTGATAGATGTCCACGAAGCCCGCGATGTCGTTCGTCTCCACGAGGTCGGTCAGCTTGGCGAGCAGGCTGTTGAGCCGGCGCAGGCTGCCGAGTGTGGACACGCTGTAGGCCGCGGCGTAAGCGCCGTCGTCGATGCCCTGGCGCAGCGTGTCATGCTGCGCGTCCGTGAGTGAGAAGGTCTCGGGGCTGTCCGCTTCTTCGTTCACCGCGTCGACGGCGGCGTCGATGGCGGCGTCGGTGTCGGCGTCGGCGGCGAGCAGCGTGCCGTCGCCGTTCTTATCCTGATTCAGCAGCAGCTTGAGCAGCACCTTGAGGTAGCCGATCTGGCTGGCCCACTCGTCGCGCGACATGTGCAGCAGGTCGCCGTTGGTGAACTGGCCGAGCGGCTCGAGCAGGGAGCTGGTGTCGAACGTGCCGAGAAAGAGCTTGCCGTCAAACACTTTGGACTGCCAGAAGTACTGGTTTTCATAGTCGCCGAAGCCGGAGCGCTTGCACAGGATGCCGCCGGCCGGGAACATCTTGGTCGGCTCGCCGACGACGAGCTCCATCTGCTCGGTGCCGTCCGCGCCGATGGACATGCGGTAGAGATTCACCGACTGCTCGAGGTTGCGCGCGAGGAAGCCAAAGTCCTGGCTGAACATGAGCTCCTCGAGCGGGATCTCCTCGTCGTTGTACTCGCCGATGTAGAGATAGCCGTCATAAATGCACATATTGCAGGCGGCTGCGCGCGTGCGCTCGGGGTCGATGCCGAAGGTGTACTTCGCACCGTCGGCCTGGTCGCCGACGACGGGCGTCCACGTCCAGGCGTCGGGGTCGTTCCAGTCGCCGGAGCAGGTGCCGCGCACGATGGCGAACGAGCGCATATTGTCGCCCACGCGCGTGGCGGGCGTGCCGGTGCACATGGCAACGTAGAGGCTGCCGTTGTACTCGACGATCTCCCAGATGCCGCCGCCGTAGACACTGTCTTTGTAGTGCACGGCGGGATAGTTAAAGAGATCGGACTGCGTAGCGATCTTCGTGAAGCCTTTGGACGGATCTTCGCTGATGAGCAGGTATCCGCCGTCGACGCCGACGTTGCTGATGACGAGCTTGCCGTCGTAGACCGCCATGCCGCGGATGCCGGTGCAGACGCCGGCCTTATACGCCTGCGCGTATTCCTGCATGTTCGACAGGCCCTGATAGACGCACGTGATGCTGTCGTCGCTCGGATCGACCTCATAGATGCTCGGCAGGCCGCCGCGGCCGTTGGCGTTGACGCTGCCGCAGAAATAGAGCTTGTCCTTGTAGCGGATGGCGTTGCGGAACAGCGGGGCGACGCCGTTGAGCGACTTGGACATGAGCAGGGTCATCTCGCCGGTGTGTACGTTGACCTTCACGAGCACGCCGCCGGAGTTGCCGCCGTCCTCCTGCCCATAGAAGAACGTGCCGTTGAAGATGGCGTTGAGCTCGGCGCGCATGGTCTCCTCGTCGAACTTGTGGCCCATGACGGTGTCCATCGCCGTGAGCGTCTGGCCCATGGCGGCGTAGCACGTGCCGACATAGACATAGTCGCCGTAGGCCATGGCGGCCCAGGCGTAGCTCTGGCCGCGGTCGCCCTGACCGTCGGCGCCGTCGGCCGTGCCGGTCACGGCCACCGTGCCGTTGCCGGTGTAGTCGACCAGGCCGTCCGGCTGGCCGGGCGCGCTGTTCGGGTGCGAGATCTTGCCGAAGGTGTAGTCTCCGGCGTCGTAAGTGTAGGGGGTCTCGGACTGCGCGGTGTCCGCCGCCAGTGCCGGGACCATCAGGCTCATGACCATGGCTGCGATCAGCAGCAGGGTCAGAAGCTTGCGTGTTCTCTGCTTCATCGTTACGCTCCTTTCCAAATGTTACAAGATACTTGAAATTTCCAAAGCATTCTGTGACAATATTGTAACATTTTTGTGGGGAATGTCAATGCAATTTTTCCGTTTTTTTGTATCAAATGTGCGTATCCGTGCAAGCGTACTCCTTTTTTCTTCAATTAACCGCCTTTTATTCCCATCTTTGCTGCAAAACTATGAAGCGCACACGCAAGCAATAACAAAACCGGCGTCCAAAAAACAGGACGCCGGTTCGGTATCAGGCAGCAATGCACGCACGCGCGCTCCAGCCGTTTGCTCAAAGCTCCGGCATGGGCTCGTTCCAGACATTCAGTCTGCGGCAGAACCGTGCGATCATGACCGCCATCTGCTCGCGCGTGGCGCTGCTCTGCGGCTCAAGGCGCAGGCCGCCCGGGCCCGGAATGCCTTTGATCAGCCCCAGATCGCACGCCCAGTTCATGGCCGTGCGCGCATAGTAGGAGATTTGCTCACGATCCTGAAACGGGAAGAGCGCATCCCACATATAGGGGGTGTATCTGTCGAGCACCCGATCCGCAAACCTGGCCAGGAACACCGCGACCTGCTCGCGCGTGACGGGCGTGTCCGGTGCGAAGGTCGTCTCGCTCACGCCGGACGTCACGCCGGTCTGGTACGCCCAGAGCACCGCGGTCTTGTACCAGTCGGCCGTGAGATCGGTAAACGGCGTCTCGCCGCTGACCTCCGGCGCGCCCGCAAGCCGATAGAGGATCTGCACGAGCTGTGCGCGCGTGGTCAGCGTCTTCGGTTCAAACCGGCCGCCGCCGACACCGGCCATGAGCTCATAGTCGACGCAGTACTGGATGTCCTCATACGCCCAGCTGTTGGGGGCAACGTCGTCAAAGCGCTCGCTCACGGGCACCCGCGGGGCAAGCTTGGGGATCTCCTCGGTGCGCGTGGCATTGCAGCCGTAGGTCCTGCAGGTATAGGTGCGCACGCCGGTCGTGGTCTCCGTCGGCAGCGTCGTCACACGGCCGATGCCCCAGTAGTGGCCGCGGGCGGGGAGTGTCATTTCCTCCGTGTGACCGCAGCCGTCGTCGGTGCAGGTGCGGGTGCGCTTGCCCTCGGTCGTGCAGTTCGGGTCCGTGCCCGTCCAGGAACCGTAGTGGTGGATGGGCGCGTTGAAGTTCACGGTCACGCCCTCCGGCAGCGCGTTCTCGCCCTTGGTCAGCTGGGCCCACTCGGCCTCGGTTCCGCTGTAGTCGATGGCCGTGAGCGCGGTGCAGCCGGTGAAGGCGCCCGCGCCGATGCTCGTGACGC
>HF985769.1:8605-10831 GCA_000432375.1 Firmicutes bacterium CAG:103
TGACGCTCTTCGGGATGAGCACGCTCGTCAGCGCGGCGCAGCCGGCGAAAGCAAAGTCGCCGATCGTCTTCAGGCCGTCCGGCAGCTGAACGTCCGTCAGGCTCAGGCAGCTGGTGAAGGCCTGCGCCTCAATGGTGGTGAGGCTCGCCGGGAACGTGACCGCCGTCAGCCCCTGACAGTAACGGAACGCGCCCGTCTTGACGGTCTGCACCAAGTCGAGGATCTCATAAGCCGTGCACCTGTTCGGCGCGGCCAGCATCTGCCTGCCGTCTATGGAGATGAGGCCGCCGTTGTAGGTCCGGAGATACCGGCTGCCGATGGCCTCAAAGGAGACGAGGTTGACGCAGCGGGCCAGCACATTCTCGGCGACGCCGCGGATCTCATACCCGAGGTCAACGTGCGTGACGGCGGTCCAGTCGCCGTTCCAGCAGTCGGCCGTGGCAACGCCGCTGCCGTAGAAGGCGAGCGTTGTGCCGTCGCTTTCCAGCTCGGTTCTCACAGCGTCTGCCGCGAAGGCCGCCGGCACGAGCGCGAGTATCAGGCTCAGCACAAGCAGGATGCTCAGAAGTTTCTTTCTCATACCATTTCTCCTTTTTTCAACAAAGTGGGTATGAAAAAGAATACCATCCCCACCCCGGAAATGGCAAGCCTTTTTGCACAACTTTTTGCTTATTGTACAGGATTTTTTTGTGCAATGCAAGACCGGCGCTCCCAAATGGGAGCGCCGGTCTTGTAAAAAATATGCGTATGTGCTTATGCCTCGAGCTGCTGCGCGACCCAGGCGATCTGCGCCTCGACACTCGGCACGGACGTGCCGCCGTAAGACACGCGCCGCGTGACGCAGTTGGTGAGGTCGATGGCGGCATACACGCCGTCGTCAAAGAGGTCGCTGAAGGTGCGGAAGGTCTCGAGCGGCAGCTTTTCGAGCACGGTATTGTGCGCGATGCAGTAGGCCACGAGCTGGCCGGAGACCTTGTACGCGCTGCGGAACGGCAGACCCTTCGTGACGAGATAGTCCGCGAGGTCGGTCGCGTTCAGGAAGCCCGTCTGCGCCGCGTGGAGCATCTTGTCGGCGCGCACGGTCATGGTGGCGAGCATCGGCGCCATGACGCGCAGGCACATCTTCACGGTGTCGACCGCGTCGAACACGGCTTCCTTGTCCTCCTGCATGTCTTTATTATACGCCAGCGGCAGGCCCTTGAGCGCCGTGAGCATGGCGATGAGGTCGCCGTAGACGCGGCCGGTCTTGCCGCGCACGAGCTCGGCCATGTCGGGGTTTTTCTTCTGCGGCATGATCGACGAGCCGGTCGTGTAGCTGTCCGAGAGCTGCACGAACTGAAACTCCCAGCTCGACCACAGCACCAGCTCCTCGCTCAGGCGCGAGAGGTGCATCATCTCGATGGCGTAGGCATCGAGCAGCTCGACGCAGAAGTCCCGGTCGGACACGCCGTCGAGACTGTTGCGCGCCACGTCGTCAAAGCCGAGCTGCTTGGCCTCAAAAAACCGGTCGGTGTCATACGTCGTGCCGGCGAGCGCGCAGCAGCCGATGGGCGAGACGTTCATGCGCCTGACCGCATCGCGCAGGCGGTCAATGTCACGCAGGAGCATCATGGCATAGGCCATCAGGTGGTGGCCGAAGGTGATCGGCTGCGCGCGCTGCAGGTGCGTGTAGCCGGGCAGAATGTCGCCCTTGTGCGCCCCGGCCTGCTCCACGAGCGCCGCGAGCACGTCCTTTGTGAGCGCGATGATCTCGCTCGTTTCGTTGCGCAGGTACATGCGCAGGTCGAGCGCGACCTGATCGTTGCGCGAGCGGGCGGTGTGCAGCTTCTTGCCGAGGTCGCCGATGCGCGCGGTGAGCACCTGCTCGACGAACATATGGATGTCCTCGCACGCGGGGTCGAACGCGAGCGCGCCGCTGTCGAGATCGTCGAGGATGCCCTGCAGCGCGTCGATGATGGCATCGGCGTCCGCCTGCGGGAGGATGTGCTGCGCGCCGAGCATCGCCGCGTGCGCCATGCTGCCCGTGATGTCCTCGCGGTACATCCGGCTGTCGAAGCGGATGGAGGAGTTGAAATCGTCCGCGACCGGATCGGTCACGCCGGCCGTGCGGCCCGCCCACATTTTTGCCATGGTGATGGTCTCCCTTCGTGCGTTGTCTCCACAGAGAACCGCTTCGCTGGGTTCTCGTTTGAAAAAGCTTTTTTGACAGGCTGCCCCGCGCCGGGA
>HF985769.1:10838-12481 GCA_000432375.1 Firmicutes bacterium CAG:103
TGCCCCGCGCCGGGAGGCCCGGCGCGGGGAGAAAATCATTTCTATATATTTATTGTACCGCTTACATGCTCTTGCCGTCAACCTTTGCCTGCACGGCGATCGGCAGACCGTAGAGCTGGATGAACCCGGCGGCGTCCGCCTGGTTGTAGTCGCTCTCGCCGAAGGTGGCGATCTCCTCGGAGTACAGGGAGTACGGGCTCCAGACGCCGGCGTTGATCATGTTGCCCTTGTAGAGCTTGAGCCGCACCGTGCCGGTGACGTGCTCCTGCGTCTTGGTCACGAACGCGCTGAGCGCCTCGCGCAGCGGCGTGAACCACTGGCCGTTATACACCAGTTCACCGAAGGTCACGGCGAGCTTCTGCTTCTCGTGCATGGTCATCTTGTCGAGGCAGAGCGTCTCGAGCACGCTGTGCGCCTTGTAGAGGATCGTGCCGCCCGGCGTCTCATACACACCGCGGCACTTCATGCCGACGAGCCGGTTCTCCACGATGTCCAGAATGCCGATGCCGTTGGCGCCGCCGATTTTGTTGAGCTTGAGGATGATGTCCTTGGCGCTCATCTTCTCGCCGTCGAGCGCGACGGGCTTGCCCTGCTCAAAGTCGAGCGTGACGTAGGTCGGGGCGTCCGGCGCGTCGATGGGGCTGACGCCCATCTCGAGGAAGCCCGGCTTCTCGTACTGCGGCTCGTTGCCCGGATCCTCGAGGTCGAGACCCTCGTGGCTCAGGTGCCAGAGGTTCTTGTCCTTGGAGTAGTTCGTCTCGCGGTTGATCTTCAGGGGCACGTTGTGCGCCTCGGCGTAGGCGATCTCTTCCTCACGCGACTTGATGTCCCACTCCCGCCACGGGGCGATGATGGGCATATCGGGCGCGAAGTGCTTGATGGCCAGCTCGAACCGAACCTGATCGTTGCCCTTGCCGGTGCAGCCGTGGGCGATGGCGTCGGCGCCCTCTTTCTGGGCGATCTCGACGAGGCCCTTGGCGATGCACGGCCGCGCGTGGCTCGTGCCGAGCAGGTACTCCTCGTACATCGCGCCGGCCTGCATGGTCGGGATAATGTAATCGTCTACGTACTCGTCCGTCAGGTCGAGCACGTAGAGCTTCGACGCGCCGGTCTTGATGGCCTTCTCTTCGAGACCGTCGAGCTCGCCGGCCTGGCCGACGTTGCCGGACACGGCGATGACTTCGCAGTTATTGTAGTTCTCCTTCAGCCAGGGGATGATGATGGACGTATCCAGACCGCCGGAGTAAGCAAGGACGACTTTTTTGATATCTTCTTTTTTCATCATGGTTGCCTCCATTGATTATTCATTCATAAGATGTGCATATTATTCACCTTTTTCGCGCAAATGTCAACCCTCTTTTTGAATAAAATTCACGCGAGAAACGCTTTTCTTTCGGTGATATGCACAAAAGCGCGAAAGATATGCGAAAAACGCCGCCGCTCCGGCATTCAGAGCGGCGGCAGAATATGCAGTCATGCGCGCATTTTTGAATATTGATCTCAGGGCAGCTCGCGGCGCAGCGCGTCGATCTCCTCGCTCCAGAGCGATCCCGCCGCGTCCGGCGGCCAGTGCAGCGCCTGCGCGCTGCTGCCGAGCGCGACGTGGTCAGGCAAGGCTGCCGGCCGCCGGAACAGGCAGCGCG
>HF985770.1:0-3952 GCA_000432375.1 Firmicutes bacterium CAG:103
GCCCCTCGCGAAGCACTGCGAGAAAATAAAAAGGCGACTTCCCAAAATGGGAAGCCGTCTTTTCTGTTTTGGCATATCAGAACCACGACGTTATTGCAAAGCCGCCTTTGAAATAAAAGGGGTTCATTTTATGCCGCTTTGGTGGAGATGGAGGGAGTTGAACCCTCGTCCGAAAGCGCTTTGACAGGAACTTCTCCGGGCGCAGCGGGTTTTTGCGGGACGCTGTGCGTCCCCTTTCCCTTCAGGACAGGCAAACCGGCAAGCCTGTCCGTCCGGTAGCTTCATCATGCATGGCACGCGCAAAGCTTAGCGTGCGCACGTTCACCACTCATCGACGCTCCGCTGCCGGGCCGTGGTCCTCCCGGCGGGAACGCTCGCTAATTAAGCAGCGAGAAGAACAGTTTCGTTGTTGTTCTTTAATTTATAAGGTGCCCGTTTTATGGCGGTCAGGCGCCGCCGCCCGCTATTCCTGCCTCCACACCCCCGTCGAAACCGGTACATCCCCATGATGTCGGGCGCGTCGGCCGCCTGCGCCGCTCTCGCGGCGCAGGCAGGAACGCATTCTGAAAAATCAGACGAAACTGCCGATGATTTGTTCCCTCAGCAGGTCTCCGGCTCCGGATACTCGACGCCGAAGGTCTCGACCGTGACGGTCTTCATCTTCTGTTCGTGGGTGGGCTTGTCGTTGAACATGCTGCGCGGGGTGCGCGCGATGGCGTCGACCACGTCCATGCCCTCGGTCACTTTGCCGAACGCGGCATACTGCTTGTCGAGGTGCGGGGCGTCCATGTGCATGATGAAAAACTGGCTGCCGGCGGAGTTCGGATCCATGGCGCGGGCCATGGACAGCACGCCGCGGGTGTGCTTGAGGTCGTTTTGGAAACCGTTGCTCGTGAACTCGCCCTCGATGCTGTAGCCCGGGCCGCCCATGCCGGTGCCGGTCGGGTCGCCGCCCTGGATCATGAAGCCGGGGATGACGCGGTGGAAGATCACGCCGTCGTAAAAGCCCTTCTTGACGAGACTGATAAAGTTGCGGACGGTGTTCGGCGCGATCTCCGGATAGAGCTCGGCGCGGATGATGCCGCCGTCTTCCATTTCAATGGTGACAATCGGATTGCTCATCAGTAATTTTTCTCCTTTATCGTTCTGTCGATCTCGCGTTTGGCGCTGCGCTGCGCGTCGGCGTCGCGCTTGTCGTAGAGCTTTTTGCCCTTGCACAGGCCGAGCTCCACCTTCACGCGGCTGTCCTTGAAATACAGCGACAGCGGCACGAGCGTCAGCCCGTCCTGCTTCGTGCGGGCGTAGAGCTTCGTGATCTCCCGCCGGTGCATGAGCAGGCGCTTCGGCCGGTCGGGGTCGCGGTTGTAGATGCTGCCGTGCTCGTAGGGGCTGATGTGGATGCCGTAGGCAAACAGCTCCCCGTTTTTCACGGTGCAGAACGAATCTTTCAGATTGACCGTGCCCGCGCGGATGGACTTGACCTCGGTGCCGAAGAGCTCCACACCGGCCTCGAACCGCTCGAGCACGAAATAGTCATGCAGGGCCTTGCGGTTGGCCGCGACCTGCTTGACGCCCTTGGCTCTCGGCATGGCGGGGACCTCCTTCGTGCGAAATCGTGGATATAGTTTAGCACATCCGGCGGCAAATGAAAAGAGCGAAATCAGCAGAAATAGCGCTGAAGCGTCCCAACGGCGTCACGGCGGGCGACCACGTCGCCGTGTTCGCCGATGTGTGCGTACAGTTCCTCGGTACACGGCAGCGGCTCGCCGAACTCGAAGAGCGCGTTCGGCAGCGCCTCGTCCCCGGTGCGCACAAACAGCTCCCAGCCGCCGTCTATGTACACCACGTCCGAGTCGAGCCCGGCCGGAAAACAGCCCAGCGCTGCGGTCAGGTCGGCAAACGAGCGGAACCGGAACCGGCGCGGCGGGGTGGAAATGGGCCTTGCGATGAGCAGCACCTCCTTTTCGGCAACGAACAGTTCGATCTTCATACTTGTCCAGGGCGCGAGCCCGTGCGTCTCGAGCGCATGGTCGACGGCGGCGCGGATGTCGGCCTCGCGCAGCGCGGCCCACTCGGCGCGCGTGATGCGCATGGCGACGGCCGCGGCGTCAGCGGTTTCTACCAGCATGGGAATGCCTCCCTTGGTGTCGGTTTCCGGACAGGCGTCCGGTTAGATCCAGTATAGCGTCCGAGCCCGTGTTTTGCTACTCAAAATATATGGTAATCGGCGCAGGAATATGGTATCATTCCATTTGAAAAAAGGAGTGGATGTTTCATGGAACTGATCGAACAAAAGCTCAAGACCCTCACGAGCTACCACGGTGTGATCGTCAACGTCCGGCTCGACGAGGCGCGCCTGCCCGACGGCAGCACGGCCAAGCGCGAGGTCGTGGAGCATCCGGGCGGCGTGACGGTCCTGCCGCTGGAGCCCGACGGCACGGTCTGGTGCGTGCGGCAGTACCGCTATCCGTTTTCGCGCACGCTGCTCGAGGTGCCGGCCGGCAAGCTCGAGCCGGGCGAAGCGCCGGAGCTGGCCGCGGCGCGCGAGCTCTCGGAGGAGACGGGCCTGACGGCCGGCCGGATGCAGTATCTGGGCGAGAACTTTACATCGCCCGGTTACTCGGAGGAGGTGCTGCACATCTACCTGGCGCGCGACCTGCACCGCGGCGCAGCGCACCTCGATCCCGGCGAATTTCTGAACGTGGAGCGGCATCCGCTGGAGGAACTGGTGCAGATGGCGCTTGATGGTGAACTTTGCGACGGAAAAACGACAGTTGCCCTGCTGAAAACGCAGCTTTTGCTCGCGCGCGAGCGCGGCGAGGCGGCAAGTGGTGGGTTGTGATTGCTTTTCGGGAAAAAGCATGCTATAATTCATCGTTAGGTTCCGCAAAAATCGGGCAAGCTACGCACGGAGCGTATTCGCCCGGTCACAGATGCGGAGCTGCACTCTGCTTTCGCAGCATGAGAGGTGTCAAATAGTTTGGATAGATATGTAATACATGGCGGCAGACCCCTGCACGGGGAGATCGAGATCAGCGGCGCGAAAAACGCGGCCGTGGCGATCATCCCGGCAGCGCTGATGGTCGACGGTGTCTGCCGGATCGAGAATATGCCCCAGATCAGCGACGTGGATATGCTCCTGAAGATCCTGCAGGGGCTGGGCGCGCGGGTGGAATACCTCAGCCCATCCGCCGTCGAGATCGACTGCACCCAGGTGCGCTTCACCGAGCCGCCGTATGACCTGATGCGCAAGATCCGCGCGTCGTACTATTTCATCGGCTCGATGCTCAGCCGCTTCGGCTCGGCCAAGACGACCATGCCCGGCGGCTGCAACTTCGGCGTCCGGCCGATCGACCAGCACATCAAGGGCATGACCGCGATGGGCGCGAATGTCGAGGTGAAAAACGGCTTTGTCTATGCCGACACGCCGGACGGCCGCCTGCGCGGGGCAAAGGTATATCTGGATAAGGTCTCGGTCGGCGCGACGATGAACATCATCATCGCGGCGACGCTTGCGCGCGGCCGCACCGTGATCGAGAACGCGGCGCGTGAGCCGCACATCGTCGACCTTGCCAATTTCCTCAACTCCATGGGCGCCGACATTCGCGGCGCCGGCACGGATTCCATCCGCATTCAGGGCGTCGAGCGCCTGCACGGCGGCACGTACAGCGTCATCCCCGACCAGATCGAGGCGGGCACGTATATGGCGGCCTGCGCCGCGGCCGGCGGGGAAGTGCGCCTGGCGAATGTGATCCCGCGCCATCTGGAGTGCATCAGCGCCAAGCTGCGCGAGATGGGCGTCACCGTCGTCGAGGGCGGGGACAGCGTGCTCGTGCGCAGCAACGGCCGCCTGCGCCATACGAACGTCAAGACCCAGCCGTACCCCGGCTTCCCGACGGATATGCAGCCGCAGATCAGCGTGGCGCTGTGTCTGGCCGACGGCACGAACGCA
>HF985770.1:3963-9600 GCA_000432375.1 Firmicutes bacterium CAG:103
CACGAGCGTCGTGACCGAGGGCGTGTATGACAATCGCTACAAGTACATTCAGGAGCTCGGCCGCATGGGCGCGGACGCGCAGGTGGACGGCTGCACCGCCATCATCAACGGCGTGGAGGGCCTGCACGGCGCGGAAGTTCGCGCATGCGACCTGCGCGCCGGCGCCGCCGTGGTCATTGCGGGCCTGTGCGCCACGGGGGAGACCGTGGTCACGGACATCCGCTTTATCGAGCGCGGCTACGAAAACTTCGTCGGCAAGCTGCGCGGTGTCGGCGCGGACATCGTGCTCGAGCGCGACGGGGCCGAGCAGTGCGCGGCGGCCGCTGCCGAATGAACATCGCGCTGTTTGCCAGCGGGTCGAGCGGCAACTGCGCGCTCGTGTCCGACGGCGAGACACATATTCTGATCGACGCCGGCATCTCCGCGCGGCGCATCTGCGCGGGACTCACTGCGCAGGATGTTGCGCCGGCCGACCTCGCGGGCGTACTCGTGACGCACGAGCACTCTGACCATGTTAAGGGCCTGGCCGTTTTGCTGCGGCGCGACCCCACGGCGGTGTATGCGCTGCCGGCGGTGTGCGCTGCGCTGCGAAAATTGCTGCCCGAGCGGACGGACTGCCTGCACGAGATCGCGCCGGGCGAGCCGTTTTGCCTCGGCGATGTGCGCGTGACGCCGTTTCCCACGCCGCATGACGCGGCCGGGAGCTGCGGCTACCGGCTCGACGGGTCGGCGCGCTTCGGTTTCTGCACTGACCTCGGCACCGTGACGGATGCCGTGCGCGCGGCGCTGTGCGGCGTGGACTGCGCCGTCATTGAGGCCAACCACGACCCGGAGCTGCTGCGCACCGGGCCTTACCCGATCTATCTCAAGCGCCGGATCGCATCCGATCACGGCCATCTGTCGAATGAAAGCGCCGGGGCGCTGGCGGTGTACCTCGCGGAAAACGGGGCGCAGCAGCTCATCCTCGGCCATCTCAGCCGGGAGAACAACACGCCCCGCGCCGCGCTCGAGACCGTGTCACTCGCGCTCGCGGCGGCGGGCTTTCAGCCCGGCACGCAGCCGGAGCTGTACGCCGCCCCGGCGGAGACGACGCTCGCGCTCACGGCGGGAAAGGCGTGCGTATGCTGTCGATAGCCCTCGTCTGCGTCGGAAAGATGCGCGAGACCTATTATATCTCCGCGTTCGCGGAATATGCCAAGCGGCTGGGCGCCTATTGCCGGTTTGACCTGGTGGAGCTGCCGGAGCAGCGCCTGCCGGAGCGCCCGTCGCAAAAAGAGATCCACGCCGCGCTGGAAAAAGAGGCGCAGGCCATCCGCGCGCGCATCCCGAAGGGCGCGGCCGTGATCGCCATGTGCGTCGAGGGCAAACTCCTCTCGAGCGAGGCGCTCGCGCGGCAGCTCGCCGGTTACGCCGCGGGCGGCACGTCGAAGGTGTGCTTTCTCGTCGGCGGGTCGTTCGGCCTCGACGAGGGCCTCAAGCGCGAGGCGTCGCTGCGGCTGAGCATGTCGCCGATGACATTCCCGCACCATCTGGCGCGCGTCATGCTCGCCGAGCAGATCTACCGCGCGTGCACGATCAACGCGGGCACGCAATATCATAAATGAAACAGGAGAAACAACATGGCGCAAGAGCTGAAAGCAGAGTGGGGCAGATCACTTCCCGGCGATCTGCTCAAGCGCTGGCCGCGCAATGCGGACGGCGAACTGGTGCCCCCGGCGCTGCTGACCAAGTGCACGGGCGTGGATATGGACGACGTGCTGCTGGTCAATATGCTGGAGGCCTATGGCATCCCCTGCCTGAAAAACTATCCCGGGGACGGTCAGTTTGGCAAGATCATGTTAGGTATGTCCGGTTACGGAGTGGAAATTCTGGTTCCTGAGACGCTGCTTGCCGATGCGCAGGTACTTCAGGAAGGCTGCGCTGAGGCGCTGACGGAAGGAGACGACAATGCGTAATTATATGGAAGAATACCAGCGCTGGCTCGACAGCCCCGCGCTCTCCAATGCGGAATGGGAAGAACTCAACGCCATCCGCGACGACAAAAAAGAGATCGAGAGCCGCTTTTTCGCCCCGCTCGAGTTCGGCACGGCCGGCCTGCGCGGCGAGATGGCGCTCGGCTGCCGCCGCATGAACATTCATGTCATCCGCCACGCCACGCAGGCGTTCGCGGAGGTCATCAAGTCCGAGGGCGAGAGCGCGTGCGCGCGCGGCATCGCCATCTGCTTTGACTGCCGCGTCAACAGCGAGCGCTTTGCGCACGAGGCGGCGGGCGTCATGGCGGCCAACGGCATCCACGTGCGCATTTTCGACGCCCTGCGTCCGACGCCGGAGCTGTCGTTCGCCGTCAAGCACTACGGCACCACGGCCGGCCTGAACATCACGGCCAGCCACAACCCGAAAGAATATAATGGCTACAAGGTCTACTGGTCCGACGGGGCGCAGCTCCCGCCGCAGCACGCCGCCGCCATCGCCAGGAACATGGAGCGGCTGGACATCTTCAATGACATCCAGCGCATGGACTTTGACGACGCGGTGCGTCAGGGTCTTGTGGAGTTCATGGGCGCGGAGACGGACGAAGCGTTTTTGTCCAACGTCCTGCGCCAGCCGATCGACCCGGACGTTGTCCGCCGCGTGGCCGACCGGTTCAAGATCGTCTACACGCCGTTTCACGGCGCGGGCTGGCACCTCGTGCCCGAGGCGCTGCACCGTCTGGGCATGACGCAGGTCATCCCCGTCAAGGAGCAGATGGTGCTCGACGGCACGTTCCCGACCGTCAAGAGCCCGAACCCGGAAAATCCGGAGGGCTTCTATCTGGCCGTTGACCTCGCCAAGGAGGTCGGCAGCGACCTCATCCTCGGCACGGATCCGGACTCCGACCGCGTCGGCGTCATGGTCCGCGGCGCGGACGGGGAGTACCACACCATCACCGGCAACCAGATGGGCGTGCTGCTGCTCGACTATATCATTACGGCGCGCCGCCGCAAGGGCACGCTTCCGGAAAACGCGGCCGCGATCTCGACGATCGTCACATCCAAAATGGTGCGCCGCATCTGCGATGTGAACGACATCCACTTTGACGAGACGTTCACGGGCTTTAAGTTCATGGCCGAGAAGCTGGCCGAATACCAGCGCGACGGCTCGTATCAGTACGTGCTCGCCTTCGAGGAGAGCTACGGCTACATGATGGGCGACTATGTCCGCGACAAGGACGCCGTGACCGCCTGCGTGATGATCACGGAGATGGCGGCGTACTACTTCGAGCAGGGCATGACGCTCGCGCAGGCGCTCGACGCGCTGTATGAAAAGTACGGCTTCTACGGGGAACGCACGCTCAACCTCGTCATGCCGGGCCTTGACGGCCTGGAGAAGATGCGCGCGCTCATGGCGCAGCTGCGCCGCGAGCCGCTGCAGGAGATCGCGGGCACGAAGGTCGTGCGCATGCGCGACTATCAGGACGGCTCGGTGTATGTCATGGGCCTCGGCAAGATGGACAAAACGCCCATCTCCGGCTCGAACGTGCTGTATTTTGAGCTGGACGACGGCTGCTCGTTCATCGTCCGCCCGTCCGGCACGGAGCCGAAGATCAAGGTGTACATCCTTGGTGTCGGCGCGACGCGCGCCGAGTGCGACGAGCGCGTGCAGCGCTACGCGCAGTTCGCCGAGACGCTGCGCGGCTGAACCGAAACCAATTTGCCCCGGCCCTCCGGCAGTTTTCGCCGGAGGGCCGGATCTTTGAGGGAGCGTTATGAAAGAGAAACTGAAGCAGCTCTTTGGCCTCTTCGGCGCGTTCGCCGTCGTCGGCGTGACGACGTTCGGCGGCGGCTATGCCATGCTGCCCGCGCTGCAGCGCGAGGTCGTGGAAAAGCGCCGCTGGGCCACGGAGGAAGAGGTCATGGACTGGTACGCCATCGGCCAGTGCACGCCGGGCGTCATCGCGGTCAACACCGCCACGTTCGTCGGGCAGAAGCAGGCGGGCATCTGGGGCGGCATCTTTGCCACGCTGGGCGTCGTGTTCCCGTCGCTCGTCATCATCATGATCATCGCGGCCTTTATTCAGAATTTTGCGCACCTGCCCGCCGTGCAGAATGCCTTCGCCGGCATCCGCGTGTGCGTGTGTGTGCTCATCCTCAACGCCGTCGTGAAGCTGTGGAAAAAATCCGTCGTGGACTGGAAGACGTTTCTGATCTTCCTGCTCGTGTTCGCGGGCAGCGTGTTTTTGAATATCTCGCCGGTGCTGTATGTGCTCGCGGCCGCGCTCGCCGGCATCGTTGTCAAGGAACTGGAGGCGCGTAAGGCATGATCTATCTGCGCCTGTTCTGGGAGTTTTTCAAGACCGGCCTGTTTTCCGTCGGCGGCGGCCTCGCCACGCTCCCGTTTATCTATGACATGTCCGATCGCATGGGCTGGTTCACCTATCAGCAGATCGCGGACATGGTCGCGGTGTCGGAGTCTACGCCCGGCCCGATCGGCGTCAACACGGCGACGTATGTGGGCTACATCACGGGCGGCGTTCCCGGCGCGCTCATCGCAACGCTCGGCCTCGTCACCCCGGCGGTCATCTGCATCCTCATCATCGCGTCCTGCCTGAAAAAGTTCCGGGAAAACCGGTTCGTCGACCATGCGTTTTACGGGCTGCGCCCGGCGTCCGCGGCGCTGATCGCGGCGGCGGGCTTTTCCGTCGTGCGCATCTCGCTGATCCAGGAGAGCGCCTTTCAGGCCAGCGGCCGGTTCACGGATCTGTTTTTCTGGAAGGGGCTGCTGCTCGCCGCCGTCATCTGGGTGCTGACGAATGTCGTCAAGCCGACGAAAAAGCTGCACCCGATCGTGTACATCGCGGCGTCCGCCGTCGTCGGCATCGTGTTCTCGTTTGCCGGCGTGTGAGCTCAAAGAAGATTTGCCAAAACCCACATACACAGCGCGGAGATCGCTCCGTGCAGCAGGCGCCCGACCGTGTGTCGGGCGCTGAAATTCGTAAGTCAATATAATAAGGCCGTGCACTGAATGGTACGCGGCCTTACATTTTTTACTTTAATATTTTTGTGAATATAACATAATATGAGGCACAGCTTAGCAGAATACAAAGTATCGTTAGTAGCGGAGTTTTAAACCGGCCAATTTTTTGAAACCATTTCTGCTTTTCGAGTAGTTGAACAACAACCACTTGTAGAAATGCCCAGCTAACCACGCATGCGACGGCGTTCATTACAATTAGCAGCAGGACGTCCAACCATTTTCCACTGCGAATGCAGTCAATAAACAAGTCATTAGTAAAAAATGCACCAAGCGATGCGGTAAATATTGTCATTCCAAGCGTTTCCATGCGTTGCTGGATTTCTTCTTTTTGCGTATTCTGTTTTTCATTATCCATCAGCCAACCCCTCCTTTTTCTTCCTTTCTATAATATACCATGAGCTAGAGGAAGTAAAGGACAGCTTTTCAATTGGATGTTTTGACGTTTGTACAAGCTTATAAGTTTGTATTTCCGGAGTATATGCTCAGTTGGACTCCTTACTCTTCGCTTTTTGGCTGCAATAATCAAGAAAAAAGCGCCAGGCTTGCCAAAACCCACATACACAGCGCGGAGATCGCTCCGTGCAGCAGGCGCCCGACCGTGTGTCGGGCGCTTTTGATATCCGT
>HF985770.1:9612-21018 GCA_000432375.1 Firmicutes bacterium CAG:103
TTTGATATCCGTGTCCGCGAGCACGGCAGCCGTCTGGCAGTGGACGGATACGCCGCCCCAGCCGATGAGAAAGGCGGCGAGGGCGAGATTCCCCGGCGTCGGCATCAGGCCCTGCATCGCGCCGATGCCGGTGCCGAGCTCGAGCACGCCCGTGCACAGCGCGCGGGTAAAGTGCAGCTCCAGCCCGAGCCGCGCAGCGCTCGTGCCCACCAGCGCCGGCAGCAGGCCGGAGGCGTCGAGCACCCCCGTTATGACGCTGAACGTGACCACAAAGCCGCTGACCGTCAGCACCGCGCGCACGGCGCTGCGCACGGCCTCCGGCAGCGCCTGCGAGAGCGACACGGCCGCGATCTGCGACCGATCCTCCGGCAGAAAGCCGCCGCTGCGTGGGGCGAAGAGCATGCCGACGATTACGGCGGACAGCACGTGCACGCCGTAAAGCAGCAGCCCGTAGCCCGCGCTGTGAAACACGCCCACGCCTGCCGCGCCGACGAGAAACGCCGGGCCGGAATTGTTGCAGAATGCGAGCGCGCGCTCGGCCTGCTCGCGCGTGAGCGCGCCGCTGCGCCGCAGCCGGGCCACGGCATCCGCGCCGAGCGGATATCCGCCCGTCACGCCCAGCAGCAGCGCCGATGCGCCCGCGCCGCCGAGATGCGCCCGCGCCGCCGATGCCGAAGAGCTTTTGCGTCACGGGCGAGAGCCACCTGCCGAGGATGCCCGGCAGGCCGAGTTGCTGCAGCAGCGACGAGAGGATAAAAAACGGCAGCAGCGACGGCACGATCATCTGCGCGCAGAGGTTCAGCCCCGCGCGCGCACTCTCGAGCGCCGCCTGCGAGCACAGCAGCAGCGCGCCGAGCGCCGAGAGCGTCACTGCAAGCGCGATGTAATTGCCCCGTTTGCCTTCCACTGGCATCCCTCCCGAAATCGGTTCTCGTGCATTTGTATGCCTGTCCCGGCCTAAACTTGCCTGCGGGCGCATAAAATGGCTTGCAGCGAAGGGGGTGAGCCGGTGAAGCGGCTGTCTGATATTCCGCTCGAGATCGCGGAGCGGCTGGACCTGCCGGCGGAATCCGTGGCCGGCGTGCCGAAGCTGACCGTGACCGGCCGGCGCCGCGCGCTGGTGGAAAACCACTGCGGTCTGCTCGAATACAGCCACGAGTGCATCGTGGTCGACGGCGGGCGGGTGCGCGTGTGCATCCGCGGCACGAACCTGCAGCTCGTGGCCATGGACAGCACGGCGCTGCTGATCTCCGGCACGATCGCGTGTGCCGAATTTGCGTGAGGTGATGGCTTTGACGCGGTGGATCCTGGCCCTTTGCGGCTATGCGCGGCTGGAGGTGTGCGGCGTGCACCCGGAGCGCGTGCTCAATGCATGCGCGGCGGCGGGCATCGCTTGCACGGCGTCCGAGCCGGTGGACGCCTATACGCTGCGCATCACGGTGCGCGCGTGCTGCGCGGAAACGGCGGCAGAGCTGGCGCGCCGGTGTCAGTGCGAGGTGAAAACGCTCTATCGCCGCGGCCTGCCGCAGCTGCTGCGGCGCACCGCGCGCTACCGGGGCGCGTGCGCGGGGCTGCTCGTGGCGGTGCTGGCGGTGCTGACATCGTCACTGTTCATCTGGCGCATCGACGTGACCGGCAACGAGACGCTCACGACCGGGCAGATCCTGCGCTGTCTGGACGAATGCGGCGTGCGCCCGGGCACGTACTGGCCCGCGCTGTCGAACGACCTGGTGCGCAACGACATGATCCTGCACCTGCCGGAGCTGCGCTGGCTGACCGTGAACGTGCACGGCAGCCGCGCCGAGGTGATCGTGCGCGAAAAAGACCCCCTGCCGGACATCACGCCGGACGACACGCCCGTGAGCATTTATGCCTCCGCGACCGGGGTCATCCTGAGCATGGACGTCTACGCCGGCGAGGCGCGCGTCGTGCCCGGTGCGGCGGTCGAGCCGGGCGATGTGCTCGTGTCCGGCGCGGTCACAGACCTCGGCGGCGGGGTGCGCCCAGTGTGCGCCCGCGCCGACATCCGCGCGCGCACGCGGCAGGTGCTGAACGGGCAGATCGCCCTGACGGAAACCGAAAAACAGCCCGCGCACGGCGCGCGGACGCGCTGGGCGCTGCGCGCGGGGAAAAAGCGGATCAATTTTTATCAAAACAGTGGAATTTCTGACGCGGAATGTGATAAAATCACTTATGAATATCCTTTTGCGATCCGGGGCGTGTTCACGCTGCCGTTTTCGCTGGTGCGTGAGCGCGTGCAGCCGTATCGGACGGCGGACGCGCCGGTATCGGAGGACGCGGCGCGCGCATCGCTCGAGCAGGCGCTGCTGCAGCAGCTGCGCGAGACGATCGGCGCGGATGGCGCGATCATTTCCTATGAGACGGCAGCGGAGACTACCGGCAACGTGCTGACCGTGACGCTCACGGCCGAGTGCGAGCAGGAGATCGGCCGCGCGCAGGCGACGCCGGACGCGGAATTTTTACAGCTTCGGCCGCCGGCCGGGGAAGGGACTACAGCAGATGATTGAAAAAACCATGGAAGTCGACAGAATGGAGGACGTCATCAGCGTGTTCGGGTCGTTTGACCAGAACCTGCGGATGATCGAGACCGAATACAACGTGCGCGTGACCGACCGCGACGAGCAGATCCATATCACCGGCGAGGCGGAAAACGTGCTCTACGCCGAAAAGGCCATTGCCGGCCTGCTGTCGCTGGCGGCCAAGGGCGAGGAGATCGGCGAGCAGAACGTGCGCTACATCTTCCGCCTCGTGCGCGAGGGCCGGGAGCAGAAGATCCAGGAACTTGCGGGCGACGTGGTGTGCATCACGGCCAAGGGCAAGCCCATCAAGGCAAAGACGCTCGGCCAGCGCGCGTATCTGGATGCCATCGAGCAGAACACGATCACGCTCGGCGTCGGCCCGGCCGGCACGGGCAAAACATACCTTGCCGTGGCGGAGGCGGTCGCGGCGTTTCGCGCCGAGCGCGTCAACCGCATCATCCTCACGCGCCCGGCGGTCGAGGCGGGTGAGCGGCTGGGCTTTCTGCCCGGCGACCTGCAAAACAAGGTCGACCCCTATCTGCGCCCGCTGTATGACGCGCTCTTTGAGATGCTCGGCGCGGACGCCTATGCGAAATATCTCGAGCGCGGCAACATCGAGGTCGCGCCGCTGGCGTACATGCGCGGCCGCACGCTCGATGACAGCTTCATCATCCTCGACGAGGCGCAGAACACCTCCCGCGAGCAGATGAAAATGTTCCTGACGCGCATCGGCTTCGGCTCGCACGTCGTCATCACCGGCGACGTGACGCAGATCGACCTGCCGTCGGACAAGCCGTCCGGCCTCAAGGAGGCCATCCGCATCCTCGACGGCATCGACGACATCGCCATCTGCCGCCTGACGGGCGCGGACGTCGTGCGCCACGCGCTCGTGCAGAAGATCATCGCCGCCTACGAGCAGGACGACAAACAGAAAGAAAAACGCGCCGCGGCCGCGGCCAAAAAGCCCGCCGCGCGCAAGACGACTGTGAGGAAAAAAGCATGACACAGGCAAAGATCACCATCACCCGCACGCGCCGCGGCCTGGGCTTTCCGGACACGCAGCGCTATGTTAAGCGCGCGGCCGCCGCAGCGCTCAGGGCCGAGGGCGTGACCGTTCCGTGCGAGTTCGACGTGACGCTCACGGACGACGCCGTCATCCACACCATCAACCGCGAGCAGCGCGGCGTGGACCGCGCGACGGACGTGCTGTCGTTTCCGATGAACGAGCTCACGCCCGGCGCATTCGACCCCGATGCCTGCGAGTGGGACTATGAGACTGACCGCGCCATGCTCGGCGACATGGTCATCTCCATGGAGCGCTGCGCCGAGCAGGCCGAGACCTACGGCCACAGCTTCGCGCACGAGGTCAGCTATCTGACCGTGCACTCCGTGCTGCACCTGCTCGGCTACGACCATGTGGACGAGGGCGAGGACAAGCGCCGCATGCGCGCGCGCGAAAAAGAGATCATGCGTCTGCTGGACGTATAAGGAGAAACGAATGATTACCAAAACCGCTATGATCACCATCTGCGGACGGCCGAACGTCGGCAAGTCCACGCTTACCAACGCCCTCGTGGGCGAGAAGGTCGCCATCGTCTCGAACAAGCCTCAGACGACGCGCAACCGCATCAGCGCCGTCGTCAACCGCGGCGACACGCAGTTGATCCTGATGGACACGCCGGGCTTTCACAAGCCGCGCAACCGCCTGGGCGACTATATGGTGCAGGTCGTGCGCGAGAGCGTGGCGGACGTCGACGGCGTGATGCTCGTCGTCGAGCCCATTGCCTCCATCGGCGAGCAGGAGCACGCGCTCATCGAGCGCATCCGCACGTCCAACGCCCCGGCCGTGCTCGTCATCAACAAGATCGACACGGTGGAAAAGCCGGAGCTGCTGGCCGTCATCGCCGCCTATTCCGAGGCGCTGCCGTGGCGCGCGATCGTGCCGGTGTCGGCCCAGAACGGTGACGGGCTTGCCGAGCTCTTCGACGAGCTTGCGCAGCTTGCCGTGCCGGGGCCGCAGCTGTTTCCGGACGACATGATTTCCGACATGCCGGAAAAGCAGATCTGCGCCGAGCTCGTGCGCGAAAAGCTGCTGCTGTGCCTCGACAAGGAGATCCCGCACGGCACGGCCGTCGAGGTCACGAAATTTTCCGAGCGCGATAACGGCATCATCGACATGGACGTGACCATCTATTGCGAAAAAGAGAGCCACAAGGGCATCATCATCGGCAAGCGCGGCGCGATGCTCAAAAAGATCGGCGAGCTCGCGCGGCAGGACATTGAGCGCTTCATGGGCACGAAGGTGTACCTGCAGACGTGGGTCAAGGTCAAGGAAAACTGGCGCGACTCGGCAGCCCAGCTGCGCAATTTTGGCTTTACCGACCAGTGACCCTTTATTACCAGCCATAAATCCACCCCGCTGTGCAGACACTATGCCCAGCGAGGTGGTTCATTGTGCAAGACGATCTTTTCTGGCAGCTGTTCGCGGACACGGGTGATCCGCTCGGCTACCTTTACTACCGCGCCGCGCAAAATGCGCTGGCGCAGACGACCGATGAGTCTGCGGCGGATGATCCTGTCCGCCGCCCGGCCTGATGAGGTACATACGATGTTTCTTACGACCCGCGGGCTCGTCCTGCGCGAGGTGCGCTACAAAGAGTCGGACAAGATCCTCACCGTGCTCACGCAGCACGAGGGGAAGGTGACGGTCCGCGCGCGCGGCGCGCTGCGCAAGGGCAGCCGCATCACGGCGGCGACGCAGCTGCTGACGTATTCGGACATGACGATCTTTGAAAACCGCGGCCGCCGCACGCTCAACGAGGCGTCCACGGTCGAGGAGTTTCTCGGCCTGCGCGCCGACCTTGGCGCGTTCGCGCTCGGGAGCTATTTTGCCGAGCTGCTCGAGACCGTCTCTGCCGAGGAATATCCCGACCCGCCGGTGCTGCAGCTCGGGCTCAACAGCCTGTATGCGCTCAGCCGCGCGCTCTGCCCGCCGGAGCAGATCAAGGCCGTGTTCGAGCTGCGGCTCATGTGCCTCGCGGGCTACGAGCCGGATCTGTCCTGCTGCGCGCAGTGCGGCGCAGCAGAGCCGGACGAGCCGTGGTTTTCCCCGCGCGGCGGCGCGGTGTACTGCGCGCACTGCCGGGGCGCAAGTTCATCGGCCGTCACGCCGCTACTGCCGGAGACGCTGGCCGCCATGCGGCACATCGTGAACGCCGACCCCAAGAAAATTTTTTCCTTCACACTCGGTGACGCGGGCCGCAGACAGCTTGCGCACGTGTGCGAGGATTATACGGCGACGCAGCTCGAACGGGGCTTTGCGTCGCTCGATTACTGGAAGAAAGTGAAAGACTGACATGAAGCATATTCTCATGATCGCCACCGGCGGCACGATCGCATCCAAAGAGACGGCCGACGGGCTCACCCCGCAGCTCACGTCCGAGGAACTGCTCGCCGAGGTGCCGGAGCTCGAGCAGCTGTGCCGGATCGACACCGTGCAGCTCATGAACCGCGACAGCACGAACATCAACAGCCGCGACTGGCTGCAGATGGCGGCCTGCGTGCGCGAGCACTATGACGCTTACGACGGCTTTGTCCTCACGCACGGCACGGACACGATGGCCTACACGGCGGCGGCGCTGTCGTACCTGATTCAGAACAACGCCAAGCCCGTCGTCATCACCGGCTCGCAGAAGTCGATCTTCAACCAGGACACCGACGCGCGCGAGAACCTGCGCGACGCCTTTCTCTATGCCTGCGATGACGGCGCCTGCGGCGTGCACATCGTCTTTGACCACAAGGTCATTCTCGGCACGCGCGCACGCAAGATGCGCACGAAGAGCTACAACGCCTTTTCGAGCATCGACTATCCCGAGACGGCCATCCTGCGTGGCCGGCAGGTCGTGTATTACATCCCGGAGCAGGCCGCAGGCGCGCCGAAGTTTTACGACCGGCTCGACCCCGGCGTGTTCGTGCTCAAGCTCATCCCCGGCATCGACGCCGGCATTTTTGACTATCTCAAGGCCCATTACCGCGCGCTCGTGATCGAGAGCTTCGGCGTCGGCGGCCTGCCGTGCTACGGCGACGAGAGCTTTTTCCACGCCGTGCGCGACTGGGTGCAGTCCGGCCGCGTCATCGTCATGACGACGCAGGTGCCGCACGAGGGCAGCGACATGGAAGTGTATCAGGTCGGCCACCGCGCCAAGCGCGAGCTGGGCCTCATCGAGGCCTACAGCATGACGAGCGAGGCCGTGGTCACAAAGCTCATGTGGATCCTCGGCCAGACGGACGACTATGCGCAGATCTGCCGCCTGTTCCGGACGCCGGTGCAGAAGGATCAGATCTATTGAGGAGGAAGCGCCATGGATTTTCAGGCAGAATACCGCAGCAAGCTGCGCACGCCCGCCGAGGCGGTGCGCGCGGTGAAAAACGGCGACTGGGTGGACTATACGTCGGGCCTCGGCTTCCCGCCGCTGCTCGATGCGGCGCTCGCCGCCCGGCGCGATGAACTGCACGATGTGAAGGTGCGTGGCAACCTCTGCGCCGGCCCGGTGCAGATCGTCGAGTGCGACCCGGAGCAGACGCATTTTCTCTACCACACCTGGCACTGCTCGGCGTATGAGCGCAGGCTCTGCGACCGCGGCCTGTGCTACTTCACGCCGATGATCTTCCGCAACCTCGCGTGGTATTACCGCGAATTTCTGACGGTCAACGTCGCCATGGCGTCCGTCGCGCCGATGGACCGCCATGGGTACTTTAACCTCTCGGCCGTGACCGGCGTGTCCCGCGCCATCCTCGACCGGGCGGACATCGTCATTCTCGAGGTCAACGAGCACCTGCCGCGCCTGCGCGGCGGGTTCGACGAGGTCATCCACATTTCTGATGTGGACATGGTCGTTGAGGGGGCGCACGCGCCGTTCACCGACCTGCCCGCGCACCCGGCGACGGCGGAGGACACTGCCATCGCAAATCTTCTCCTGCCGCACATCTGCGACGGGGCGACCGTCCAGCTCGGCATCGGCGGCATGCCCACCGTGCTCGGCAAGCTGCTGGCCCGGTCCGGCCTGCACGACCTCGGCATGCACACGGAGCTGTGCTCGGACGCCTACCTCGACCTGTACGAGGCCGGCGTGCTCACGAACCGCCGCTGCACGCTCCACCGCGGGCAGGGGATGCTCGGCATCGTGCTCGGGTCGAAGCGGCTGTATGACTGGGTCGACGATAACCCCGGCGTCATCGCGGCGCCGCTGTCGTATGTCAACGCGCCGGAGACCATCGCGCAGCTGGACAACATGGTGTCCATCAACAGCTGCATCGCGGCCGATCTCTACGGGCAGGTCGCGTCCGAAAGCTCCGGCCTGCGCCAGATCAGCGGCACGGGCGGCCAGCTCGACTTTCTCACGGGCGCGGCCATGGCCCGCGGCGGCAAGGCGTTCATCTGCATGACGTCCACATTCACGGACAAGCAGGGCGTGCGCCACTCGCGCATCCTGCCGCACTTCGGCGGCGATATCGTCACGTCTCCGCGCTCGCAGGCGTATTATCTGGCCACGGAGTACGGCGTGGTCAACCTCGCCGGGCGCAGCACGTGGGAGCGCGCCGAGGCGCTCGTGTCCATCGCGCATCCGGATTTCCGCGAGCAGCTCATTGCGGCTGCTGAGGCACAGAAGATCTGGCGGCGGAGTGCGAAACGCTAAGCGCGCGCTAAAATCCGGCGCCGGATACAGATTTCGCTTGTTTTCCCGCGCGCCATCGCATACAATGGAGACCGATAAGGGAGTAATTGGCGCGAACCTTCGCGCGGCCCAGCCAACAACCGATCCGTAGGATCTGGCCCGGTCTGAAATGATGAGACTTATCTGCCGAGAGGCAGATAAGTCTTTTTTTCATTTCCGGGAAAACTGTATCTGACACCTGAAGGAGGACGAAACTGTGGACTATTACCGGCAGCCACCATCGGACACCCTGCACGCACTCGACAGCACGCCCGACGGTCTCACACCGGCGCAAGCCGCCGCGCGCCTTGCGCGCGACGGGCGCAATGTGCTCACCGAACCGCCGAAACCATCGCTCGTGAAGCGCTTTTTCCAGCAGCTGGCCGACCCAATGATCCTCGTGCTGCTTGCGGCGGCGCTGATCTCGGCCATCACGAGCGCGTATGCGCACGAGAGCTTTGCCGATGTGATCATCATTCTCATCGTCGTCATCATCAACGCGGTGCTCGGCGTGTACCAGGAGAGCAAGGCCGAGCAGGCCATTGCCGCACTGAAGGAACTGAGCGCCGCGCACAGCCGCGTCCTGCGCGGCGGGAAGCTCGTCACCGTCCCCAGCGAGGAACTGGTCGTCGGCGACGTGCTCGTGCTCGAGGCGGGCGACGCCGTGCCGGCCGATGCGCGCGTGCTCGAGAGCGCGAGCCTGCGCGCCGAGGAGGCCGCCCTGACCGGCGAGAGCGTGCCGGTGACAAAATCGCCCGACGCGCTCACAGCCGCCGGTGACATCGGTCTCGGCGACCGCAGCAACATGCTCTATCTCGGCAGCAGCATCGTCTACGGACGCGGCCGCGCCGTCGTCACAGAGACCGGCATGCAGACGCAGATGGGCCACATTGCCGACGCGCTCACGCAGACAAAGGAGAATAAGACGCCCCTGCAGCTACGCCTGTCGCAGCTGAGCCGCATCCTGACGTGGCTCGTGCTGGGCATCTGCGTGGTGGTGTTCGTGGTCGGCGTGCTGCGCGCCGGGACCATCAACAGCCGCGTCGTGCTCGACACGTTCCTGATCGCCGTCAGTCTCGCGGTCGCGGCCATTCCGGAGGGGCTGGCCGCGGTCGTGACGATCGTGCTGTCCATCGGCGTGACGAACATGAGCCGCCGCGGCGCGGTCATCCGCCGGCTCACGGCCGTGGAGACGCTCGGCTGCGCGCAGGTCATCTGTTCGGATAAGACCGGCACGCTCACGCAAAACCGCATGACTGTGACGGAGTGCGCGGGCAGCGACGAACACCTGCTCGCCACGGCCATGGCCCTGTGCGTGGACGCGGTGCATGACCCGGAGACGGACACCGTGACCGGTGAGCCGACCGAGGCCGCGCTCGTGCGCTGGGCGGTCGCGCAGGGCCTGTCGCCAAGCGCGCTGCGCGCGCAGTATCCGCGCGTGGCCGAGGCGCCGTTTGACAGCGAGCGCAAGCGGATGAGTACCCTGCACGCCGACGGCAGTTCCGTCGTGCAGTATACCAAGGGCGCGCCCGACGTGCTGCTGCCGCTGTGCGACCGGATCTGGATCGACGGCCGCGCCGAGCCCATGACGGACGCGCACCGCGCCGAGATCGCGGCGCGCAATCACGCCATGACCGGCAGTGCCCTGCGCGTGCTGGCGGCGGCCATGCGCACGTATGACGCGCTGCCGGGCGACACGTCCCCCGCAGCGCTCGAGCAGCACCTGTGCTTTCTCGGCCTCACGGGCATGATCGACCCGGTGCGCCCCGAGGTCGTGGACGCCATCCGCGCCTGCCGCGGCGCCGGCATCCGGCCCGTCATGATCACCGGCGACCACGTGGACACCGCCAAGGCGATCGCCAGGGAGCTCGGCCTGCTCGGCCCGGGCGACGAGGCCGTCACCGGCACGGAGTTGAGTGCCATGGACGATGAGACATTTTCCAGCCGCCTGGGGCACATCAGCGTCTACGCCCGCGTGCAGCCCGAGCACAAGACCCGCATCGTCCGGGCCTGGCGGAATGCCGGCTTTGTCACCGCCATGACCGGAGACGGCGTCAACGACGCGCCGAGCATCCGCGCGGCGGACATCGGCATCGGCATGGGCATCACCGGCACGGACGTGACGAAAAACGTGGCCGACATGGTGCTTGCCGACGATAACTTCGCCACCATCGTCGGCGCGGTCGAAGAGGGCCGCCGCATTTATGACAATATTCAGCGCGCGATCAAGTTCCTGCTTGGCTCGAACATGAGCGAGGTGCTGAGCATTTTCGTTGCGACGATGCTCGGCTTCACGATCCTGGAGCCAGTGCACCTGCTGTGGATCAATCTCCTGACCGACTGCTTTCCGGCGCTCGCGCTCGGCATGGAGCGCGCGGAGTCGAACGTCATGTCCCGCCCGCCGCGCAGCGCGCGAGAGAGTATTTTTGCCCATGGCGTTGGCTTCGACTGTGTGTATCAGGGCGTGATGTGCGCGGTGCTGACGCTGGCGGCGTTCTTCATCGGCCACTACATGGAGTACGGCGTCTGGACGCTCACGAACTCGCCCGACGGCACGACCATGGCGTTTCTGACCCTGAGCATGGCGGAAATTTTCCACAGCTTCAATATGCGCGCGCACCGGGCGAGCATCTTCACGCTGCGCACGCCCAACTGGACGCTCGTCGGCGCGGCCGCGGCGAGCCTTGCGCTCACGACGCTGTGCATCTATGTGCCGTTTCTGGCCGATGCGTTTGCCTTCACGGCCATCTCCGCCGCCGAGTACGCCGTGGCCATGGGGCTTGCGGTTTTGGTCATCCCGGTTGTCGAACTCGTCAAGTGCGTGCAGCGCGCGGTGGAAAAGCGCGCGGCGCACGCATGATATCCGCCGCGCCGGCGCACACTAACCCCGATTCCAACGAGAGGAGATGGGTGCTGTGCGCCAGGCGCTGCCGATTCCCCAGCGCGTGATGGCCGTGGTGCTGTCCGTGCTGTTCGTGTTCTGCCCGTTCGCGGCCCATGCCGCCGGGGAGAGCGACCCTGCGGCCGATCCCGTGCTGCTGCCGATCATCATGTATCACGAAGTGAAGCCCAACAAATCCGGCAAGGACGCCATCCAGCCGTGGGAGTTCGAGGCAGACCTCAAATGGCTGGCCGACAACGGCTACACGACG
>HF985770.1:21032-34875 GCA_000432375.1 Firmicutes bacterium CAG:103
CACGACGATCGTCATGGCCGACCTCATCGCCTATGTCCGCGACGGCACGCCGCTGCCGGAAAAGCCCATCATCCTCAGCTTCGACGACGGATACTATAATAATTACGTCTATGTCCTGCCGCTGCTGCAGCAGTATTCGGCGCGCATCGTCCTCTCGCTCCTCGGGCGCAACACGGACGATTTCACCGAGTGGCCGAGTGAGAGCATCGACTACGCGCACGTCACGTGGGATCAGCTCAACGAAATGCTCGACACCGGCCTCGTTGAGGTGCAGAACCACTCGTATGACTTGCACGCTTACACATCCGAGCGGCACGGCTGCATGCAGAATCCGGGTGAGTCGGACGCGGCCTATACGCAGCTGCTGCGCGCGGACTTGCAGCGCCTGCAGGATGAGCTCGCCGAGCACACCGGCCGCACGCCGGACACGTTTGCCTACCCCTACGGCAAGTACGGCGACCTGACGGACACCGTCCTGCGCGACATGGGCTTTCAGGCGACGCTGACGTGCGACTGGGGCGTGAACCACATCACGCGCGACCCGGCCTGCCTCTACCGGCTCGGACGCATCTGCCGGTCGCATGATCAGTCGCTGCAGTCCGTACTCCGGCGCGCGCTGAAGGCGACGGCGTGAGCGGATGAAAACAGAAGACAGAAAGGGCACGCATCTTGCGGATGCGTGCTTTTTCGTGCTTTGCACGCACCATGCGCCTTGGGCATACACTGAGGAGAAAGCGATTTGGCGCAAGCAAAGGGGGAGACGCCATGAAAATCGAGCTGCGCCGGGCCGCCATGACCTATCAGGCGCCGGACGGGGAAGTGGCGGCGCTGCGGGATGTGACCTTCGGCGTGGCCGACGGGGAGTTTGTGAGCATCGTCGGGCCGTCCGGCTGCGGAAAATCCACGCTGCTGGCGCTCATCGCCGGCATCGAGCATCCGTCGGGCGGGGAGGTGCTCGTCGACGGCGAGCCTGTGCGCGCCCCGACGGGCAAGGCAGGGCTCATGCCCCAGCGCGACCAGCTCTTTGACTGGCGCACGATCTGGGGCAACGTGACACTCGGGCTGGAGGTCCGGCACGAGAACACGCCGGAGCACCGCGGCGGCGTGCACGATCTGCTCGAGCAGTATCAGCTCGCGGGCTTTGCGCGCAAGCTGCCCAATCAGCTCTCCGGCGGCATGCGCCAGCGCTGTGCGCTCATCCGCACGCTGGCCACATCGCCGGATGTGCTGCTGCTCGACGAGCCGTTTTCCGCGCTGGATTATCAGACGCGGCTGGCCGTCTCGGGCGACATTTCGCAGATCATCCGCCGCGAGCATAAGACGGCCCTGCTCGTCACGCACGATATTTCCGAGGCCATCAGCCTCTCGGACCGCATCGTCGTCCTGTCGCACCGGCCCGCGACCGTCAAGGCCATCCACGACCTCGGCGCGCTGCGCACCGTGCCGCCGCTCGAGCGGCGCAGCCGGCCGGAGTTTCAGACGCTGTTCAATCAAATATGGGAGGAGCTGGATGTCAATGTCTGAACGATCGCCCTCCCCGCAGCGCGCGGCCTATCTGCGTGCGCAGCGCCGCCGTCGTCGGCTCGTGCTGGCGCTGCAGATCCTGCTGATGGCCGCGTTTCTCGGCCTGTGGGAGCTCACGGCCCGGCTCGGCTGGGTGGATGCCTTCATCGTCAGCAGCCCGTCGCGCGTGGTGCACACGCTCGTGGGCCTGCAGGCTTCCGGGGAGCTGTGGCTGCACATCGGCACGTCGTGCCTGGAGGTCGTGGTCGGCTTCGTGCTCGGGACGCTGCTCGGCACGCTCATCGCCATCGGCCTGTGGTGGAGCGAACTGCTCTCGCGCGTGCTCGACCCGTATCTGGTCGTGCTCAACGCGCTGCCGAAAACGGCGCTCGGCCCGGTGTTCATCGTCTGGATCGGCGCGGGCACAGAGTCGATCATCGCCATGACGATCGCAATCTCGATCTTTGTCACGATCCTGAATATGCATGTCGGCTTCCTGTCCACGGACCGGGAGAAGATCCGCCTGATGCAGACGCTCGGCGCGACCCGGCATCAGATCCTGTGGCGGCTGGTCATCCCGGCCAACTACGCCACGCTCTTCAATACGCTGCGCGTGAACGTCGGCCTGTCGTGGGTCGGCGTCATCATGGGCGAATTTCTGGTCTCCAAAGCCGGCCTCGGCTATCTGATCGTCTACGGGTCGCAGGTGTTCAACATGGACCTCGTGATGGCGACCGTCCTCGTGCTTGCGGTGGCGGCCGTCGTGATGTATCAGCTGGTGCTGTGGCTGGAGAAATTTTTCAAAAATCGGTTGGGAGTGACGCAATGAAACGGTTTCTTTGTGGGGTTCTGGCGGCGCTGATGCTGGTGGTCTTGTGCGCCTGCGGCAAGCAGGAGACGGCCACCGTCCGCCTGAGTGAAGTGACGCATTCGGTGTTCTACGCGCCGCAGTACGTGGCGCTGGAGCAGGGCTTTTTCGCCGATGAGGGGCTCAATATCGAGCTGACCAACGGCGGCGGCGCCGACAAGGTCATGACGGCGGTGCTCACCGGGCAGGCAGACATCGGGCTCGCCGGGCCGGAGGCGTGCATCTATGTGTACAATCAGGGCAAGGACGATTACCCGGTCGTGTTCGGCCAGCTCACGAAGCGCGACGGGTCGTTCCTCGTCGGGCGTGCGGATGTGCCCTTCAGCTGGGAGCTGCTGCGCGGCAAGACTGTTATCGGCGGCCGCGCGGGCGGCGTGCCGGAGATGACGCTCGAATACGTCATGCGGCAAAACGGCGTTGTCCCCGGCACGGATGCCGCTGTGGACACGACCGTGCAGTTCAACATGATGGCCGGGGCTTTCACCGGCGGCAACGGCGACTTTGTCACGCTCTTCGAGCCGACGGCCACCGAGGTCGCGCAGGCGGGCAAGGGCTACATCCTTGCGTCCATCGGCCAGGAGAGCGGCGAGATCCCGTACACGGCCTACTTTGCCTCGCAGGCGTATATCCATGACCATGCGGACATCGTGCAGCGCTTTACGAATGCCATCGCCCGCGCGCAGAAATGGATCGCGGAGCACGACGCGGCGCAGACCGCCGACGCGGCGCAGACCGCCGAGATCATCGCCCCGCAGTTTCCGGATACGAGCGTGCCTGTGCTCACGCAGGTCGTGCAGCGCTACAAGGACATCGACGCCTGGAACGCCACGCCGGTCATGACGCGCTCGTCCCTCGAGCGGCTCGAGACCGTCATGGAGACGGCCGGCGTGCTCGACCACGCCGACTGGGTGGATTTTGACCGCCTCGTCGACAACAGCTATGCCCATAACGCCTCCTGATTTTCTCGCCTGCGGGCGGCAAACTCTGCGAGGCTTTGCTGACACGCAAAATCCCCCGGCAGCAGCCGGGGGATTCGTGCGTTTTTCAAAAGAGGGGGGTGCTTAGAAGCTCGCAACGACAGCGCCGTTGTAGGTGTCGGCGATGTACTGCTTCACGGCGTCGGTCTTGAGGGCTTTGAGCAGGGCCTGGGTCTTCGGGCTGTTCTCGTCGCCGGCGCGCACGGCAATGATGTTGGCGTAGGTCTGGGCGGCAGCGCCGTTGGCGTCCTCGGATGCGAGCGCGTCGCTGATCTTCAGGCCGGCGGCCAGGGCGTAGTTGCCGTTGATGACGGCGATGGAGCCAGTAGCGGCGTTCTTGAGCTGCGCCGGGACGGTGTCGGCCTGCACGGTGACGATGTTGTAGCCGCCGTCGTCGACGATGTCGAGCGTGCTCACGCCCTTGGCGGCGTCCGCATCATCGGGGAGCTTGATCAGGCCCTCCTGCTGGAGCAGGAACAGGGCGCGGGTCTCGTTGCTGTCGTCGGCGGGGATGATGATGGTCGCGCCCTTGGCGAGATCCTTCAGGTCGGTGACGCCGTTGCCGTAGATGCCGAACGGCTCATAGTGGATGGTGCCGACGGAGACGAGGTCGGTGCCGTTCTTGGCGTTGAAGCTGTCGAGGTAGGGCTTGTGCTGGAAGTAGTTGGCGTCGAGCGTGCCGTCGGCCAGAGCCTGGTTCGGCAGGACGTAGTCGTCATAGGTGACGATCTTGAGCTCGTAGCCTTCGTCGGCGAGGGCCTGCTTGATCTGCTCGAGGATCTCGGCGTGCGGGGTGGCGCTGGCGCCGACGGTGATGACTTTGTCATCGGAAGCGGCAGTGGTCTTGTCATCAGTGGTCTTGTCGCCGCAGGCGCTCAGCGCGACGAGCGAGAACGTCAGCACGAGGGCGAGGATGAGGGACGTGATCTTTTTCATGGTCGTTTCTCCTTTATATTTTCATTTTGGAATTTGTGTGGTTTCGGATGTTAGGATGTGCAGTTCGGGGCGGCACATTCGTCCGCGCCGGATGTTCACGCGCAGCAGCGCGGGATAGTGTAAACGCATGGGCTGCCTCCTGTCAGGTGCGGGAGCGCCGGTCGGTGCGGCGGGCGATGTACATGCCGAACTCCTGCAGGATCTGCACGATGATGATCGTCAGCGCTACGCACAGCCAGACGATCTGATCGTCGTACTTCTGGTAGCCGTAGGTGATGGCGATCTGGCCGAGACCGCCGCCGCCGATCGTGCCGGCCATGGCGGAGTAGCCGAGGATGGTCACGGTGGAGATGACGGCGCCGGTGATGAGCGCGGGCTTGGCCTCCGGGATGATGACCTTCCAGATGATGCGGAACGTGGACGCGCCCATGGACAGCGCGGCCTCGATGACGCCGGCGTCCACTTCCTTGGCGGCGGACTCGACCATGCGCGCCACATACGGGGCGGCGGCGATGACGAGCGTCACGATCACGGCGCGGTTGCCGAGGCTGGTGCCGACGATGGCCTTTGCCACCGGCAGCATGGCGACCATGAGGATGATGAACGGGATGCTGCGCAGGGCGTTGACGATGATGCCGAGCGTGCGGTTGAGCCAGCCGATGGGGTGGATGCCGTCGCGGTCGGTCATGCGCAGGATGAGGCCGACCGGCAGGCCAATGAGATAGGCAAAGAACGTGGAGATGAGCGTCATGTAAATGGTCTCCCAGATACCGAGCTGCAAGATGCCGTTTTGCCAGAGTTTGATGAGCAGATCAGACATGACTTCCATCCTCCTGTAGATAAGAGATGTGGTTATGGTCGAGCCAGCGCAGCACATCGTGGAACTGCTGCGGGTCGTCGGGCAGGTCGATGACCATGTGGCCGTAGATGCTGCCCTCGACGATGCGGGTGTCGGCGAAGAGAATGTTCACCGGCACGTGGCACTCGAGCGTGATGCGCGAGATGACCGGCTCGTTGGAGCAGCTGCCGTCAAAGACGAGGCGCAGGCGCCTGCCCGTGCACGGCGGGAGGTTTTCGGCCGGGCTCTTCGGGAGAATGAGCGCCTTGGCGATGTCGGACTTCGGGTGCGTGAACACGTCGCTGACGTTGCCGATCTCGGCGATGCAGCTCTGGTCGATGACGGCCACGCGCTGGCAGATCTGCTCGATGACGCGCATCTCGTGCGTGATGACGACGATCGTCACGCCGAGCGTCTGGTTGATCTCCTTGAGCAGGTGGAGAATCGACTGCGTGGTGTTCGGGTCGAGGGCGCTGGTGGCCTCGTCGCACAGGAGGTATTTCGGCCGCGTGGCGAGGGCGCGGGCGATGGCCACGCGCTGCTTCTGGCCGCCGGAAAGCTGCGAGGGATAGTTTTTCGCGCGGTCGGACAATCCGACGAGTTCGAGCAGTTCGGCGGCGCGGGCCTGAGCCTCGTCGCGCTTGACGCCGGCGATCTCGAGCGGGAAGCAGATGTTGCGCAGCACCGTGCGCTGCTCGAGCAGGTTGAAGCTCTGGAAGATCATGCCGATGTCCTGCCGGGCCTTGAGCAGGTCGCGGCGGCTGAGCTGCGTCATGTCGCGCCCGTCGATGCGTACCGTGCCGGAGGTCGGCCGCTCGAGGAGGTTGATACAGCGCACGAGCGTGCTCTTGCCGGCGCCGCTCAGGCCGATGATGCCGAAGATCTCCCCATCCTCGATGCGGAGGTTGACGTCCCGCAGTGCGTGGATGTCGCCGCCCGGTGAGGGGTAAGTCTTGTTGAGATGTTCGATTTCGATCATGGTGGATTCTCCCTCGCAGAATAATTTTTCGGTACAAAAAACAGAGGCCGGAAGACTCGTTGTCTTCCGGCCTCTGCGGATACGGCTTGGAATTTGGATCAGCCGTTATTGGAAGCGAACACAAGACGAGTCATATTTCTGAGCACGACGAGACATGCACATGCAGCCGGGCATGTACATCATCATAGCCATCATCATGTTGTTCGTCTGAGCAAACTTCATAATACGACGCGTCTCCTTTCGTTAAAAATCACGGTTTCCGGTGGAAACGAGCGCAGTATAACGCAGTTTTCTGCGCTTGTCAACCCCAAAATCCACAAAAGCAGTATGAAACGCGCATTAGAAAAAGCAAATCCATCGATTCTAAAATTCGATCGTTTGCGGCGTTACGTCCGGGTCGTGGCTGCACAGAGACGCCGCGCAGACGCTGTCCCGGCTCATCTCGCCGATCCAGTCGAGCGCCTTTTTCGCGCGCACGCTGTTTTCGCAGATGCCGGGCACGGTGCCCTCCGCCCAGGAGCGGGGACTTGCCGCGCCGTCGGCGTTGAGCAGCACGTACCGGCCGCCATTGCGGATGAGCGTGGCGAACATGCCCTCCGTGTGCCCGGCGATGTGCACGAGATGCACCGAGTCGTCCCCGAACAGGTCGTACGAGCGGCTCTCCGGCCCGATGTGGTTCACGCGGTACCAGAACCGCTCCGGCGGCTCGTCCATCCACAGCTTGCGCGAGGTGTAGCGCAGGTTCACGCGGCACGACCAGAAGTATTCCTCCTCCGCCACCAGCAGACGCTTTGCGCCCCGCACCTCGCTGATGCCCGCAACATGATCCGGGTCGAGGTGGGAAAAGAGCACATAGTCCAGATCCTGCGGCCGGATGCCGCGCACGGCCAGTTGCTCGCCGATCGACTGCCCCGGCTCCACGACGCTGTGCACGAGCGTGTACCACCCGCGGCCGAACATCCGCAGCTGCGCCGCGCGGTCCTCGATGCCGGTCGGGCTCACGGTGCGCGGCAGACCGGCGTCCACCAGAAACAGGCCCTTCGGGTGCTCCACCAGATACGACGACACCGGCAGCCAGATGCGCGCGCCGCTCTTGAGCCGCCGTGCGTCCGCTTTTGCCGGCCAGCGCCACTGGGCACTCGCCGGCAGGTTCGGCGCCACGCCGATCTTCCCGCAGTGCAGAACATGGATCCGGATCTGAGCCATGGCCGTTCCCTCCTCGTGAATGTACGCGATATTGACCAAATGGTTACTAAAAAGCATATCACCGCCTGTGCAGAATGTCAAGACAGGCGGGGAAGATCGACCGGGATTTTGCAATCTTCAACAATGTGCTGTGCATTTGCGTATTGAATTGTATGCGTGAGATGTGCTACAATAGATTGCGCATGTATTCACAAACCAGGGAATGAAAACAAAATATTTTTAAGGGGAAGAAAGGAGCCTGAAACATGGCAAGAGAACTGATCCTGAAGCTGGGCAAAAAGATCACGGACCGCGTGGACGTGAAGCTCGGCATGACCAAGCTCGACGAGAATTCGCCCGAGTATTACGGCCTGGCCAGCGTCGTCACCGACGAAATGGCGGAGCTTGCGCTCGCGATGAAGGTCCGTGTCCCGACCACACCGGCCGAGATCGGCAAGAAGGTCGGCAAGGACCCCGTCTACGTGGAGCAGCTGTTTGACCAGATGTCCATGATCGGCCTGCTCGAGTACAACTGGGAGAATGCCGACCATCACAAACAGTGGACGCTGCCGATCTTCGTGCCCGGTTCTGCCGAGCTGATGAACATGAACCTCCAGCAGGTGGAGACGCACCCGGAGATCGCGCAGTTTTTCGAGCGCATGTCGTTTCTGCCGCTGACGAAGATCACCTGCATGGTGCCTCCCGGAGGTGCCGGCGTCGGCATGCACGTCATCCCGGTCGAGAAGGCCATCCCGGCCACGAACGAGTCGGTCGATGTCGAGCACATCTCCCACTGGCTGAAAAAGTATGAGGATCAGCTCGGCGTCGGCTACTGCTCCTGCCGCAATGCCATGCGCCTTCAGGGCGAGGGCTGCGGCGAGCTGCAGGATGAGATGTGCATCGCCGTCGGTCAGTTTTGTGACTACTGCCTCGAGACCGGCAAGGGCCGCAAGATCACCTATGATGAGGCGATGGAGATCCTCCAGCGCGCCGAGGACAACGGCTATGTCCACCAGATCACGAACATCGACGGTGAGGACAAGATCTTTGCCATCTGCAACTGTGCGCTCGGCTCCTGCTTCGCGCTGAGAACGAGCCAGCTGTTCAACACGCCCAATATGTCCGCCTCCGCTTACCGCGCCCATGTCGACGCCGAGAAGTGCGTCGCCTGCGGCAAGTGCGCCGAGGTCTGCCCGGCCGGCGCTGCCAAGCTCGGCCAGAAGCTGTGCACCAAGACCGGCCCGGTGACGTATCCGAAGCAGCCGCTGCCGGACGACAACCACTGGGGCGAGCACATGTGGAGCCCGAACTATAAGGACGACAACCAGAAGCAGTGCCACGAGTCCGGCACCGCCCCGTGCAAGACCGCCTGGCCCGGCGCACATCGCCGTGCAGGGCTACATCAATCTGGCCGCGCAGGGCCGCTATCTGGACGCGCTCAAGCTCATCAAGCAGGATAACCCGTTCCCGGCCGTCTGCGGCAGCATCTGCAACCGCCGCTGCGAGGAAGCCTGCACCCGCGGCGATGTCGACCGCGCCGTCGCCATCGACGAGATCAAGAAGTTTGTCGCCGAGCAGGAGCTCCAGGCCGACAAGCGCTACATCCCGAAGGTCATCACCCACCGCGGCATCGCCGATCCCTACCCGGAGAAGATCGCCATCATCGGCGCCGGCCCGGCCGGCCTGTCGTGCGCCTACTATCTGGCGAACATGGGCTATGAAAATGTCACCGTGTTTGATAAAAACGAAGTGCCCGGCGGCATGCTGACCCTCGGCATCCCGAGCTTCCGCCTCGAGAAGGATGTTGTCAACGCCGAGATCGAGGTGCTCCGTGAGATGGGCGTGCACTTCCAGTGCGGCGTCGAGATCGGCAAGGATCTCACCATCGACCAGCTGCGTGAGCAGGGCTACAAGGGCTTCTATCTGGCCATCGGCGCGCAGAAGAGCGCACCCATCGGCGTGCCCGGCGAAGAGCTCTCCGGCGTGTACGGCGGTGTGGACTTCCTGCGCAGGGTCAACCTCGGCAAGAAGCCGCGCATCGGCAAAAAGTGCGCCGTCATCGGCGGCGGCAACGTCGCCATGGACGTCTGCCGCACGGCCATCCGCCTCGGCGCGAAGGATACTTACATCATCTACCGCCGCAGCCAGGCCGAGATGCCGGCGGACGCGGAGGAAGTCGCGGAAGCCATGGAAGAGGGCGTGCAGTTCCGCTTCCTGAGCGCACCGGCCGAGATCCTCGGCGAAAACGGCAAGGTCAAGGCCCTCAAGGTCGAGATCATGGAGCTGGGCGAGCCCGACGCGAAGGGCCGCCGCAAGCCTGTCGGCACCGGTAAGTTCGAGACCATCGAGGTCACGTCCGTCATCGGCGCTATCGGCCAGCGCGTTGACCTCGGCCGCATCGCGCCGGAGGCCATGGCCTTCAACCGCAACGGCACCGTCCAGGCCGACGGCGTGACGTATCAGACCGCGCAGCCCGACATCTTCGCCGGCGGCGACGTGGTCACCGGCCCGAAGTTTGCCATCGACGCGATCGCGGCCGGCCGCGAGGGCGCTATCTCCCTGCACCGCTACGTGCATGAGGGCCAGAGCCTGACGCTGGCGCGTGACCCGCGCGAATTCTACGAGCTCGACAAGAAGCAGGCCGTCGTGCCCATCGAATGCTTTGACGCCCCGGCGCGCCAGACCGTTGCCCACGACGCGAGCAAGGCCAAGACGTTCTCGAACGACCGCATCACCTTCACCGAGGCGCAGGTCAAGGCAGAGGCGTCCCGCTGCCTCGGCTGCGGCGTGTCCGTCGTCGACCAGAACAAGTGCATCGGCTGCGGCCTGTGCACCACCCGCTGCGAGTTTGATGCGATCCACCTGCAGCGCGATATGCCGGAGGCCAGCCGTATGTACCGCACCGAGGACAAGATGAAGGCCATCCTGCCGCACATGGTCAAGCGCGCAGCCAAGCTCACCATCAAGGACATCAAGGGCAAGCGCGCGAAGTAAGCCGACCGGAGGAAAACGCGATGCACGAACTGGGAACCGTGTTCTATGTCATCCAGGAGGTCGAAAAGGTCGTCGAGGAAAACCACCTGACCCAGGTCGCCAGCGTCACGCTGGAGGTCGGCGAGGTCAGCGGCATCATCCCGTATTACCTGACCGACTGCTGGAAGTGGGCGGTGGAAAAATCGCAGTATCTCAAGGGCGCGGAGCTGAAGATCGAGACGCTCCCCGCCGTGACCTACTGCGAGGACTGCAAACAGACATATCCCACGGTAAAATACGCAAAAATATGCCCGCACTGTAAAAGCGAGCATACCTATCTGGTGTCAGGCAACGAATATAACATCAAAGAGATCGAGGCCTGTTAGCATCCCAAAAACGAACACGGAGAACGATTTTTCGTTCTCCGTGTTTTTTGGCATATATCATATCCCGACCGGCGCGCTGTCGATCGGGATCTGGATGATCTCCAGCCGGCGGCGGGCGGCGTATTCGAGCGTGCGGGCCGTGCCGCCGGGCCGGCCGTCAAATGCCGCGATGAGGATGCGCGAGGCATCGACCATGTAGCGGTTGCGGCGCATCATGCACCCGGGGGTGTAGGCCTCCTGCACGAGCGTCTGATAGTCGCACTGGCGCAGGTCGTAGGCGTAGCGCTCGCGCAGCTCCGGCCGCCAGCGGTCGGCCTGGCCGGCGAAGGGGATGGCCGCCTCGATCGTGACCTCCGGGTGCTGCAGGCGCAGATAGCGCGCAGCGTCGAAAAAATACAGGTCGCAGCCGTTGGCCATGCCGCAGATGAAGTGGCGGATGCCGGCGGCGTAGACGGCGTCCACGGCGTCGAAGAGCTGCTGCTGCAGCTTGCGGCAGCGGGGGTCGTTCTCGTCGCTGCCCCAGGGCAGCTTGTATTCCCGGTGGCCGGTGAAGCAGCAGGTGTTTTCGCGCTCGGGCATGGCGACGCCTCCTTTCGGTGGTGGCCTCCATTGTACGCGCCCGGAGCGCTGCTGTCAAACCTTTCCTGAAAAAAGTGCTTGCAATCTCCGGGCACTGTGCTATAATGCAGACAGTAGTTAAACAACTGAATCGAGATGTCTTCGGGGCAGGGTGTAATTCCCGACCGGCGGTGATAGTCCGCGAGCCGAGCAAGGTTGAATCGGTGCAATTCCGATACCGACAGTATAGTCTGGATGATAGAAGATGTTACGAACCTCCATTGTTCGCAGCGCCTGAAGGACATGTTCTTTCAGGTGTTTTTCATTCCATGGAGGTGTTTTGTCATGTTGAAAGAAAACCTGTCCTTTGTTGGTATCTGCGTGCTTGTGTTCGCGGCATTGCTCGGCCTTGCGTATCTGTTTGAGCGCACGGTCTGCCGTGATCTGCAGCGCCGCAGCCGCAGCCGCAACATCAGCTATGTGGCCATGTTCTCCGCCCTCGGCGGCGTGCTGATGCTGCTCGAGATCCCGCTGTTTTTCGCGCCGGGCTTCTATAAGATGGATCTGAGCGAGCTGCCGGTGCTCATGAGCGCGTTCTATCTCGGACCTGTGGCCGGTGTTATCACCGAGCTGCTCAAGGTGCTGCTCAAGCTCCTGCTCAAGGGCACGAGCACAGCTTTTGTCGGCGACTTTGCCAACTTCGTCGTCGGCTGCACGTTCGTCCTTCCCGCCGCTGTCATCTACCACCACCACAAGACCCGCCGCACCGCCATCATCGGCATGGCCGTCGGCACGCTGTGCATGACGGTCTTCGGCAGCCTCTTCAATGCCCTGTACCTGATCCCGAAGTTCGCCGAGCTGTTCCACCTGCCGATCGATCAGATCGTCGCCATGGGCACGGCTGTGAACAAGGGCATCACCAGTGTGCCGACGCTCGTGCTGTTCGCCGTTGTCCCGTTCAACCTCATCAAGGGCATCGTCGACTCGGCGCTGACGTATCTGCTGTATAAGCGCGTGGAGTTTTTGCTCTTCCCGGAGCTGCGCAAGAAGGAGAAAGTCCAGCCGCAGGTCCAGTCGAAGAATCCCACCCCGCAGCACTGAGATCGTGCATAAAAAACCGCCTGCAGGCGTCAGCCTGCGGGCGGTTTTTCATCTGTGCAGCTGCGGCGCACCGTGCGCAGCAGCAAGGTGAAGCTGAGCGTGAAGTTCACGCACTCGTTGAAATACAAAATGAAGATGTACCCCGCCAGCCCGAACCGCGGCAGCAGCACCCACACGAGCACCACGCCGAGCGTGGCGTCGAGCACATTGATGGCCATGCAGCGCGTCTGCTGGCCGAGCCCGCGCAGGCAGCCGTCGGTCACGGTGTCGAGATACATCACCGGCACGAGCGGCGCCAGCAGCCGGATGTACCGTCCCGCGTCGTCCGAGTGGTAGATCAACCGCCCGAGCGGCCCGGAAAACGCCAGCAGCAGCACGGCCGTACCGCACGCGAACAGCAGGCACCGGTACAGCAGCGTGCGCACCAGCCGCCGGATGTCCCCGCACCGGCCGGAGACCTGCGCCGTCGTCAGCTCCGGCACGAGCAGATCCGCCAGCGCGTACAGCAGGCACGAGGGGAAGAGCACCACCGGCAGCGCCATGCCGTGCACGATGCCGTAGCCCGCGAGCGCGCGGTCGGCCGTCAGGCCGGAGCTTTTGAGCCCGCGCGGGATGAGCAAGTGCTCCAGTGTCGTCAGCGACGTGCGCGCATAGGCCGACACGGCCAGCGGCAGCGCCACGGCGAGCATCCGCCGCGTCAGGTGCGGCACGGTGTCGCCGCCGCGGCGGTATTTGCGCCGGTCGAGCGCGTACATCGCCGTCATCAGCAGCAGCGACACCACGTCCGCGCACGCGCCGCCCGCCGTGACGGCGGCGCAGCTCTGCTCCAGGTCGCCGGCGGCCGCAAAGGACAAAAACCACATCACGCACGTGATGCTCACCAGCTGCTCGATCAGGTGCACGAGCGTCGGCTTCCACACGCGGCCGGAGGCGGTGAAATACCCGTCCATGACCGACGAGAGCGCGATGCACGGTAGGCTGATGCTCGTGATGCGCAGCGAGCGCACCGTGCGCGCGTCGCCGATCCAGAGAAAGCCTACGGGCTCGGCCAGAAAATACACCATCGTACCCGCGCACAGGCCGAAAAACAGCGCGTAGCACGCGCACCGGCGCATCGCGCCCGTGACGCCCGCGCCGCGCTCGAGCCCCATCTCCTCGGAGATCAGGCGCGTGGTAGCAAAGCGGATGCCCGAGATGGCGAAGGTTGCAAACAGCACGCTCACCGACATGACGAGCTGGTACAGCCCGATGCCGGCCGCGCCGATGCGCCCGACGATCCACGCCTGAAAGATGAGCCCGATGCAGCGCATCACGATCGACGAGCCGGTCATGAGCGCGGTGTTGACGATGAGCCTGCGATTTGTGTGCACGCGCGCGACCTCCCGACGCAGTTTGTACCACTCTATGGCGCGGGAGGGAAAAACATGCCGCCTGCAAACCTATGCACAAGGACAAAATCATGGAGCAGCGGGGGAGCCCGAGGAGGCAAGGCCCGTCTCGGATAAAATCCAGCGCTTGTCCCAAAGCCCGAGCAGGACT